>JAGATW010000067.1 GCA_017621085.1 Clostridia bacterium | reverse complement strand
TCTTGCAAGATTCTTGGGCTCTATCCAAGGTCCTATCTCCGGCTTTGCTCGTGCATTGCAGGCAGTTATCGACAAGGGTGGCGAAGCTCAGGCAGAATAATTATTCTGCATCATAAGGCTATTTACATTGCCTAAATATGTAAAAATTAAATCTAAAAAAATTATATTTATTTTATACGGAGGATAAATAATCATGGCTAACGAAAAGATTACAAATATTGTTGAAGAAATCAAAGCTCTTACAATCCTTGAGCTTGCTGACCTTGTAAAGGCAGTTGAAGAAGAATTTGGCGTAAGCGCTGCTCCTGTTGCAGTTGCTGGTGCTGCTGTTGCAGCTGCTCCTGTTGAGGAGAAGACAGAGTTTGACGTTGTACTTGTTGAGGCAGGTGCAAGCAAGCTTAACGTTATCAAGGTTGTTCGTGAAATCACAGGCCTTGGTCTTAAGGAAGCAAAGGAACTCGTTGAGAGCGCTCCAAAGACACTTAAGGAGGCTGTATCTAAGGATATGGCTAACGACATTGCTAAGCAGCTTACAGATGCTGGTGCAAAGGCAGAGGTTAAGTAATTTAAGCCAACATATCAAAAAGACCGTTTCAAAACGGTCTTTTTTGTTTTATATAGAGGAAACGGGAGGATGATATCCTCCACTACGATTGAAATGCTCGTATTTTGAACGGGTCATCAAAGGCGCCGACCCCTACAAGAAAAAGTGAAATTTATTTTTTGCCCGTTTTATTATTGGGTTTCTTTTGTTTTTACACCTCATCCGTCGCCACAGGCGACACCTTCTCCCACTGGAGAAGGCTTTTTAAATACGCTTTAGCTTCGTATTTTTTAAGACTTGGAGAAATAACTACACCTGCAATTGCCTTCTCCAGTGGGTAACGTAGTGTCACTGTGGTAGTGAATAACACTCGGGGAGTGTTAGAGCCACAGTGTGACCGAGCCGAAGCGAGAAAGGTGTCAACGAAGTTGACGGATGAGGTGTAAAAAATGCCACTATATTACAACTTGTTTCTCCGCTCCCAAATTTATCAACGCTGAATGTGTTGTATATTGCCAAGACGTAAGGGTTATATATCATCACGCAAGAAGGCGTGTGTAAATCCCTCCGTCTTGCTAACGCAATCCACCTCTACATAAAATGCACGCCCTAACGGGTGCCTTTACAAAGGAGGCTTTTTGCGTATGTAAGTAAGTGCATATTGCAGAACACACCCCTACAAATGCAAAAGCATTTTGTAGGGGTGTGTGGCGAATTTATTAGGAGCTATTATCATTAGCACTTAGTTTTTTGTTAAATGATTAGAGCCTGATTTGTAATAAAAGCCTTGCTTTCTTTAAAAGGCTTAACAAATTAATCCTTAATTACTTTACTCGGGTTGTGTATCTCCCTTTAGATACAGAGCTTTTTCACACTTGTTGATTTTGCCGTTAAGGGTTTTTACGTGTATATCTCCGTTGCACTCCTTAATGTCACCGTTTATGGTATCACAGGTAATGGTCATTCCACAGGAAACGCTACCAGAAATATTGTCACACTGGATTGTAAGTCCACAGGCTACATTACCACCAATATCATCACAAACTATGTTTGTGCCGGCACTTACATCTCCACCTATTCCGTCACAGTTAACACCTGAGCCTGCGTTTACATTACCTAAAACCTCATCACAATTAACGCTTGTGCCTGCTGTTACGTTACCACGTATTGCATCACAATTTATGCTACCACTTGCATGCACCTCACCTATTATTTCTCCTGTAATGTTGGCATTACCGGAAATTTCCAAGCTTTCACATTTACCGTCTAATCTTATTTTCATTGTAACATCGTATTCGCTTGAGTCAACAACCTCTTTGCCCTTGCAAAGAACTAATCTTAATTTTTCATCATCGGGAATATTTGTAACACAGGTGTCCTTTTTGCCTAAAATCAGCTCATCCAAGCTTATTTCAAACAAGGTTGCAATATCTACAAGCATTTGCATATCGGGGTATGACTTTTCGCACTCCCATTTGGAAACTGCCTGAGAGGTTACGTTTAGTCTTTCGGAAATTTCCTCCTGGGAAATATTCAGCTTTTTTCTGTACTCCTTAAATTGTGTGGCAAATATATTTTTCATTTTTACTCCTTTCGAGCCATCTTCTACCTATATTAAACCATAAATTTAACAAATTGTCCATATATTAACGGTTGGGAAATTTTACTTTTTCCCAACCGTTAGTTGCTTTATACAAATATTGAAACGCAAAGGGTGATACAGGCTGCCACAGGCACGCTTAAGGCATCAAAGCCCTTTGGAGTATATAGCTCTGCTGCTGCAACAACAGGGGCTACAATTAACGAAAGCATTATGCAAACATACCAGCTAATGCTTGAGAAAACAAGCAAGCATACAAGTGTGCATATAAATGACACTATTGCCATAGCGCTTGTACCCTCTATTGTTTTTTCCCCATCTATTAGCTTGCCTCTTATTTTATGCTTACCATATTTTTTACCGATTATGGTAGCCATAGCATCTCCCGGTCCCCAAGCAAGAATTGAGGTTATTGCTATATACTTATAGGAATCTCCCAACACTCCCCAGAAAATAAAGAGTAAAATTACCATTATTCCGTACAATAGTGCAAAGTCAAAGGCTACCTTTTGCCTTGTTTTTTCAACAAAAAGCATTTTATAGAAATTGTATCTTTCTATTATCATAAAGCCAAAAACAGCTAAAACATAGAACACAAGCGCTACCAAAACCGTAACTATCCATTTGTCAGTTAGCAAGGCAATTGGTATTACCGATGTATATACTACTGCGTGTATTAGCTTTCTAAACACGTGGTCGGGCAATTTTGTTGTGTATCTTAAAACTATAAACACAAGGGACAAGCCACCAACATATGCTAAAAGAACTATTAATACTGTTACAAAATCAAAGAAATATGAAGCATCAATTTTATCTGTGTTATTAAAAACAATTAAGATTAAGCCAAGCAGGAACAGTGTAACTCCTGTAACATAGCCTGTTACCTCTCCACTTACCCTATTGGCAAATCTTGCGCTTATCAGAGCAAAAATTGTAGTTGTTATAACACCAACTATCATAAAGTTCCAGCATTCTAAAATTATCTTAGGCTCAACTATAATATGGCTAATTGTGGCAATTAAGGCTGTAAAGGTCATTATAAAGGTAGATGTACCAACTGCAACCTTTCTTTCAAAGGACATAAGTGATGTTAATACAACAAGCATCATAAGTCCACCGCCTGAGCCAAAGAAGGCTGTGCAAAAGCCTATTCCTATACCAAAGCCGATGGAAACTGCAAGCTCCCAGCCTGTTAGTCCCGCGTCCTTAGTTTTTCTTACTCTTTCCTTTGACTCGGGCATTACCACAAATCTAAGACCGATAAGAACGCACATAATAAGAGAATAGCCACTTAAAAGCGCAGGGTGGGTAAAGTAGGCTACAACTGAGCCAACAATACTCATAACTACAACACAGCCAAAGAATATTCCACCACGCTTTAAGTCTATATTCTTATTTTTTGCATATGTGGCTGAGGTTGCGGCAGAGGCAAGAATATCACTTGCCAAGGCAATAGCCGTTGCCATATAAACGCCATGCTCGCCCATAAAGGTCGGGCATAAAACTATCATAAGCGGTACCATTGCAGTAGCAGCGCTAAGACCAACAAGTCCTGTGCCGATTCCTGCTAAAATGGACGCAAATATTACTACTGCATACTCCATTACTTCTTAAACGCCCTCATATCAAAGCCCTTGTCACGTCGTACAAAAACAGGTATTCTTTCCAAGGGTGCATCTACAACTAATGAAACACCGCCAATATATTCTCTAAAGGTATATGGGTCAACCCAAATTTCTCCCTCAGGGAAGTAAACCTCCCTCTCTCGTTGTCCTAATTCTGTAATCGGACAAACTAAAAGGTCAGGACCAAACATATATTCGTCCTCTATGTCCCATGTGCATTTGTCATTTGGGTAATCATAAAATAGTGGGCGCATAGGCGGAGTGCCTTCGGTGTGAGCTATATCCATTTGCTCCATTATGTAAGGCTTTAATCTTTCACGAAGGAAAATATGGTCCTTAAATATATCAAATGCCTTTTCCCCATAGCTCCAAATTTCGTTATCTCCTCCCGTGTAGCATTGACCTGCACCTGTGGCATTTGGCTCTGCGGGAATATATGGTGCGCGATAGCCGTGCAGACGTAAAACAGGACAGAAGGTTGCATACTCAAACCAACGCATAACAAGCTCTTGGTAGTCGGCGCTGCTTGGGTCACCATAGTCAAAGCCACCTATATCGGTAGTCCACCAAGGAATACCTGCAATTGCCATATTAAGTCCTGCTCTTACCTGTGACTTAAGTGCATCAAAGGTTGGCATAATATCACCTGACCAAACAAGTGCGCCATACTTGGCACTTCCTGCCCAAGCGCATCTTACAAGGCTTATAATTTCCTCTTCTCCCACTTCCTTAAGGCCCTCATAAAAGCCCTTTGCATAGTCAACAGGGTAAATGTTGCCTACCTCGGCACAGTTGCCCTCATAATATCTATGGTTATCGTAATCGTAAAGAAGATATTCAGGCTCTGCCTCATCAAGCCAGAAAAGGCGAATGCCCTTATCGTAATAGTTTTTCTTTGCTAAATCCCACACAAATTTTCTTGCCTGTGGGTTAGTTGTATCATAATATACAGCAGGGTGAACAAATTCCGTATGGTTAGAGGGGCCTCTGTCGTTTCTTATTAATAGACCCTTTTCAAGCATTTCTTGATAGTTTTCACTACCAAATTCAATTGTAGGCCAAACGGACACCATAAGCTCTGTACCCATTTCCTTAAGCTCCTTGGTCATTTCCTCAGGCTTTGGAAAATAGTCGTAATCAAAGCGAAAATCACCCTGATGCGGCCAATGGAAAAAGTCGCATACTATAACGGACAAGGGAATATTTAATTCCTTATATTTTCTTGCCACGCTCATAAGCTCCTCTTGAGTACGATAGCGTAGCTTTGACTGCCAAAAGCCAAGAGCAAGCTCAGGCATTTTAGGCGCTTTACCAACGCACTCCATATAAGCTTCCTCTATTTGCTTAGGAGTATCATCAACTATAATTAAATAGTCAAGCTCACTTGAGGAAATAGCCTTCCATTTTGTAAGGTTTTTACCAAACATAACCTCGCCAATCGCAGGTAAATTCCACAAAAAGCCATAGCCCTTATCTGAAATATAAAATGGCACGCTTGCCTGTGAGTTTCTATGTGCAAGCTCAAGGGTGCAGCCCTTTACATTTAAAAATGGCTGTTGATATTGACCCATACCGAATATTCTTTCATTTGGTGTGGTTTTAAAGGTCATTGTTAATTCATATGAGCCACAAAGGCTTGGCTTGAAAAATCTTGCAGGGCGCTTAAGTGGTTGAAGCTCAAGGGCTTCCTCAAGCATAATTTCTCCCCTTTGGTTGTAAATTGTCACCTTGCCATCCTTGTTAATAGTTGCCATGGCATTACCGTTTACAATATAGCCCTGTTGCTCGTCTATGTAAATTTCAGGCACAATTTCCTCTTGCTCTATTAAGGCTCTGTTCTTGCCTGATAAGGTACAATTGGGAGTTGAGCGCACTCTTAAGCCGTTTTTGCCCCAAGGCTCAATTCTTAAAAGCTCACAGTTATAGTATCTTTCAAGTCCATTTCCGTTTCTTCTTAATATGTTTTTTTCTCTGTATTTCATAGGTGTGGAGATTACGCCGTTTGCATTGATTAAAGCCCCCGCTTGCTCAAAGCCTAAGGCAGAATAAGCATTTACCCCTGTTGGCATTGCGTTAACTGTAAATACCTTATTTTCATAGTCGCTCTTCATAAGCTTGAAAAGGGATTTACCTATTCCCTTTCTTTGGTAAGCTGATGCTATGTAGAAGTAGCCTATATGGTTATTTTCCCTCATACCGAGGACACCAACGACCTTATCATCTTCTAAAGCTCCGTAAAAGGTGATATTGCCACTCTCTTTTGTTTTATCAATTGTTTCCTTGTATGCTAAAGCACCCTCACTTGTAAAAATGGAGCTTTCTGCCTCGCAAAAAACCTGCCATACAAGGTCAAGACATTCATTGTTTCTTTCCTTTGGTAATTTTTTAAATTCAATCATTATTTTTCATCCTTACATATTAATTTTATGGGACACGTATCGCATTTTGGGCCTTGTGCCTTACAATATTCTCTGCCAAAAAGGACTAAGCGATGACATAAATCGCTTTGCTCCTGTGGCTCAACCAACTCACTTAAAATCATTTCTGTTTTATAAGGGTCCTTCATTCCTTCCTTGTACATACCAAGGCGACCGCAAATACGCATACAATGTGTATCTGCAACAATGGCAGGCTTATTAAATAAATCTCCTAAAAGCAAATTGGCAATTTTTCTGCCAACGCCCTCAAATTTTAAAAGCTCCTCCATTGTATTTGGCATTATGCCACCATACTCATTAATTAAGCGAATTGATGCATCCTTTATATTTTTCGCCTTCATTCTAAAAAGTCCACAGGGCTTTATTATGTCTTCAATTTCGCTTAAATCCGCATTTGCCATAGCCACAGGAGTTGGAAATTTTGAAAAAAGCTCCTTACATACAATATTAACTCTTTCATCTGTACATTGGGCGCTTAGTCGCCCCATTACAAGAAGCCTCCAAGCATCCCCCTCATATTCAAGGGAGCAAATTGCATTTGGGTATAGCTTTTTTAGTGCCAAGACCACCTTGGCTATCTTTTCTCTTTTTTCCTTTTTAGTCAAGGTATTTCCCCCTTATAATATATTAAAATCAAACACGTCCCTAAGGATTTGGCATAATTTACACAGTGGCAAGCCAACTACATTGTAAAAATCCCCATCAATTTTTGACACAAATGCTCCTGCCCTTTCCTGTATTCCGTATGCTCCTGCCTTGTCAGTAGGACAGTAGTCCTCTACGTAAGAAATTATCTCATTTTCCTCTAATTCTCTAAAGGTAACGTATGTTGTTACAGAGTCAGAATAGGACTTGTCCTTAGTACGCAGGCAAATGCCACTTATAACCATATGGGTAGTTCCGCTTAAAAGGCGAAGCATATCTATTGCCTCCTCCTTTGTTTTTGGCTTACCTAAAAGGTTATTTTCATATACCACCACAGTATCGCACCCAATTATAATTTCATCCTCATAAATCGGTGTTGCCTCTGCCTTTCTTGTAGCCAGAATTTGCGGCACACGGCACAAGGGCGTATTTTTTTCATAGCTTTCGTCTGCGTTTTGTGTACGCACAATAAAATCATTTGTCACCATTTGGAGAATTTCCTTTCTCCTTGGGGACTTTGACGCTAAAACAAGCTTCATTTTATCCTCTTTATACCTGTATTTGCAGGTTGTCCTTTTTTATATGCTTCTATAATTTTGTATGCCTCACTGGCACTCTCATCACTAAAAATAAAGTGGTGAGAATAGTTTTCGATATCCTTTATCTTGTCTGCCATATAAATAGGCACGCTATTATAAATTACGTTTCTGTGTCCAAACTCGCACCTTGTATATAGCATAGCGCCCTGCCTGTCCTTTAAGTAGCCCTTACCCGCCTTGCATCCAACCGTGTCCTTTAAAACGCACTTGTGGGTTACCATAACCGGTAATTTACCATATGCGATTATGCTTTGATTTTTAAAATCTCTTAGCTGTGCTAAGGATAATTCAGGGGATACAATTGCTCTTTTTATGTTAAGACCGTTTAAAAATTCAAGAGTGTAGCTATTAAATATATTAAACCTGAAGTCTGCGATTATTTCAAAGCCGAATTTTTTCACTCTTTCAATTTGACCTATATTGGAAACAAGCGCATATTTTATGCCCTCATACTGAGCATAGGACATCATTTTTTCAACCTCGCTCCATTCCTTATCTAAAACAACAGGTGGCAAGGCAATTCCATTAACTCTTGATTTGTCAGATTGGGAGCAAAAATACTCCTCAGCTGAGATAAATACTATATCAAAATAGTCGCTGTTTTCGGGTATTTGCTCAATGCTTTCAAAAATTGCAGTTTTAATTTTGCCAAGGGACGTGTCTGCTTTTGGCTTTTCAAGAGTGATTTCCTTTGCTTTTCTGCCTGTTTCAAAGAGCATTTGGATTGATGCTCTTCTTAAAGCATTAAGAGAGGAATTTTTTATAATAATTTCCTCATCCATTTTAATATCAAGGTCTTGAACATAAAACGGGGTTGAGCCGAATTTTATAAGATTTTTCTTTACGTCCTCATATGACATAGGGGCATTATTCGCTCTTTCAACAACGTCACCATAAGCTGTGACGCTTTTTTCCATATAGGTTAAGGTTAGCTTGCTTTTTTTGCCTATGTATAGCTCGGCGCTTAAGCAAATGCCCTCCTTGTCAAGCTCGATAACTTCCTTTTCCTGTAAAAGACTTGCTTCCTTGTCCTTATCTGAGCGTACACCAAGCATAGTCTTGTTTATGTTGCCCGTAAAGTACCCATCAGTAAAGCCACCACGGGAAAACAGCGCCCCCAGTGTTGATAATTCCTGTTTATTGGCGCTTCTTTTTTTACCGAGAAGCTCACGCCAAATTTTAACCGTGCCACCTACATAGGTGCTGCTTTTCATTCTGCCTTCTATTTTTAATGAGGCTGTGCCACTATTTAAAATTTCCTCTATGTGAGTTGACAGGCTCATATCCTTTAGGCTAAGAGGGTATCCCTTTTCCTTGCCTATGGAATAGGGCAAGCGACAGGGCTGAGCGCACTCACCTCTGTTACCGCTGCGTCCACCCATACAAAAGCTTGCAAGACATTGACCTGACACGGACATACAATGTGCGCCGTGAACAAATATTTCTGTTTCGTACTCGTCAGAATTTGAAATATATTCAATACTGCCCTTGTCAAGCTCCCTTGCAAGAACAACACGTGAAAAGCCAAGCTCCTTATTTAAAAGCTCTGCTCCGTTTTTGTTATGTACGCTTGCCTGTGTGCTTGCGTGAATTTCAAAATCGGGGTAATACCTTTTTATAAGTGATGCAACGCCAAAATCGGCTACAATTAAGGCATCTATTCCCTTTTCGTAAAGCTTGCCAACGTATTCAAGCATTAAGGGTAATTCCTTATTATACAGCTGTGTATTTAAGGTTACATATGCTTTAACACCGTGGGCGTGGCATAGGTTGATTTGCTCCTCTACATTTTCAAGAGTAAAGTTTTCGGCTCTTATTCTTGCATTGAATATATCTAAGCCGAAATATACTGCGTCAGCTCCGTTAGCAATTGCTGAAATTAAAGCAGCCTTATCTCCTGCGGGAGCTAAAAGCTCTGTTTTTTTCATTGCTGGGAGAGCCTTGTTCTTAATTCTTCGTTTTCAATTCTTAATCTATTTACGTTTGCTTGATAAATAGCTAATTGAGTTTCAACGTTCTTTAGCTTCTTTTCATTTTCCTCGCATTGACTTTGCAGGCTCATTGCGTTAAACAATGCAGCCTCTACAAGTGTACAATTTTTTTGTGCCTTCATCATTCTATCAAGGCTTTCTTCAAGCTGATTTGCTATTCTTTCAACATATTCAGCTCCATCCTCAGTAACAATACCAAGCTTAATGCCCTTTATTTCTACATAAATTTTCTCTTTCATACTCTTTTCCTTTCAAAACACTTGAAATTTTGTGTTTTACCATATATAATATTACTAACAGTTTTATTATACTATATTTAAAACGTTTATTCAAGCGAATTTTACTATTTTTGAGGTTTAATATATTATGATTAGAAATTACAAAAGAATTGTTGTTAAAATCGGTACTTCTACCTTAACATACCCAAACGGCTCACTTAATTTCAGAAGAATTGAGGCGCTTGTGCGTACCCTTTGCGACTTTAAAAATGCAGGACACGAGGTTGCTCTTGTAAGCTCCGGTGCTGTAAGCGCAGGCTATGCTCGCTTAGGTCTTAGCAAGTACCCTGACACCTTGGAGCAAAAGCAGGCTTGCGCCGCTGTTGGTCAAAGCCAGCTAATGAAGATTTATGAAAACTTTTTTGGCAACTACGGTCAAACTGTTGCACAAATTCTTATGACTAAGGATGTTGTTGATGACCCCCATCGCCTTGAGCTTGTTAAGAATACCTTTAATGCTCTGATTTCTATGGGCTGTGTGCCTATTGTTAATGAAAATGACTCTGTTTCCTGTGACGGTATTCGCTTTGGTGGAAATGATACCCTTTCTGCCTATGTGGGTATTGCATGTGATGCTGATTTCATTATTAATATGAGTGATATTGATGGTCTTTACAACAAGGACCCAAGAAAATTTGATGATGCTGTGCTTATTGACAGAGTTGAGGAAATTAATGACGAAATAAGAGCATATGCAGGAGGTGCGGGCTCTTGTCGCGGCACAGGCGGTATGGCAACTAAAATTGAGGCTGCAAGAATTGCTACGGAAAACGGTATTCCTATGCTTATTATTAATGGAGAAAATCCACTTAAGCTTTACGACATTTTAGACGGCAAGCATATTGGTACATACTTTGCAGCTAAAAATAACTAACGAGGTAAATTATGGAGCTTTATAACGAAATTAAGGAGCTTTGTATTGGCGCAAAAAATGCGTCATTTACACTTAGCCAAAAAAGCACAAGTGAAAGAAACAATGCTCTTGTAAAAATAGCAAATGCAATCACAAAAGAGTGTGAAAGTATAATTAAGGCAAATGAAATAGATTTGGAAAATGCTAAGAATAACGGTATAAGTCAGGCTATGCTTGACCGTCTTATGCTTAACGAAGCAAGGGTTAAGGGTCTTTCCGATGCTATTATGCACGTTGTTTCCTTGCCTGACCCAATCGGAGCCGGCAACACCTTTACACGTCCGAACGGACTTAAAATTGAGTGCGTCAGCGTTCCTCTTGGTGTTGTTGCTATGATTTACGAGGCGCGCCCTAATGTAACTCCCGATGCTGCTTCCCTTTGCTTAAAGAGTGGTAATGCGGTTGTGCTACGTGGTGGCAAGGAGGCTATTAACACAAATAAGCAGATTGTAAAAATTATAAGACAAGCGCTTAAGAGCTGTGGCTTTGATGAAAACTGTGTTTGCTTAATTGAAAACACCACAAGAGAAAGTGCTAATATTCTTATGGAAATGCGTGGCTTAGTTGACGTTTTAATTCCACGTGGCGGAAAGGGTCTTATTCAAAATGTAGTTAACAATTCCCGTGTGCCTGTTATTGAAACAGGAGCAGGAAATTGCCATTTATACGTTGATGACAGCGCAAATATTGATATGGCAATTAAGGTTGCCATTAATGCAAAATGCTCCCGTCCTTCTGTTTGCAATGCAATTGAAACCATTCTTGTAAATAAGAGTGTTGCAAAAGAGTTTTTTGTAAGGCTTTATGAGGAAACAAGAAAATATAATCTTGAATTCAGGGGCTGTGACGAGGTATGCAAAATTTTACCTCAAATTGCTTTGGCAACAGATGAGGATTTTGATACAGAGTATGACGACTACATTGTAAGCTGTCGAGTTGTTAATGACGTTTATGAGGCTGTTACACATATAAGAAAATATTCAACAGGACATAGTGAGAGCATTATTACGGAAAACCACAGAAATGCTGATTATTTTGTTAATAATATTGACTCCTGTGCTCTTTACGTTAATGCTTCTACAAGATTTACCGACGGTGGTGAGTTTGGCTTAGGCGCTGAAATCGGAATTTCCACACAAAAGCTACACGCAAGAGGTCCTATGGGACTTGGGGCTCTTACCACACAAAAATATATTATAAAGGGTGACGGACACATAAGATGATTGAAAATATCAAGGAAGTAATTTTATGTAAATACGGTGAGGTTGTGCTAAAGGGCGCTAACCGTGGCGACTTTGAGAAGAAAATGCTAAAGGAACTAAGATTAAGGGCAAGACGTATCGGTAATTTTAATGTTTTCTACTCACAAAGCACAATTTATATTGAGCCATTAGACGAGGAATCAATTGAACGAATCGATGAAATGTATTGGCACGCAAAGCACGTTTTTGGCTTTGTTGGCGTATCCCGCGCATACACCTGTAAAAAGGATATGGGTGAAATTTTAGAGGTTGTAAGAGCTCTTATGCCTGAAAGATTAAAGCAATACAAGACCTTTAAGGTTGAGTCAAAAAGGTCGGACAAGCGCTTTCCTTTAACCTCCCCCCAAATTTCAGAGGAGGTTGGTGGCTGTGTGCTTTCCTGTGTTCGAGGAATTAAGGTTGATGTACACAACCCCGAGGTTGTTTTGCGTGTTGAGATAAGAGAAAAGGAAGCCTTTATTCACGCAGGGCAGGAAAAGGGCGCAGGTGGTATTCCTTATGGCTCAAGTGGTCGCGGACTTCTTTTGCTCTCCGGTGGAATTGACTCTCCTGTTGCAGGCTTTATGATGGCTAAGCGTGGTGTACAGCTTGAGGCTATCCACTTTGAAAGCTTTCCATATACCTCTGAGCGAGCAAAGGAAAAGGTTTTAGAGCTTGCTAAGATTTTAACAGATTACACCTTAAGAATTAGAGTTCACGTTGTTTCTCTTACTAAAATTCAAGAGCTTATTCGTGATAATTGTGATGAGGACTACTTTACTCTACTTTTAAGAAGATATATGATGGCAATTTCGGTAAAGCTTGCCCATCAATACGATTGTGAGGCTATTATTACAGGGGAAAGCTTAGGTCAGGTTGCAAGCCAGACTATGAAGGCTATTAATGTAACCAATGTACTCTCCGACATTCCGATTTACCGTCCGTTAATTGGTATGGATAAGGAAGAAATTATTTCTGTTTCAAGAAAAATCGGTGCTTTTGAAACATCTGTTCTTCCATATGAAGACTGCTGTACTGTATTTACTCCTCGCCATCCAAGAACAAGACCTGATTTAGAATCTGTTTTGGCAGAGGAAAACAAGCTTGACTTTAACGCTTTGGTTGATGAGGCTTATAACACTCGTCAGGTAATTGTAGTTAAGCACTTTGGCGACAATAAGCCAGAGGATATTTAAGAACCTTGACATTTATGTTGAAAAATGGTATTATATAATAAAGGATGTGAGTTATAATGAAGGGTGAAGAAAAGCGCTTTCTTACATTTACCAATGATGATGGAAGCGAAAGCGTTTATGAGCTAATAGACGAATGTGAAATTGACGGTAGCACCTATGTGGCTATTGCACCAACTGAATACTATGTGCTCAAAAAAATAAAGGCTGACAAAAAAGAGGACACCTATGTTCCTGTTGAGGGACAGGAGCTTGACAAGGTTTGCCCTATATTTGACTCACGAATAAATATAATTGACCACGATAAAAAATAGACACAGGGTGCTATATTTTTAAAAAAATTGCATATAATTAAATTGTATTCCTGCTTAGTGCGTGATAAGGTGATGTATTCGAGCTACACTTTTAAAAATGGAGTTCAATATCCAATATCGGTTTGCAGGCCTCCTATCATACTCTCTCTTAATGGGCATTTGCCGGACAGTCTATGATAGATGTTGGAAGCAGTAAAGATATTATGAGGACACCACCCTTGTTAACACAAGGTTCAAATTTTCGCCTTACACGGCTCGGTGGGTATCAAATTAACATTCGTTAATTTGCAATGATATTGAGCAAGACTCGATGATATTTGGCTTTGCCAAGTGATATTGTGTGTTCCCACACAATGTATTTTTGCACAAGTGCAAAAGAGATATGTAACAAAGCAAACAAAAACAACATTTGTAAGGCAGGATATCTTTCTCTCACTTTAAAACAAAGCATAACAAACTAAAAGGAACAGACAAAATTTGTCTGTTCCTTGTTTTTTTATGATGAAATGTGCTACGCTCTTGAAATGAAATAAATCTTATGATATAAGTAGCTTTATTTCATTGTAATGTTACTCACTGACATAGTCAATGGAAATGTACATTCCCCAGCCCTTGACAAAGAAGTCGCAAAGGAAGGATACCTTGTCCTCGTAAATCAGCACATCTACATTGCCCTTGGTAGCTATTTCCTTAAACAGCTCGTTATCTATTCTTTCGCAATCCGTTGCCTCAAAGTCGTGGTTTTGGTTGTTTGTACCGGTTAAGGTAAAGGAATTTTCACTTGTAAAGGTGATTTTGGAGCTGCCAAATTCATTTTTCATTAAGGATATAAAGTTGTCCTTATTTATTTGGGTAGGAGCATTGTCCTCATCCCATGCAACATTAATTGTTGACATATCAACCTTATATTCCTTGCCGCTTACCTTATATATTACCTTTTTGTCCTCTTCATTATTAGCTTGCTGACTTGAGCTTGTTGTTGGTTTTGTGTCCTTTGGCTCTTCGTCATTATTGCAGGCTACAAGAGAAAAGGCTGCTATCAAGCAAAAAATTAAGCATATAATTCTTTTCATACCATTAAAGCTCTACTTCCGGAAGCGTTAAACCCTCATCTCCCCAAGGGTATTTTGTGGTACTTTGTGGGCTTTCGTTATTTAAATTACTTTCCCCATTCTCATCATCGCCCTTGCAGGCAAAAAGTGAGAGCACAAGGATTATTCCCAAAAGTATAGTTAGTATTTTTTTCATATTATTACCTCTTAAATCTTAAGGCAACAACTCCGTTTTCAAAGGTTCTTGTTTCTACGTGAGTTAAATCCATTGCCTTGCCGTTGAAAAATAAAGGATAATCTCCCTTTGTGGCAATTGTAGGAGCTATTACAATGCTTAATTCGTCAACTAAATCCTCTCTTTCAAACCATCCGTTAACAATGCTGCCACCCTCTAAAAGAAGCTTATTTATGCCGAAATATTGCTTTAGCTTTTCAAGAGCTCTTTCAATTTCCAAATGCTCGCCATCACCTGCTATAATGTAGGAAACACCTATGGAGCGAAGATAGGTTAAAAAGCGCTTATCTACATGCTCACTTACTATTTCAATTATATGTGCATTATCATAGCCGGGGTCCTCGTCGTGAATACAGCTATCCTGCCAACCAAGTCTACCATATCTATCAATAGCTACTGCAAAATAGGTGTAGCCCGTACCCGCTATATAGTCCTGTGTTGATTTTGTTTCCTCGTATTTTGATAAATCAGGATAAAAGTCCTTAGTAAAGCTTTCGTTCATTGTAACTCTGCCACAAGCAAAGCCATCTGCGTTATATGAGCGATGTAGCTCATAATAAGCATTTGTAGCGCTTTTTGTACTTGTTTCGTGCAAAAAGCTACCTGTTACCTTTCCGTCTATTGATTGTAGCATATGACATATTACATATGGTCTTTCCATTTTCTCATTCCCTCCATTTAAAGCTTTCTTTGCCTGCGCCTATTTCAAAATGATATTTTACAATTCCTAAATCTATTTTTGAGCAAGGACCTATTTTGGCTCTTGCGCTTACAATTCTTTCCTCCAAGGAGTCAAGACTAATAAAAAACTTTTGCTGATTTATAGCTGTTGGCGCACGCATAGCAAAATCCATTCCGTTTTTAAACCATTCCGGCATTTCGTTTTCCTTTAAATTGCAAAGCTTGTCGACCGTCTTGCTTTTCCTTGGCAATCCACGATTACGACCATAGCCTATGGCAATTACAATATAGAATTTTTCACCCTTTTTTGCTTTTATGGGCACTTTTCCCTTTTTATAGGTCAAAGCCACCCAACAGGAATTAAGTCCAAGCATTTGGGCAATTATTACTAATTTTTCCCCATAATACCCAACATCAATTTCTCGTCCTGCCTTGCCACATATTGTAATATAGCTTTTGCAATTTTCAAATTTACCGTACTTTGCAAGGAAGCCTGTAAATGCATTTGGCTCGTTTAAAACAAACTTTATATCAAGTCCACTTTCTAAACAGACATTACTAATAGCGTCATTTAACTCATTTACTATGCTATTTTCTATTTCCTTGTCAAGAAAGCGTCTTACAGAGTGACGCTTGATTATAGCCTCTTTAATATCCATTTAAAGCTCCTTTATATTCACTCCTTATATTTTACCACACATTATTTAATAATGCAAGAAAAAACCTACTATTCTTTTCGAATAGTAGGTTTTAATCTTATTTAACTGTTAAGTAGTCCTCAACAAGCATAATATCATCAATATAGAATGGAACATTAGCGTATGAGCTATCCTTAATGTCAAGATACATATAGAAGCCTGTTAAAACAATTTCCTCTGTAATGCCTGTTTTGTCAGCAGCTCTTAAGTAGTCCTCAATTCTAAATGCAAAATAACCCTTTTTGCCTATGATTGAGCTACCGTCACCTGAGCCAAAGCATCCATCACCACCGTGACTTAGTGCTTGCCACTCGGTTGCTCCGTCTGCTAAATAATAGTAAGGTGGGCGTGAGCCATCATCATAGTCAGTTGCGTATGCTACGTTACCGCCGGCATACAATAAGCCTGTACAAGCCTTTCTAAACTCAACATTTGTTAGGTCCATCCAAACAATTAAGTACTTATTATTACCAATTGTACCATACTTGCTTTCGTCAAAGTAAACATAAATTTCAGAGTTAGAGGTGCTGCCTCTTATTACCTCAAGAGCATTTGTGCCATCCTTACCCTTGCCTTCAACAACCTCTGTGGTAAGAGTGCCATTTAATCCCTTGCCCTCAAAGCCACTAACACCTGTTTGTGGTGCTGTACCATCAAAGCCTTCAACAACACCGCTTCCGATGCTTTCATAGTCATCACCACTTAGCTTTTCATTGGTATATGAAATAAATGTTGTTACGTCATCAACTGTAAGGTCGAAAATACGTGAGCCCTCGTGCGCCTCGCTGTTTGAATAGCCAAGCTTACTGATTGTAGGAGCTGAGCAAAGCTTAATGCCTAAGTAGTTGTACATATAGGTGTTATTGTGGTCGTGTCCTGTTACAATTGCCTTAACATCGCCTCGTGTTAGGATTGTTTCCACAAGGTTTGTATCATATGTTGATGAGCAAATAGGCTCATATCTGTCACCATCATACTCGTAAACAATTTCCTTATTGTCCCTGTTATTATAAGCATATTGGTTTTCGATTAGAGGAATGTGGAATGCCATTATACCCTTTACAGCATTACCGCCATTGTACTTTTGTAAAAGCTCTGATGTTTGCTTATACCAAGCAATTTGGTCGTCTTGAATATAATCATAGCTGTATGTGCCATTGCCTGTACCTGAGTCAAGGAAATAAATTACTGAGCCAAGCGAGCCGTCCTTATTGTAAATACCGTGTACATAGTTACCAACGCCGCTTAATTCCTCAACATCCTTTGAAATGCAATATTCGTATGTTTCATAAATTGCCTGCTGTTGTTCGTTTGAAAGTGCGCCCTCACGGTCATGGTTACCGTAAACGTGACACCAAGGAATTTGCTTTTCCTCAATGTATGAAACCATCTTGTTGATACAATTCTTCAAGACCTCTTCACTGCCGGCTCTTATTATATTGTCACCTGTAAAGATTACAAGATTTGGTTGCTCCTTATCAACTAAGAACTTAATTCTTTCCTCAATTTGAGTTGTGTCAGAGCTTGATTGAATATGAAGGTCGGCTAATACCATTACTCTAAAGGAGCCATCATCATTATAGTATAGCTTGTGCTTTGATTTAAGAAGCTCTTCAGCCTTGGTTGCAACCGAATCAAGTGCTTCTACAATTTCATTATAGCTTAAAAGGTCAAGGTCAGGCTCTGTGTAGCTTACACTTGTACCATCGTAAACATAAAATTCCATAGCTATTTTACTATCAACTCGTTCATCTGAAATATTTACAACCTTCAGGTCAAAAATGCTGACAGCCTCACCCTTAGAGGAAAGCGTAAGACCGTTTTTAACAGTTACCTTACCATCAACTATTGAAACCTCAATCTTATCATTTCCTGCAAGAACACCATAATCAAAAATCATATCGGGATGATTATTCAAGAATGTATCTCTTGCTGTTACATTCATTTTTGTGCCAAGAGTTATACTTCTATTCCCAGCCTCATATACGGAATAGCCAAGATTTTCAAATATAGGCTCATATGTATTGCCTGTTAGCTCCTCGCCTTTACAGAACTGACAAATTTGCTTACCTGCACCAAGGTTGGTATATCCATCCTTATAGAAAATTATTTCCTCGCCAAGCTTGTGTTCAAGCAATTCAATTTCCTTGTCGGTATAGGTTTTATAGCTTGTGCTTCCCTGTGGTGCCTCGTAAGAATCCATTAAGCCCTTTGAATAGCAGGTTGCAGGGGTTTTAATTACAAATACACAAGCAGCTCCACCCTTGTCACCAACAAACTTTCCGCCTGATTCAAATTCATTAAACAAGCAATTATAAAGAGCAAGGTTTTGCTTTGCTGTTTCGGTATAAATCTTTACATTGCCACTACCGTTTTCGCCATTATAGATGTTAAATATACAGCCTGTTACAGGTAGTGCCTCACCTACTGTAATCATCAAAAGCGCACGTGTGCTTGCGTGTGTTGGGTCATACCAGCAGTCATTTTTAATGTAGAAGTCATAAAACTTTACATTGGTAAATTCCGAGCCATTGGTTAGGTTAAAGTTATAGTCAGTGCCAAAAAATCCACCATATTCAACTGAATTATTAAGCTTTAATACTCTTTTTACTATGGATTGTGATTTGCCATTTCCACCCTTATAACAAATAGCAGAGGTGGTAGCATTTTCCTTTACTCTTAAAACAGAGCTATTAGCTACAACTATACTGTCTGCATTATCAACCCAAGCATTATATACTACAAATGTGTTATTTGTTGCGTATAGGTATGCATCATCAATATTTACTGTACCGTAAGATACGCTGATTAGGTTGCCTGTACCTATCATATCAGCCTTTACACTATCATCGTAGTGTGTGTAGCCTTCAACATTGCTTAGCTTATTGCTACCCTTTAGGTTGAGAATTGCACCTGCATTGTTAACATAAAAGCCTGCTGTTGTTGTATTAGCGCCGGAATTTCCTGTGTAGCTTAGCTGATAGCCATTAAAGGTTACATTTACAGTAATAGCCTTGTTAATTTCAATTACTTGATTAAATGTAATATCTGAAATTAACTTAATATTAACTGTGTCCCCCTGCTGTGCTGAGCTAATTGCAGATGTTACATCATCAATATCATCAGCCTCTATTGTTGATTCAGCAGCGCATACACTAAAGGTAAAAAGTGCAACCAACAATAAAATAAATACTAAAAATGTTAAATTTCTTTTCATATGTCCTCCTCTTAATTTATCTAAATTTTAAAAATAGACTTTATTCTTGTTCTATTTCCAAATTGCTCATATTGAAGGAATTATTTTTCTCTCTCCAACGTAGCTTTAGCTCACCGTTTTCAATATAAAGCTCCATTGCAAACAGTACATATTTCATTAAGTCCTTAAGCTTTACAAATTGCCTGTCATTATAAATTAGTATAGTATTCTTCAAATTGAATTGCTCAATGACTATTACAGCTTCAAAGGCTAAATTTGAATTTTCATTTTGAGTAGGCTGATAAATAACTGTTGTGCTACCTTCATTGGAAGAGGCACTTGTATTTACAGTCATTGTATTTTCCGTTAATAAAAGCAAAATGACAAAAAAGATAATTCGTCCTCTCATAATGTCTCCTTTAAAAATGCTTATTCCTCACCATCAAATTAGGTTTTAAATTAACATTTGGTAACTCATAATCATTTGTTACCTTGCTTTGACTTGGTACAGTCATACCATATTCCTTATTTATAATAGTGCCTATACTAAAATCCTCATAGTTATCAGGTATATCTGTGTTGATTTGGCTGTTTACCCCACCATCTATTGTATTTGAGCTAATACCATCATTATATATATAAGCTTCATCCTGTGCGAAAGCACTTAGTGCCAAAAGTGATATAAGCATAGGTGAAATTGCTGAAAATATTCCTTGCTTTTTCATACGGTCCTCTTAAATAACTATTTTTTTAATAATATCATATTATATTTGTTATTTCAATATTTTACCTATTTTTTGCAAA
Source organism: Clostridia bacterium (assembly GCA_017621085.1). Lineage (GTDB taxonomy): Bacteria > Bacillota > Clostridia > Oscillospirales > CAG-272 > RGIG2000. The sequence continues at coordinate 1,499 of JAGATW010000067.1, read as the reverse complement.
AAATAGCATCGCAAAATTGCGATGCTATTTTAAATGCTATTGGTTGTTTTTTATTTCCTCAAAGGATGCAAAATAATATTTTTCGCCCTGGCTTGGAGCTTCATCCTGTAAGTATGCGTACTCGGTTACACCGTCCTTAGCTGTTATTACATATGCTCCCATTGCAAACTTCATAGTCATATATTCACCGCTAAAGCCTGAAATTTTCAGCTCAAAGGAGGTAAACTCATAGCCTGTTACATCAGCGCAAATTACGCCATTTGATGCTTTGCCATTGCTTGAGAATATGTCATTTTCACCAAGCTTTGATTGTGAAACTGCGAATACACCAAAATTAACTGTCTTTTTGGTTGTGCTTTCGTACACTGAAATTGCGTTGTAATTTACAGTAAAGCCAATTGCTATGCTATTTGTACCATCTTCAGGCAATGAATAGCCTGAGGTTGCAAACATAGCCTCAATGTCGCCAATCTTTTCAAAGTATTCACAGCCCTCGCTTTGGCACTTGTTTACGATTATACCACCATTTAAAAAGCCATTTTCATATATTACATCAGTTGCAATTATATGGTCACCACCACTTGTGCAGTACTTTTTACCACATACTGTGCAGGTGCCCTCAACATAATCATGGTCGCCTGTTGCATTTAATACTGTTTCAATATTCTTATCACAAACAATGCAGGATATTCTTTCATATCCATTCTCTGCACAGGTGTTTGCCTTGTAGGATGATAAGCCATAGTGGGTATGGTTGTCAAAATCAAAGCCATACTCAGCATCGTTTACCATATCTGAGGTATATGATGTACCAGCTACATTTGTAAGGTAAATATACTCTACACCTGTTACACTGCCATTTGTACCTGCTCCTGTACCCTTACAGAAAGCAACTCTTATAGCGCCCGGTACACTTGTTACAGAGCTACCGGATGGCTTAACGTAAAAGCCGTTTTTATTGTACTGGTCAAGAGAATTTTGTGCAAAGTAAACTGTTACCTTTTCAGCATGCTTTTGGTGACCGTTACCGTTAAGATAAACAATGCCTGTTACCTCACCTAAGAATACAAGGTTAAGCTCCTTGCCCGCAGGTCCGCCTGCTACCTTTGAGTCTTGGAATGGCTCGTCTGCTAATGATTTAACGCCTGCCGGGAAAATATAGGTTTCAAGCAAGTTGTCATTATAAGCAAAAAATCTTTTTCCTACATAGGTTAAGCTTGATGGAAGATATGGGCTTGCAAGGTATCCACTTCCAATGTTCTCAAAAGCACTGTTTTCGATTTTCTCAACTGTATTGGGAAGAGTAATCTTTTTAATACCTGTACTACCACTAAATGCGGATGACCATATGATTTTAAGCTTAGAATTTGACAAGTCAATATCGCAAGCTAAAGCAGAGTTCGAAAATCCATCAATTTCCTCAAGTTCTGTTAGGTTTTCAAACTGGAAATACTCAACACTTGAATTTGAAAAGGTACTACCTTCTATTTTCTTAATTC
>JAGATW010000066.1 GCA_017621085.1 Clostridia bacterium | reverse complement strand
ATAACAGATGGAATTTTGCCTGACAAATTTAAATTCAAAAGATTTAAAGCACCAACGCACACGCCTAAGCATATAGGCACGATTATGCTCTTTAATGATTTTTTGCTTTGTGGCTTGTTTGCTTCTTTTTTTGTTAGCAAGGCTGTAAGTCCTGTAAACAAGGCAGAAAAGAACAAGGAATATGCCAAAAACAAGGGTAGCTCATCTGCATAGCTTGAATATTGGTGCGTTTTTTGGAATATAGCATTTATTCCCGAGCCAAGCATGGCAATAATGGCAAAGGGTAGCCAGGTGGAAAATGACCTTACGCTATCGCCCTTAATAACTATTAGGCCTATTGATACAACTAACAAGGCAATGCCAAGCCATTGAAATATGGACACGTCCTCGCCCCAAAACGGTAAACCGTAAAAAATTGGAATTAAAAAGCCGCAGGAATATATAAGGGTTACAATCGATGCAGGGCCTTTACCCATTGCTCTTGCCTGCATAACCTGTGTTATGGCTACAGAAAGCCCAAAAAACACAGATAAGACCAAGGAAAATATGGAAATATTAAAAAGTCCTCTTTTTTGACTTATCAAAAACAACAAGGAGCATATAAATGCAACTACAAAGGATTTAAAATTTAAAAGCATCGCTTCTCTTTTAGAGTAGCTTCCAACGCCTATTGCCTTGCAAAATAAGGACTTGCCTGTTGCCATTAATGTAGATATAATTAAAATTAAATAATTCAGCATAGTCTATTCTTCCAAAAATTTCATGTTACTTCAATTAAAGTATAGCATTTAACAAATTTATATGATATAATAAAATTATGAAAAAATACAACAAATCTATACTATGGTGATTATATGAAAAATTATTTTTTGCCAAAAGCCTTTGATATTGATATTGATGAAAGCTATTGTAGTAGCTATCAATACGGAGCTAATACAACTGCTCTTCACTGGCATAGCGGAGCAGAAATCATTTTCGTTATCAAGGGTGAGGTCAATTTAATGTTTAATGATTGCTGGCACACATTAAAGGAAGGCTCTATGCTGTTTATTCCACCAAGACAGCTACATCGCTGTTCCTGTACCGATAACGGTGCTGAAAAAATAGTTCTTGGCTTTACGGAAAAATGCCTTGGTAAGGGTGGCATTGGTCTTCATTTGCCAAAGGAGATAAATCAGCACTGTATATTTTCTAATTTAGAGGGCACGGTATTGCCAAGCTTAATTAAAGGCTGTAATGATTGCTATGATAATAACAGCCAATATTCGAAAAATTTAGTGGCACACGCCCTTATTCTTCAAATATACGCATTTTTAATTGAGCATTGGAGTAGCTTAGGCTTAATTACAAATGACAAAAACATCAGCAGGGTATCCTCACGCATTTATGAATATATTGAAAAGCATTTTACGAATGAGCTTTCTCCATATGAGGTTGCAAGGGAGCTTAATATAAGCTACAGCTACCTTGCAAAGGAAATCAAAAAGCTCGGCTACTCAAGCTTTACTAAATGCGTTAACCAAACAAGAATTGAAAATGCCAAAAGGCTTCTTGCCTTAACGGACAAAAGCATAACAGAAATAGGCTTTGAATGTGGCTTTTGTGTTACAAGCTATTTTATTAAAATTTTCCATAGCTTTACAGAAATGACGCCTAAGGCTTACAGGAATTTAATCAGAAAAGCAAATTAAAAAACAGGGGAATGAGTTTTTCTTTCCCCTGTTTTTGTATGCTATTTTAAAATTTTCCTAATTAATGGCTCTAAGGATGAAGCAATTCCCACAAAGCCATAGTCGTTAGGATGACAGCCTTCTACCGTTCCACACTCCACATATGGCTTAAACTCCTTGTCACCGTCCCAAAAATATACATTTTTATCACCACTCTTTAGTGCGTTTTTATATGTTTGATATATTATTTGGCGTCGTTTTTCTTGATTATCGTGAAACCTTGCCATCGAAACCGAGGTCATCATAATTATTGGCAAGGTTGGGTGGGCTTTACGTATTATTTTAAACATAGCCTCGTGTGTATTTTGCAAATGCTCCCAGCTTGGCGCGTTATGGTCATAGTCATAAACAAACAGCTCCATATCAAGTGAGGCTATATATTCAGCCATTTCCCTCTCCCCTCTTGCACTTCCCGAAAAGCCTAAATTTATAAAATCCATATTTAGCTTTCTTGAAATTATGCTTGGGTATGAATTTCCCGGACGTGAGGCACAGCCACCCTGTGTTATGGAGTGACCATAATATACTATTGGCTTTTT
>JAGATW010000065.1 GCA_017621085.1 Clostridia bacterium | reverse complement strand
TCCTATGCTTGAATACTGCTCTATTTTTAAGGTAACGTCCTTATTCCACAACGAGCTATCAATATTAAATGTATATGGAGATGAGATTTTTTCTCCTACCAAGATGTTATCTATATACACCTTAGTATACAGGTCCGTTCCTTGTAAGTAAATTTGGATTGCACCATTTGGTATTTTTACCCTTGTGCTCAATTGGACTTTTCCATAATCATAAAGCTTTTCCCCTGACACGTATTTGTTTTTTCGTTTTTCAAGGGTAATTTTACACAATTTATCGCTTTCTATTTTGTAGGAAAAATCTCCGCAAATAAGAGTGGTTGGCAGATATTTAAAATCATTGGTTGCGCTAATTATGTGTTTTCCTGCTTTCAAGGTTATATTGCTTGATGCTTTGTATAGATTTTGCATACCGTTTGGTAAAGCTTCTGCCTTATTTTTGCACAAAATCAGCTCATTATTCAAGTAAGCATTTTCCTCATTACGTACACAAATTGTGACCCCTGTGTCGCTTTTTGCATTAATTTCAAAGCTTTTTTCGTTGTTTAGGTGCATTGTGCGAATTACGTTTTCATTACAGTAATTAACATCGAAGATTAGCTTTATTTCTTCTGCTTTGATATTTGGTTGTTCATTTTCCAAAAATGCTACGGAGTATGTATCAAGCTTAATTCTTTTACCGTTAATCAAATATGTACCGCTTGGTGCAAACAGATTTATTACTAATATACTACCATCATTATATTTGCGTGCAAATATTCCCTTTACTGCTTCATTATTAAGGTCTTGAATTGTAACGTTTCTTGGTATTGATGAAATATCAAGTGCTTTATTATCAATGGTAAATTTTAAATTATTATCTACGCAGATGACCGGAATATCATTAGCTACCTCGTCATCAATGTATTTCCATTGAATACCGTTATAGGTAAGGCTGTTTACCATTTCCATAAAGTCCTTGCCCCAGCCATTTTTTCTTATTGTGTCAATGCACTCTTTAAACGGGTATTTTATGTAAACATCGGGGACAAAGTCTTTTTTTGCAAGAAGGCTTGATTTTTTTGCTTCATTTGAAAACAGCTTCATTCCCATAAAGTCCGGTTGGTCAATGCTAAAGTCATTAAAATAGTCGGTTATTAATTTATTGCCCCTTAAATCCATATGAGATACGGCTAAGAAATAGTGGTCTATTTTAAATGCAGAGGCAAGATACATCATACATATTCTTTTTGAGTATGTTATATCACAAGGACCTAAGGCGAAAAGCTCTGCCATTGCGCCGTTTTCGCCACTTGCATATTCGCAAGCTCCTAATAGTGTCATTATACTTATATCATCAATGCTTGTTGCAATTTCATCGATGCCCGGTAGCATAAATGATGACAGATTTTTCAAGAAATGTCCTGCGTGCTTAGTTGCGCCTATTGGGTCATTATCACACATTAAATGTCCTGTCATTAAAACTTCATGTGCTTTGCACCAAGAGGCCAATTTACTTATATAGCATTTATTAAATCTATTTGATACAAGCTTGATTACATTAGAATAAAATTCCTCGTATTCATTTTGCAAATCACTGTTAAAATGACGGTTATATTCTTTTTTGTAATCATTCTCTATTCCGTCGTAATATGGAACAGAATCAGCCTCACAGCAATAGCCAATTGATGGCTCGTCAGTAAATATACCAACTATTGTTGTGCCAAAATATTCCTTAAATCTTTTGTAATACTCCTCGTGAGTACATTTTATAAAATAATCAACTGCCTCATATGAAAGCAAATTAGGAAAATACTTTTCGCCAAAAAGTCCTGAATTATGCATAGACTTATATGTGATTTTCCCCTTTTCATCACCACTTAGCTTTATTGCCCTTAAGCGATATGCTTCTATTTTACTAACCTTGCCACCTGCATCTCCCGATGGCCAGTTAAAGTCATCATATAGCCATATCCTCATATCAAGAGTTATTGCTGAATTTATAAAATTTTCAATGGTATTAAACCATTCATTACTTAAATACTCTATTTCACAGCCTGACCTTGGATAAAGCAAGACACTATCTATTCCGTTTTCCTTAAGTCCCTTAAGATAAGCATATATTTCAGTTTTATTTGGCTTGCCTGTTATGGCAGACATTGTTATAAGCGGACCATTCATAGCCTTTTTCTCCTGTTTTAAATTCTTTAATTATTTTATCATAAAGGAGCTATATATTCAATGGCTTTATTTCATTAATTCATCGCTTAGCCTTAAAATTTCAGGAGCTATTCTCTTTCTTTCCTTGGCTGTAATCAAGTTATAAAGCGGATATGCAAGGGCAACTAATATAATGCCAAGCACTCCTATTAAAATACCTATTATTAATGCTAAGGTATCATTACCTAAAAAGCTACCTATATCGGTCATTGCAAGGCTCATTCCTGTGCCAAGAATTAAAGCACCAATAATACCGATAACAAGTGATGCTATTGTGCCCTTTTTGGTTGTACTTGCATCAAGAATGCGTAGCCTTTCCATTTTATCCTCTTGCCTTTGTGGGTCGTTAGTTATATATTTTTTGCGTATTTTTTTGATTTCCTCCTGCTCCTTTGCTGAATAGGAGTATGAAAAAACCTCGTTATTTTCATTTCGTTCCATTTTTTATTTCTTTAAGCTCCTTTGTAGATTTTACAATCATATAAATTCCCATACAAATCAGTGTTACGGAAATTAGTGCTCCCGTTAAGGCAAGCATTAATTGGTTAAAGCCCACGTTTTCATTACTACCAAAGGTATTTAGCATTGTTGATTCAAGAGTTAGTATTGAAACACAGGCTGAGGTAAAGCCTATTGCCTTTGAGGCAGAATAAACCGGGCTATTATATTTTTTATATTTTACCATATTTACAATTGCTACCGTAAACGCTGTAAAGGTATAAGCGGCTAATGCAATTGTAGTAATTTCGTGATGAACAAAGGTTCTATTAAAATAGACCATAAAGAACACCAAGACGGACAGTATTAAATTTAAGAAAAGAAATACCCAAGCACAGGCACGGTAGCGCACAAGCTCTCTTATCATATTTTCCTGTGCCTTATATTTTCTTGTGTATCGAACTAAGAAAAAGCGCATAACTGCTAAGCAAATATAGTAAATTGCCAAGGAACAAAACCAAAAGGAGCTATGCAAAAAGCCAAGACCTAATTGTAAGATGGCATATGCTACATTAAAAGCGAGTGAGCCATATAAGGACACATTAATCCTTAATCTTTCGTCGTTTTGCCAACGCAAGGCAAGCTTGTTTTCATTTTTTAAGCCTTTAAAAAATCGAGCTATCCTTGGCGCTTTAATGCACCACACAGTAAGAGTGTAGGCAGACAAGACATATGAAATAATTGATATTACAGAGTCTGTGCCCATATACACCATTGAGTAAACAAGAAAAGCTATAATAACCGGAGTTAATATAAGCATAAGCACAGTATTTGGAAACAAAAGTGATTTATAGAGCTTCTTCCAAAACCTCATTATTTATTCTCCTTAACTTAACTGTAAATGTTGTTCCCCTTCCTACCTCGCTTTCAACGGAAATATCACACCCTGTTATGTCAATAACACGTTTAACAAGAGCTAAGCCAAGTCCGTTGCCCTGTGTTGCGTGAGAGGTGTCCCCTTGATAGAATTTATCAAACATATGCTTGCCAACCTGTGGTGAAATTCCACACCCTGTGTCGCTTATTTTAACAATTGCATATTCTCCCTCTCTCTTTATTGATAGGGAAAGCATACCACCATTTTTGTTAAATTTTATTGCATTTGAGAAAAGGTTGTTCCAAACTAAGCTCATCATTTCTTTATCAGATGAAATATAAATATCCTCCTCAATATCGGTTTGAATATTTATCTCCTTTTTCTCCCAAGCATCTTCAAAATCCAAAAGGCACTCACACACCTGCTCTGAAAGGTTGTACTTTTCAAAGGCCGGGGTAATTTGCTGATTTTCAAGCTTGTTAAGCTTTAGTATGTTTGTAATTAGATTGGCAAGTCGCTTTGAGGCATCGACAACACCCTTTGCATATTCTATTCTCTTTTCATCATCGAGATTTGGTTGGGATAGGAGCGAGCCATAATTTTGCATAATAGAAAGAGGTGTTTTTAATTCGTGTGATACGTTTGCTACAAAGTCAGTACGCAACGTTTCAGTTGAGGAAAGCTCCTGTGCCATTTTATTAAAGCATTCTGCAATTTCATTAAAGGGGTCATTTGATTCAATTGATGTAAGAGGGGGGATGCGAACTGAAAAATCTCCGTTTGTAATCTTTCTGCCTGCCTCTATAATTTTATTAGTTGGACGCTCAACGGTTAATTTACGACGAACATAGTCGATTATTGTAAAAAGCACTGTAATTAATAACACATTTAGCATTGTTATTTTGGCAGGTGTGCTAATGTTCTCACTTGTTAGCTCAACACCCATTGAATTTGCCATTGTTTCAAGGAACAAAAGCATACAACAGGACACCACAAAGCCAACAAGCAAAAAGAACACTAAAAAATGGTTTATGGATTTTAAAATATTTACCTTTTTCTTACTCACTTTATCACCGCCTTATAGCCAAGTCCGTGAACTGTTACAATTTCAAAGGAGTCACACTCTGATAGCTTGGCACGTAGCTTTGTCATATACACATCAACTGTTCTTGTACCGGCTTGAGTATCTGCATCCCAAAATTCGTCCATTAGCTGTGTTCTTGTAAAGGTCTTTTTAGGGTATGAGAGCATTTTGTAAAGCAAATTAAATTCACGCAAGGTTAAAGGAATTTCCTCATCGTTTAAGTATGCTGTATGCTCATCTGCATCCATTACAAAATTGCCAAGCTCTAATCTTCTTGAGGATGCAATTTTTGAACGTCTTAATAGTGCGCCTATTCTTAAAAACAGCTCCTCTAAGTCAATTGGCTTTACCATATAATCATCAATGCCTACTCTATATCCACGTTGCTTTGAGGCAAAATCATCCCTTGCTGTCATAAAAAGAATTGGTATACTTTCATTAAGTGATCTTACTGTTTTGACAAATTCAAAGCCATCGATTTTTGGCATCATTATATCAGAAACTATTAGGTCAAAAACTGTATTATACATTGCATCATATGCGTCCTCTGCGTTAAGACAGCCTGTTGCCTCATAGCCATTTTCGTTTAAAAAGGTGCAAACGCCACGATTAAGCTCTGAATCATCCTCTACTACAAGTATCTTAAACATATAAATTACCACCTTGTTTTTAGTTTACAAAATTATTTTAACACAGAAATGTTAAAGTTTTGTTTACGTTTCTAATATTTATCGAAAAAATGTAAAAAAGCAGAGACTTTTTGGCTCTGCCTTTTGCTTTTTATTTTTTGCAATTTACAATTCTTGCCTCTGCCTCAGCTTGACGCTCATTTGCTTCTTCAATTTGCTCGTCTCTTTTTGCTTGCATAACCTTTTTTCTTGTTTCAGACTTGCCCAGTGCCTTTGCCTCTTCCCAATTCGCCTTTGCTTCTGCCTTTGTTGCATTAAAGCTCGCCTTATCAACCTCGTGCTGAGCTTTTGCGTCTTCCTTCATATCGCTAAATGCTTTTTTGAAAAATGCTTTAATTCCCATTCTTATATATTCCTTTTTAGTTTTTATTAGTTATTTCTTCGCTAAGCTTTAAAATTTCTTGTGCGTATTTTTTCTTTCTTTCGTTAAGAATTAGCTTGTGGATTGGGTAGTTTATTCCTGCCATAAGCAATCCAAGTAATCCTATAATAATTCCTAAAGCCATAGGGTCGCCACTCATTCCAATCTCTGCCCATATGTCTGTCATTACAAGGCTCATGCCTGCTCCCATAATAAGAGCGCCAATGCCACCGAAAATATATGAAAATATATTTGCCACCCTCTTTACCTTTGAGTCAAGTGCTCTTAGCCTGTCAAGACCTGTTAATTCCTTCTTTGTGTACTGTGCGCTGATTCTTTCTGCCATTTGTTGTTCGTTTCTCATTTTTGTTTACCTCTCTTTGTTTTCATTTGATGGCTCTATTTTACACAGCATTTTTTTGCGTTTTGCTAAAGAAATGTTTCCAAAATGTTATTAATTATTTTTTACTATTTTTTCTAACATAAAAATGGTACTGAACTTTTTATCAGTACCACTTCTTTGTTTATTGACATAATTATTATAAAATGCTATAATTGTTTAAAGTGCATTTCAAGGAGAATTATAGTGAAAAATTTAGCCTCAAATAATATAGAATTAAAAATAAATGATAGTTTAGGTGTTGTTTCTTCTCTTAAAATTGGAAATAGGGAATTATGTGTTAGTAATATTCCTCTTTTTGTAGCAAGGCTACGTAACAAAAGTGGGGAGTGCTTTTACATTGATGCGACCAAGGCAAGAAAAATGAGCGCAGATGACAAAAGCATTTCATTTAGTGACTTTGACAGCCCCTTTGAAATGCTAAATATTACTGTTAATGTTAAAGCAAACGACGGCATTGAATGGGGACTTGAGGTATGCAATGTACCTTGTGAATATGCACTTGAATGGGTGGAGATACCAAAAATTTGTATGCCACGACTTGTTGATAACAATAAAAACGGTGGTAGAATTCTTTTCCCATATGATGAGGGCTTATTAATTTCCGATGAGACAAAATTTAAAAGATATGAGCCTGAATTTCCTTCCTCCGGTGCTTATTTAATGTTTCCAAACAAGATATGCTCACAGTTTTTTGCTTATCTTTTTGATGATATTGGTATTTACATCGGTGCGCACGACACTAAAAGAGGTCTTAAGTGCTTGGATTTTTACCCTTGTGAAAATGGTATTGCTATGCAGATACGTTTATTCTCGGGTGCTGACTTTGGTCAAGGGTATAAAACCGATTTTCCTATTGTTTGGAAAGCTTGCTCCGGCAATTGGATGGATGCTTGTCATATTTACAGAGGTTGGTTTGAAAATAATTTACCAAAAAATCTATTACCAATAAAAGAAAATCCAAATTTGCCAAAATGGTATGAGGAATCCCCATTGGTTGTTACATACCCTGTGCGTGGTGTACACGATATGGATACAATGGAGCCAAATGGTCTTTTCCCTTATGTAAATGCACTACCATTTCTTAATAAAATTAAAGCTGCTACCAATTCACAAATAATGGCATTATTAATGCACTGGGAGGGGACTGCCCCTTGGGCTCCCCCTTATGTTTGGCCTCCTTATGGTGGTGTTGACAAATTTAATGAGTTCAAGGACGCACTACATAAAAACGGGGATTTATTAGGAGTTTATTGCTCCGGCTTTGGCTACACGCAAAAAAGCACCTTAATTGATTACAATTGTGAAGAAAGAATTAAAAACGAAGATGTTTTAAGTGGTGTTTGCCACTCCCCTGCAAATAAGCCACAGCTTGGCATTACCTGTTGTCCTTACCAAAGATATGGCTATGATATTTGTCCATCCTCAGACCGTGGACGCGAAATACTGTTTGAAGCTTACTCTCCTCTTTTTGAAAGTGGAGTTGACTATGCACAAATTCTTGACCAAAACCATGGTGGCGGACAGTATTTATGCTACGCAAGGGAGCATAACCATCCACCTATGCCCGGTGAGTGGATGACTGAAAATATGCAAAATCTACTTAAGGAGTGGAACGAGCTTGCACCAAATATGCTGTTTGGATGTGAAAGTGCGTCCTCCGAGCCATTTATTGGCAGTCTTGCATTAAGTGACAACAGATATGAATTAAACTATATTTTTGGTCAGGTAGTGCCTGTATATGCTTACATTTATCATGAGTATGTTAGAAACTTTATGGGCAATCAGGTTGGTTGTCCCTTTGATACAAAATATAACACTCTTACCTATCGTCTATCTTACTCCTTCTCAATTGGCGATTTGATGACACTTGTGCTTTTGCCAAATGGTGATTTAATGACCCATTGGGGTATGCGTGATTTTGAGAATTGTCCTAATACAGATAACATTTTTACGCTTATTAAAAATCTTACTAAGTTTTATAAGACCGTAGGCAAGAAATATTTATATGCCGGTAGAATGAAGGCAACAAATGATTTTAGGTGTGAAAGCATAGAAATTCCTATGACCAATAACCGTGGAAACGCCACTCTTCCTCGCTTGCTTTATTCCTCTTGGGTGGCTGAGAATGGCAAAACTGCACACATTGTAGTAAACCCGGAGGCTAATCCTGTTAGGTTTACTATTGGAGATATGGAATATGATGCAAAGCCACTTAATGCTACATTAATAGTTATATAAAACAATCCCCCCAAAAGCGATTTGCTTTTGGGGGGATATTTATTTTTAAATTAATTTTACGTAATAATTGTAACTAACAATACAACTGCTAAGAAAATTGTATTTACAAGTGTAAACATACCCATATATTTTTTGAAATTCTTTGGTTGGTGCTTTAAGAATTCCTTCAATGTAATTAAGCTTGCCAAGGATGAAATAATAATTCCAAGAGAGCCTACATTAACTGCAACGAGTAAATCGTTAGCATATGTCGGGTCTGTAAACTTTGATAGGAATATAGCAGTAGGAACGTTACTTATAAACTGACAAGAAACTATACCTGCCAATAAAACATTTTCACCGTTTGCACCAACTATACTCTTAATAAAGTCACTAATTACATCTATTCTTGCAATATTACCGGAGAATATGAAAAATACAAAGAAGGTGGCTAAAAGTGCATAGTCAACCTCTTTAAAGCGTTTTCTGTCTACAATTAAGAGTGTTACTACAACTATACCTAACAATATCCAAAAGTCAACGCCCTTGCCTAAAAGACCTTCCATTACACGGAAAATACACAAAATTACTAAAACAAATAGTACTGCGTATACTGCCAAGCGCTTTTTGTCAAGCTTTAGGTCTTGGTCATTAACTAAGGTTAATTTTTCATTTTTAATGAACAATCCACTAATAAACAACATAATTAAAATTGTTCCTGCTTGTATTGCCAAGGCTGATAGGAAGTCCAATAAGCCCATTTCATAGAACGAAAACAAATACAAGTTTTGCGGGTTGCCATAAGGAGTAATCATTCCTCCCATATTTGCCGCTATTGTCATCAATATAAAGGTAATACCTAAATACTTATCATTACCCGTTGTATGCATAACTATATATGCAAGTGGCAATAGGGTAATCAATGACATATCGTTAGCAACAATCATATCAAAGAAATATGTACCAAAAACTAAAGCGTATATTACAGCACGTCTTGTTTTAAACAAGCATATTAGCTTTTTGGAAAAAATCTCAAATACGTTTGTGTTTTTAAGTCCTGCAACAACTGCAAGCATACAAAACAGTACAACTAATGTCTTATACTCAAAGTAATTAAGATATTCCTTGTCTATTGGTACAAAAAACATTGTTATTATTGCTGCAACAATAGCAATGGATAAAACTATTTCCTTTTTAACAAAGGCAAGAATTTTATCCTTAATTTTAACAAGTGCCTTCATTTTTTCTCCCGCCTAAGTATTATTCCTCATCTTCATCGTTAAGGATTGTGTATTTAATGTTATTGCGTTCACAATATTCTTGTGCTAATGAGCCTTCGCCACAATATACAACTACCTTGTCCTCACAGCCATCAAATACACCCCAACCTAATTCCTTTACAGAGTCCGGAATAATAACCTTTTCTAAGCATACGCACTGTCTGAATGCACAGTCATCAATCTTTTCAACGCTATCCGGAATTTTAATTCTGTCAAGGTGAATACAATTGCAGAATGCACCCTCGCCGATTTCTATAATGCTATCAGGCAAGGTAATTCTTGATAGCTTTTTACTGTCGCAGAATGCCCAGTCACTAATAACTGTTACGCTATCCGGAACATCATACTGTACTGCATCGCTATTAGCAGGATATGTAATAAGCACTGACTTATTTTTATTAAACAATACGTAGCTTCCTTCCTTGCTACCATCATTGTTAAGCACAGATTTATAGTGCATATTTTTAGGGTCAACCTTAATGGTTTTAAGGTTTTCGCATCCTCTAAACGGAGCACTTGCAATAAATACAACGGATTTAGGAATTGTAACCTTTGTAAGTGACTTGCAGTTTTTGAATGCACTTTTACCAATTTTTCTAAGATTCTCAGGAAGCTCAATTGATGACAAGTTTGTACAACCATTAAATACCAAATCATCAATTTTTGTAACACTATCGGGAAATGTTATTTTTTCAAGTCCTACGCAATCAGAAAAAGCATTTTCGCCAATTACGGTTAAGCTTGTTGGCAAATCAATTGTTTTAAGGCTTTTACAAGAGTTAAACACTCCACCATAAAGCTCAGTTAAGCCTTCCGGTAATGTTACATCCTCTAAGCTTGCACAGTTTTCAAAGGCTCTTTCGCCAATCTTAATTAGCTTATTCTCTATTTTGAGTGACTTCATATTAATACAGTCACGGAACGCACTTTCACCTATACGTAAGGTCTTTCTTGGAATATACATAGCTTCAAGGTTATTACAGCCACGGAACGCTTCCTCATCGATTGTTTCAAGGCTGTTTGGCAAGCTAATATTGTGTAGCTGCTTTCTATTTTGAAAAGCACCCTTGCCGATTATGCGCACGCCCTCGTTAACCTCAATTGTACGACCATTGTCCTCGCACTTTTCAAGCTTATCATCAGTGACGGTAAGTCTGTCCATAGCTTCAGGTGGCAAGTCTCTTATCATAACCTTCATAAGCTTATCTATATTCTCAATTGTAGCGTGGTGGGTATTAGACAAAAGAATTGAAAATGCAGGCGGTACAACTGATGGGTCCTCTAAGAAAATCGGAATAATTTTCTTTGCATTTTCTCTGGCAACGATGATTTCCATACCACAGAATGGGGACTGCATTGAAGCCTCGGATACGAACAAAACTACCGCAGAGCATTTTTCTATTCTGTGTCTTAATTCATCTCTAAAGTCGTTTCCTGTTTCACAGGATTCATCATACCAGATACGATACTTTTTATCACTTAATTCATTTAAAATTGAATACACCTTTGCTGTATCTCTGTGTGAATAGCTAACAAATAAATATGGCTCACTACCTGTATACGCCTCAAATTTAGTTTGAGTAGCTGAATATGTTTCTTCTTTTACCTGTTTAGTAGATTTGGATTTTGCTGGCACAAATGCCACCTCCTTATTAATAGTCTAAGTAATAAAAAACATTTTGCTATTTTCCATTTTAACACACCTTCGACAAAAATACAAGATTTTTTTAATATTATATTTATTATACTGAAATTTTGTCACTCTTGAAATTATGCGTTATCAATGTTATAATGTATTATCATAGCCTTTGGGGAGCATTGGCATCAATTCATCTATAAAAACGAACAGAGCAAGAATATAAGGAGTTTCTCCTTGTACTCTTGCTCTTTCTGATTGTGTAGGGGTTCCCCGAAGCGAAGTATGAGCTTTGGGGGTTCACGTGTAGGGGTTCCCCGAAGCGAAGTATGAGCTTTTGGGGGTCACGTGTAGGGGTTCCCCGAAGCGAAGTATGAGCTTTGGGGGGTCACGTACATGGGTTTGGGCTTAGCCCATTTGCATTTGACTTGCCAAATGTGACGCTCGCACTTAACGGTGCTTTTCAAATTCTTCGCTAAGAACCGCACCCATTTGGCTCGTACCTTTTATTTTTTTGTCTTTTTTTGTGTAGCTTCATAGCTAACATTCGTTAAGAACTCTATTGTTTCCTTTTCTGCTTCTTCAATTAAAACAGAAATCCAATGGAGCTTGTTCATATGATAAGCAGGGTATACGCCATCATTTGGTCCAAAGGAGCCAAATAGCTCAATTGGTAGCTTCATATTTACAACGCATACTACCTTGTCACTATTTATTCCAAATTTGCTTTTTGGAACATTCATTACAAGTGCATACCATTTTTTATTATTTGGATGACGCAAAACTGCAGTTTCAAAATCATTGTCAAATGGATAATCCGGGCTTATGCCATATTTTTCCAAATTGTGCCTTAAAAACTCTTCTTTTGTCATATTTTCTCCGTTATAGTTACATATTAGCATATGTTCATATTAACATAATTATGTTTTTGGCGCATTTTTTGTAAAACTCTTTGCCTTAAAGGCTATTTTTCTTAATTTTCACTACCTACTACATATTTTTTTACATATGGCACTAAGTGGTCCTGCTCGTCCTTGCTTAAAAGGTGCCAATGCTTGTGAATGTAGTCCTTTAATGCTTCTTTGTTTATTGGCTTAGGGGTGCTTCCTACTCGTCTTTCGTAGTTTTTATAGAACATATTTTCCTTAGCCTCGCCACCTATGCCTAAGCCTGTTAATATGCTATCATCAAATGCCATCATTTTATCATTAGTTGCTATAAAGCGAGAAAGAATGTCAATACACCAAACGTGGGATTTTGTTGCCCAAGGGAATGTACCATCTGTGCCTAATAAAACTCTGTTCGAATACTTTTTAAAGAACTCACGATAATAGTCGTGCATTCTTTCAAAGGAGTGATACATTTCGCACCCCGGTGTTAAATCTACGCATATATTGGGGTATTTTTCAAATAATTCTATTACTCTTTCGGGCATATCGCCACAGAAAAAGAAGTGGGCAAGGGTTGCCTTTAAATTCGGATGATTTTCAAAAAGCTTTAGTGCTTGGTTGTAGGTTTCCTCATATGTTAAATATGTGCCGTCCCCATAAAACCAGCCCTTGTCAATAAATTCCTGACTTGTTTTTGTAATGTCCCAGCAATCAACGGGGTCATTTATATGGAAAACTATGTGTGTACCGTCCTTTTCCATTTCACTATAAAGCTTATCAAGGGCAGGGTGATTGAGGTCATTACCAAGAGTTTTTAAAACTATTGGCTTGCCCTCAATTAATTTAATTCCATCAAAGCCTATTTCCATAAGCTCCCTGTATTGGGTTACTAAATCCATGCCCTCTGGCATATTTTCAGTAATTGGGTAAATCATATGGTCAAATCCGCCGTGAATATAAGTGTTTGGATGCGCTAACTTGTAAAGAGCGCACATTATATTATTGCAAAAGTTTCTTTGCTTTGTGGGGACTGTGCAAATATTAAGTGACCTTAAATCCGATTCCTCTCTGTGCTTTTCAAAGCAATCTATAAACTCACATTCATCATTTACCCACTCTTCTATGTGCATATGTGTATCAATTAAATTTTCGTTTCTCATAAGGCTTTCTCCTAAGCTTTTAAATAGATTTTTTATAATTTTAACATATGAGCATTTAAAATTCAATAACTATATTGAATTTTAAATTTTGGTGTGATAAAATAGCAATATAATGCTTAAGGAGATATAAAAGCTATGAAAATAATGACCTTTAATTTAAGATACGACAATGAGGGGGACGGGATTAACTCCTTTTCTAAAAGATATCCACGAGCTTTGGAGGTTATAAGGCGAGAAAATCCTGATATTATAGGCTTTCAAGAGGTAAACGACAGTATGAAGGCAAGACTTCGCTCTTGGCTTACGGAATACACAGTTCTTGGCTGTGGAAGGGATTGGAATTACAAGGGAAAGTCTATGCTTGTGGCTTTTAAGCCGGAATTATTTGAGCTTATTTCCCTTGATAGTGTTTGGCTATCTGAAACACCCAATGTTGCCGGCTCAAAGTATGCTCTTGACCATAGTCCTTGCCCAAGAATGTACACCTCTATTCTATTAAAGCATAATGACATAGAAAAGCCATTTAGGTTTATTAACACTCACCTTGACCACACAGGTGAAATGGCGCGTGTGCAAGAGGCTACACAGCTAACAAATGATATTTCAAAATTTGAGGAGAAGTTCATTTTAACAGGTGACTTTAATGCAGAGCCTAATGCAAGGGAAATTAAAATGATAACAGAAAAGCTTTCAAATAAGGGCTGTATTGATTGTACCTTAAATGTTGGAACCTCTTTCCATAATTTTGGCGCATTTTCAGAGGAAGAACAAATTAAAATTGACTACATTTTTACAAATGGAGTATGCAAAAACGCATACAAGGTAGAGGATATTCCTGTAAATGGACAATATTACTCTGACCATTTTGCCATTTGTGCAGAAATTGAGCTATAAGGAGATTATTATGCTTAATGTTAAGGACAAGGCTCCTGATTTTACACTTTTAGACACAAATAATAACGAGGTAACACTTTCAAGCTTTTTAGGAAAGAAGGTTGTTTTATACTTTTACCCTAAGGACAATACTCCCGGTTGTACAAGACAAGCCTGTGCCTTTGCCGGACTATACAAGGAATTTGAAAATAAGGGTGTTATTGTTATTGGAATTAGTAAGGACAGTGTTGCATCTCACGTAAAATTTGCGCAAAAGTATAATTTACCTTTTATTCTTTTGGCTGACACGGAAAAGGTTGTCATTGAAAAATATGGTGTATGGCAGGAAAAGAAGCTATATGGCAAGGTATCAATGGGAGTTGTTAGAACAACCTTCATAATTGATGAGCAGGGCTATATACAAGAAATTATGCCAAAGGTAAAGCCTGACACAAACGCTATGGAAATTTTAGAAAAGCTATAAAAGTAATGCCACAATGGGCAAGTCCCATTGTGGCATTGTGTTTTTTGCGGGGGGGAGTGTGGCTAATTTTGTAATTTAGCGCTTTTGATTTTCCCTTTTTATTTGCGTTTTACTCTATACTTGTTAATGTACCTATAAATACAGGCAAGAGTGTTTCATTGTCTATTATCATATACATAAATGGTCTGTCAAGAGTAATTTCAAATTCCAATCTTTCCATCTCATCTTTCATTTGAACAGATGTTACTGCGCCTGCCCTTGTGCCTGCCTCGTCAACGCTTATAAAGGTTTTATGAAGCACCTCGCCGATAAATATATTTCCGCCAGCTTCTCCTATGTTATAAAATTCAGCGCTGCCTGCATCAAATGCCTTTTCCATACCTAATAGGGAAAGAACATCGTTCATTTTCAAGCTGTATTCATAGCTGAACTTTGGCATTTTTGCTATTACATCCCTTGAATAGTCAGGGTTGTTTAGCATATTAATTATTTCCTCATAGGTTAGTGAAGAAATTAAATCGTTTACACCAAAATCTTCATTTGGCAAAAGGGCTACAAAGGAATATTTGCCATTCTTATAATCCTTTTTAAAGCCTACTGCTTTATCTAATTCATAGTAAGCATACTCAGTTGACCACATAAATTCTGCTTCACAGCTTATGCCATTTTCCATAGTAAACAAATCCTTGTGTATGCTATCCTCACTATATTTTTCATCCCATTCCGCATCAAAGGCTATGGCATTTATAAGATACATAAGTGAGCTTTCGTCGATTTGGTCTAACAGCTTTTTAATCATACCATCGGTATTTGTATTTACCCAATTATTTATATCGGCAAGTGTGGTTTTATCAAAGGGGGCAGAATAAATGCTTGCATCATAATAATCCTTATTTGTCTGTAAAAAGAATTGATTTGGTACGAAGTTGTTTTTTCTGAACCATATGGAATTTGCCACATTTAATTTACTGCTTTTTTCGTTTGGTAGGTTACTTACATAGGTTTTAAGATAAGCATTAAGCTCATCAATTGTATATTCACCACCTAAAAGCCTTTCCATTTGTGATTTTGTTTCACCCTCTGCTCCATTTGCAGTCATAGCAAGGGCTAATTGAATTGACAATGGGGATATAAGAACATTTCCGTCGCTTGTCTTATTTGAGCTTTTAAAAAGCTCCATTGCAAGTCGCCATTGATTGTTAATAAACGCTCCGTCAAGCTCTGCTACCGTAGTTGTGCCGGATGTGTAGCCGGACATTAGGTCTATTGCTTGACTTTTTTCATTGTCATTAGGAGTGCCTGTTTCAGTGTTGCCTGCTTCAGTGTTGCCTGCTTCAGTGTTGCCTGTTTCGCCATTGTCAATTACATCATTGTTGCCCTGACTGTCCACTGTTTGTGATTGGTTAGTGCTTGATGTACTGCTTGGTTGCTTTTCCGTTTCATTACTTTCACAGGATGAAAGACAAAATATCACTAAGAAAGTAAGTAACAGACTGATAAATAATGTGCTTAGCTTATTTTTCATAATTTCACCTCCGTTTTTTGTCCTTCACCTATATAGACGGATTTTCGGAGTGATTGGTTACACTTTTTTTAAAAATTTTTTCATTGCTTGCTTTTGTAGGGCACTCTCGCTGCGGGAACTAAGCTTGAGGCAGGGTCGGTATGTACCGTTTGGTCGTCAAAGAAAATGTGTGCGCCGAATGCCTTTAAAACAGCGCTTTTTTCTATTCCACCTAAGAAAAATGCTTCGTCTATGCGCACATTCCAAGCTCTTAAGGTTCTTATTACTCGCTCGTGTGCCGGGGCATTTCTTGCTGTTACTAATGCTGTTCTTATTGGAATTGAAACATCATCAAATTCCTTTTGAACAAGGGAAATTGTTTTTAAAAGCTTTGCAAATGGTCCTTCAGGCAAGGGGTTTTTAGCATTTTCCTCCTCGTGCTGTTCAAATGCCTTTATCCCGTTTTCCTTATATATTTTTTCACTTTCGTCGGAGAAAATTACTGCATCTCCGTCAAAGGCTATTCTAATTTGAGAAATTTCCTCGTTTGGGTCTATTGGTAGTCCCTTATTTGAGCAAATTATACCTGCGGCAATATTGGCATTAATTGCTTCCTGTACATCATCCTCAGAGGCTGACAGAAACAGGTCCGTTTTAAAGGCTGTAAGGTATGGGGCTAAGGACATTCCACTAACAAGGGCTGCTCTTGAAATATCAAGTCCATAATGCTTAATCGAGTTAAAAATACGCATACTTGTTGAGGTGCTGTTTTTTGACATAACTATAATTTCAGTTAACTGCTTTTCCCCACAATTAAGGTTATGTAGCGCTTTAACTAATGGGAAGGCTGTACCCGGCTTTAAAATATCATTTTCGTGCTCCTCTTGATATTTTGAATAAGCCTCTAAGCCCTGCTCCTCAAATATTTTGTTTTCCTCCTCTAAGTCAAATAAAGCTCGCGAGGAAATTCCAACTACTAATTTTCCACTTAAATCTAATGGCATATTTTTATTCTCCTTTGGTTTTTCTCTATTAGTAATATACCATATTATTTAAAACTCGTCAATGAAAAGGTGTACCCTTATCGGTACACCTTTTGCTTATTTTAATGTTTCGTCAAAATATGCTTTCAGCTTTTCGGCATCCTTATCGAACAAGTAGCCATTTAGTCCAAATTCAATTGATGATGCTATATTATTTGAGTTATCATCTACAAATATAGCTTCACTTGGATTTATTTGGAATTTTTCGCACAAGTGCTTAAAAATTCTATGGTCAGGCTTGGTTATTCCTAAGTAGGCTGAGAAAATACAGCCGTCTGCCTCCTTTAATATTTCAATTTCGTGGCTATGCTCTGCAAAGTATTTTGAAATATTGGAAAGGACATATACGCCTACATTATATTTTTCCTTTATGTACTTAATTAAAGACTTCATTCCGTCAACCTCGGGAATGTTATAAATCCAGTTCCAATGGATTTTTTCAGCCACGTCCCAAAGTCTTTTTGGTATTCTTTCCTTAACAAGCCTTATTGTTTCCTCGTCGGTTATTGTGCCAAGGTCAAGCTTATCCCAGTAAAGACGGTCAAATACTATCTCAGAAAGGAGCTTAATATCCTCCTCGTCATTTACATATTGCCTTACCATATATTCAGGCTCAAAGTGGACTAAAACCTGTCCAAAATCAAAAATTACATTTTTAATCATTTTATTAACCCCGTTATAAAAATTTCTATACCGATTGCTATTAAAATTATTCCACCAAATATTGTTGCCTTATTTGATAGCTTAGTGCCGAATTTTTTGCCTATTTCTATGCCACACAAGCAAATAACAAATGTGACAAGTGCTATTAATAAAACGGAAACAAGCGCCATTTTAACATCATACTCTGCTATGGTAAAGCCGACGCTTAATGCATCTATTGAGGTGGCAATTCCCTGTAAAAGCAAGCCCCAAAGACCAAGTGTCTTTTTATCCTCGCCCTCTTTATGAAATATGCCATCAAGCATCATTTTTCCACCAATCAGCACAAGTAAAATCAATGCTATCCAAGGAATAAATTTTTCAAAGACTTCAAAATAAGATAAAATACTATGAATACAAACCCAGCCAAGAAGCGGCATAAGTCCTTGGAAAAAGGCAAACACGCCTGCTATGCCAAATACCTTTCCCTTTTTCATATTTTGCTCATTCAAGCCATTTGCTAAGGAAACGGAAAAGGCATCCATAGCAAGTCCTACACCTAAAAGTATACTATTGAATATAAATACAAAATCAAGCTTCATTTAATACTTCTCCTCATCAGGTGTATTTAATTCATAATAATATTCAAGTAGCTCGTGAGAATATTCCTCAATTCTGCCAAAGGGTAAAACAAGCATACGACTAATTCCGATTTGCTCAACAAATGACGGGTTATGGCTAACTACAATTATAGTACCCTCAAAGAGCTTAAAGTTGCCACCGATTATTTTTTGAGTTTCCGGGTCTAAGTGGTTAGTTGGCTCGTCCAAAATTAAAAGATTTGCCTTTTGCAAAAGCACCTTACAAAGGGCTACTCTTGCCTTTTCGCCGGGAGATAGCACCTTTACCTTTTTATTAACATCATCCTCGTAAAAAAGAAAGTTACTAAGAGCGCCTCTTAATTGCCACTCTGTATATTTATCTCCGTCAACATTTTGTAGGATTGTTTTTTCAAGGTCCAGCTGCTCTAATTCCTGTGCGTAATATGCTATATCTGTTTTATCATTATAACGAATTTTGCCACCCTGTGGCTGTAAAATGTTCATAATGAGCTTTAAAAGTGTTGATTTACCAACACCATTTTCACCAACTACCAAGAACCTTTCCCCACCGTTAATTTTAAATGATAGGTTCTTATATAAAAGTGGTTGGTCAGGGTAATTAAAGGTTAGGCTTTCAACCTCGAGTGGAATTTTTGCTCCCTCTCTTAAGGGACGAATATCCATTTTAACACGCTTGTAGGTTTTTAGACGTGTTAGCATTTCTGCCCTCTTTTTTTCAAGACGCAATGCTCTTTCCTGTCCCATACGCTTTAAGGCGTGGTTGGTTTGGCTTGCCTGCTTTGCGCGAAGGACAAATTCCTCAAGGGTTTTTATTTCCTTTTCCTGTTGTACTATTGTCATTTCACGAAGACGCATTTCCTCTGCATATTTCTTTTGGTAGGTTGTATAGTCTCCGTCATACATTTGAATTTTGTGGGTGATTTTATTAACAAGCATTGTTTTGTTGATTATTTGATTTAAAAAATCAACATCGTGGCTTATTATTAACACCATTCCATTATAGGTTTTCAGGTATTTTGTTATGTAGTCCTTAGTGGAAACGTCCAAGTGGTTAGTTGGCTCGTCAAGTAAAAGAATTTCCGCCTTGGAAAACAGGAGCTGACAAAATGCCATTTTAGATTTTTGTCCGCCTGATAATTCACTCATCGGTCGCTCTAAAAGGTCTAAGTCTATTTCCATTTCATTTACTAAATCAAATAAAATGTCCTCGGCATCATAGCATTCAAAATACTCTAAAAGCTCCTGCACCTTACCCATTCTGCGTAGTAATCTTTCTTGCTCCTCGCCCTGTGCGGTTTCAAGCCTTACATATATATCGTTAAGCTCATCCTCAAGAGCTTTAATGGGTCTGCCTGCGCGAAGATAGTCCCATACGGTTTGATGCTCGTTTTCTACAACAATTTCCTGTGGGAGATAGCCAATACGTGAGTTTCCTGTTGATATAATGCCACTATCTAAGCTTTCCTTACCTAAAAGCACCTTGAAAAGAGTTGTTTTTCCGGCGCCGTTAACGCCTACTATTCCAACCTTGTCCTTGTCGCTTATAACAAATTCTGCATCGTCAAATATTACCTCTAAGCCGAAGGCAAGATGCATATTTTTTCCACGCATAGACATATATAAAAGCCCTCTCCCTTCTTTAAAATTGCAAAGAAATGAACATACAAAGCCTTCCCTCGCAAGGGAAGGAGGACCGCATAAGCGTGGGTTGAGTAGTCCGTTTTAAACACACCTCATCCGTCACACCTTGCGTGCCACCTTCTCCCACCGGAGAAGGCTAAACTTGTACAGCTTTATTGCAACAGCCTCATTATTAATGTTTTACAATTAATTTCTAAAGCGTCTTTCTTATTGTTTCATTTCAATGCCTTGTGCCTTTAAAATAGCAATTATTTTATCAACAATTTCCATAACCTCATCCTTTGTTAAGGTTCTATCCTCGTGCATAAAGGTTAGACGTACTGTTATGGATTTTCCGTTTTCGTCCTCGTAGGTGTCAACTACTGTTTCCTTTTTAATAAGAGCTGAGTTAACCTGCTTTATTGCGTCTGCAATTGGAGCATACTTTGGTGTAACAAAGGTAACGTCAACATCAATTGTTGGGTACTTTGGCGCTTCAACATAGTGAATACCTGCATTTTCTGTACCTACAAGCTTGTTAACATCTATTTCAAGGAATACAACGCTTGCTTTTTTATCAATCTTCTTAGATACTGTTGGATGTACAATACCTATATTACCAATGCTTGTGCCATCTAAGATAATTTCGTTGTAGTTCTTTGGATGGATGTAGTTAAGCTCTGTGGTAACTGCCTTATATTCAAGGGAACGATGCTTAATATCATCAACAACGCTTGCAATCATATTAGCAAGGTCGTAGTAAAGGTCAACTACATTCTTTGTTTTGGAGTAAAGGGTGATGCAAAGCTTTTTCTGCTCATCGCACATACCGTTTTCCTTTAAGCCGTTTACAACTCTGCCGATTTCAAAAATTCCAAAATCGGATGCATAGGATGTATTTGACTTAACCTGACAAAGCTGATTTGGTACCATTGATTTTCTAATTGTTTCAATATTTGGATTTGTAGCATTGAGAAGCTTAATGTTGCTTTCGTATTCAATGCCAAGCTTTTTGCACTCGTCTGTATATGCCCAAATGTATGAATGTACCTCGTGTAAGCCGAAGGCTTTTACAAGGATGTCCTTAATTTGCTCATCTGTTGTCTTTTCAACAAAGGCACGAACAGGGTAAAGAGGAGCAACTGTTGTATTTACGTTAAAGTTATCATAACCGTAAATACGTGTAATTTCCTCAATAATATCTGCCTTTAGTGTAACGTCCTTTGTTGCTCTCCAGGATGGAACCTCAACTGTAAAGCTGTCATTTTCAAGGCTTACACCGAAGCCAAGAGCCTTTAGTGTCTTTACAATTGTATCGTTGGAGATTTCAATTCCTGTGTAACGGTCAACAAATTTCTTATCAAAGCTAAGTGTTACCTTATCGTACTTATAGCTATACTCATCTGTTAGAGAAGATGTGATTTTTACACCATTATCCCAGTCGGAAAGGATTTTTACAAATCTTTCAATTGCTGAAACTGTAAGCTCCGGGTCAAGGCTCTTTTCATAGCGCTGAGATGCATCTGTACGGTGAGCAAGACGTGATGAGCTTTTTCTAATGGATGATGCCTCAAAGGTTGCAGATTCAAGAGTTAATGAGGTTGTGTCCTCAACAATTTCAGAATCAAGACCACCCATAATACCTGCAATTGCAACAGGATTATTGTCATTGCAAATCATAAGTGTATTTTCGTCTATGTGGCGCTTTACACCATCAAGAGTTTCAAAGTCAAATGGCTTATCAAATCTCTTAATTCTGATTTTTTCTACCTTACGAGAGTCAAATGCGTGCATTGGCTGACCCATTTCAAGCATAATGTAGTTTGTTATATCTGCCAAGAAGTTAATTGCGCGCATACCACAATAGAAAAGACGGATACGCATATTAACAGGGCTTACGTGTCTTGTAATATTTTCAAATTGTAAGCAGGAATATCTTTGGCAAATTGGGTCCTCAATTTTTAAGTCAATCTTAGGAAGATTGTTGTACACACTTAAATCTGCCTTTGGAAGTGGCTTTAATTCTCTACCTGCTAAGGCAGCAATTTCTCTTGCAATACCATAGTGACCCCATAGGTCGGGACGGTTAGTTAAGGACTTATTATCCACCTCGAAAACTATATCGTCAATATCGTAAATTTCCTTAATGTCTGTGCCAAGAGCTACATCCTCAAAAATTTCCATAATTCCTGAGTTTTCATCACTTAAGCCAAGCTCCTTTTCAGAACAGCACATACCGTGTGAGGTATAGCCTGCCAAGGCTCTTGGAGCAATTGTAATTTCACCGATTTGTGCGCCAAGCTTAGCAAAAGCAGTTTTCATACCAACTCTTACATTCGGTGCGCCACATACAACGTCAACCAAGTCATTTTCGCCTATGTCAACCTTTAAAAGGTGAAGCTTTTTTGATTCAGGGTGATTTTCAACGGAAACAATTTTAGCAACTACAACTCCGCTTAAATCCTTACCCTTATAGAAAATCTCATTTTCTACCTCTGCTGTGGAAAGAGAGAATTTCTGTATTAATGCATTTAAGTCAATACCGTCAAGATTTACAAAATCTGATATCCAATTCATTGAAATTAACATATTCTCGTCCCTCCTTATTTGTCGTCAGTAAATTGGTCAAGGCTTGTTAAATTACCACTATTAAGGTCACGAATGTCCTTAACACCATACTTCATCATCGCAAGACGTGTTAAGCCAAGACCGAAGGCGAAGCCTGTATATTCATCAGGGTCAATACCACCCTCGATTAATACGTTTGGATGTATCATACCACATGGGCAAAGCTCAAGCCAGCCACTGTGCTTACAGGAAGGACAGCCCTCACCACCACAAATAGCACAGCTAATATCAAGCTCAAAGCCGGGCTCAACGAATGGGAAGAAGCCGGGACGAAGTCTTACCTTTAAATCTCTTTGGAACACCTCAGAGAGCATTGACTTCATAAAGAATATAAGGTTTGAGATAGAAATGTTCTTATCAACCATTACGCCCTCCATTTGGAAGAAGGTGTTTTCGTGACAAGCGTCAGTTGACTCATTTCTAAAGCATCTACCCGGGAATATTGCACGGATTGGCTTACCCTCATTAATAAGCTGGTCCTTGTACTTTTTGTAGATTGCGTTTTGTGCAGCTGATGTATGGGATTTTAATAGCTGACCGTTTTCAAGATAGTATGTATCCTGCATATCACGAGCCGGGTGAAACTTAGGAATATTAAGTGCTTCAAAGCACTCATAGTCAGTTACAATCTCACTATAATCCTCAATGTTAAAGCCCATTGTACGGAATACGTTTTCACAATGGCGCTGTACAAGTGTAATTGGGTGATATGAGCCCTTTGTAAGATGTGTAGGAATACTCAAATCAATTTCCGGCAAAGCATTAAGCTCCTTTTCAAGCTCAATTCTGTTAAGCTCCTCTATTTTATCTGTAATTGCTTGAGTAGCATAGCCCTTAAGTACGTTTACTGCTTGTCCAAAGCTCTTCTTTTCCTCCGGGGAAAGTCCACCCATTTTCTTCAAAAGCTCTGTAATTGAGCCGTTCTTACCAAGATAAGCTACACGAATAGCCTCAATATCCTGTAAGCTTGAAGCTTGACTTAGCTGATTATTAAGCTGATTTTTTAGCTCGTTTATCTGCTCGTTCATCTTTAACCTCCAAATGTATAATAAACTTAAAATATATATAATATTAAATTTTCAACAGATAGTATAGCACAATATAATGTGATTGTCAATAACTTTATATATTGACGTTTTAATTTTTTTAGTGTAAAATATATGTAGCTAATAAGCTGCGAGGAGGCTGTTATGATAAAAATATTTTCCTGTGGACTACTTGATACAAACACTTATGTTGTTTATGAGGAAAAATCAAGAGATGGAATGATTATAGACTGTGGTGTTGACCCAAAAATTGTGCTTGACTATACAAACGCAAACAACATTTTTATAAAATACGTTGTTCTTACTCACGGTCATTTCGACCACGCAGAATATGTGCAAGAGTATGAAAAGCTATTCAAAAACGCAAAAATAGTGTGCCACGTGGATGAAAAACAGGTTTTATACGATATAGAGGCTAACCTTTCCTCTTGGGGAAGAGTGCCACGCAATTATGATTGTAATTACACTTACGTAAAAGAGGGCGATATACTCACCTTAGGAGAAAAATGTGCCGAGGAGTGTATGAATTTTACAATTTTACACACTCCCGGGCATACTATTGGCTCTATATGCTTATATGACGAAAAAAACAAAATAATGTTCACAGGGGACACTCTTTTTAAAAAAAGTTATGGTAGAACTGACTTCAAATATGGCAGCACTGCCCATATGTACGCTTCCTTAAGACGTCTTTTTTCAATGGACAAGGACATTGTATTTTACCCCGGTCATTATGGTGCGTCCACTATTGGTGATGAAGCATAAATTCCAAAAAAGGCTATAAGGGTCAAAAGCTTTGACCCTTTTTTGTTGCTTTATACAAAGTGCATTTATTTTTTATTTTAAGGTTGTATTTTTTAATATTGTATAGTATAATATTTAAGATAATTTATTTAAGAGGGGGATTTTATGCGTCAGCTTTATGGTTCTATTAACGAATCGTTGCACTCTGTTTTGCCAATTTGCGCAATAGTTTTATTGCTTACCATATCAATAGCCCCTGTTATGCCCGGTGTTATGGTTATGTTCCTTTTGGGAGCTTTGCTTCTCATTTTCGGAATGAGTATTTTTACAATTGGCTCTTCAATTTCTATGGAGCCTCTTGGCGAGGGTGTTGGTATTCAGCTATCAAGGTCAAAAACTAAGATTGTACCTATTTTAATTTGCTTTGTTGTGGGCGTACTTATCACTATTGCCGAGCCCGACCTGCAGGTGCTTGCTGAAAAGGTGCCTTCAATTGACAACTGGCTTTTGATTTTACTTGTTGCCCTGGGCGTTGGCATTTTTTTGTCTGTTGCGTTTGTGAAAACCAAATTCAAAATTAAACTTTCTTACATATTAGTTCCACTTTATGCTATTGTTTTAATTTTGGCTATTTTACCTTATATTCCGGGTGCTAATATTGGCTCTGTTGACTTTATTCCAACAGCCTTCGACTCTGGTGGAGTTACAACCGGCCCTATTACTGTTCCTTTTATAATGGCACTTGGTGCCGGACTTGCATCTATGCGTAAGGGTAAGCACTCTGCTGAGGACAGCTTTGGTCTTGTTGCTCTTTGCTCTATTGGTCCTATTTTATCAGTGCTGATTCTTAGTCTTGTTGTAAGTCCTGAGACTGTTTCTGAAAATACAGCTCCTGTTACCTACGATATGAATACTCGCGAGGCATTTTTAAGGTTTTTAGACTTGGAAAACGGTATTCTTAAATATTTAGAAGAGGTAGCGCTTG
Organism: Clostridia bacterium; assembly: GCA_017621085.1. Classification (GTDB taxonomy): domain Bacteria; phylum Bacillota; class Clostridia; order Oscillospirales; family CAG-272; genus RGIG2000. The sequence continues at coordinate 3,650 of JAGATW010000065.1, read as the reverse complement.
CATTCCTTCCTATTGTTGGAATGTTTATTATTTATCAGCTTATATTCAAAAGATTTAAAAAGCATCAGGTTTTAAGAATTTCTGTGGGCTTTGCTTACACTTATATTGGTCTTGTATTATTTTTAACAGGTGCCAATGTAGGCTTTATGCCTGCCGGTCAATTAATTGGCGAGGTTATAGCTTCAAGCGAATTTAAGCTTGCTCTTATACCTATTGGTATGCTTCTTGGCTACTTTGTAGTATCTGCCGAGCCTGCGGTACATACCTTGAAAAGACAGGTTGCCGAGGTTACAAACGGCGCTATTTCTCAAAAATCAATTGGAATTGCTTTGTCTATCGGTGTTGCTGTTTCTGTTGGCATTTCAATGGTAAGAGTTCTTACAGGCATTTCTATTTTGCCCATTTTAATAGTAGGCTATATTATTCCACTTGTTGTAACCTTCTTTGTTCCACCGATTTACACAGGTATCGCCTTTGACTCCGGTGGAGTTGCATCCGGTCCTATGGCTACTACATTTATTCTTCCATTTGCAATCGGTGCTTGTAATGCTATGGGTGGTAATGTTATGACCGATGCCTTTGGTATTGTGGCTATGATTGCTATGACCCCTCTTATTACTATTCAGGTCCTTGGCTTGATTGGTAAAACTAAGCAGGACAGAATGATGAGAAAAATTCATCTTGAGCTTGAGCAAATTGATGATGGTATTGTTTACTACGATGATGAGGAGGCTTTATAATGAACGGAGACAGAATTATATCCCTACTCTCTATCATTCAGCGTGGTAAGGGTGCACAGTATGTTAAAATGATGAAGGAAAAGGGTCTTTATCTGCATTATCAATTTGTAGGTCAGGGTACTGCCTCGTCAGAGATGATGGACATTTTAGGTCTTGGTAGCAACGACAAGGACATTTTGTTAAGCTTTGGCACTTATAATGCTATTGACTCCTTAAGCGGTGAGCTTGGTAAAATGGTTGGCACTACAATGGGCTATAACGGTCTTGCAATGGTTATTTCTCCATCTGCATTTAGTAGAATTACAGCAGAGATAATTAAAAGAAACAGTAAGGATATTGTAAAGGGGGACGGTAGCAATATGCATAGTGAATTTGAATACAGTCTTATTTTAATTTCAGTTAACCGTGGTTATTCTGATAACGTTATGCAAACTGCAAAAAAGGCAGGAGCGACAGGCGGTACTGTAATCAAGGCGCGTTTGGCAGAGGCACAGGAAATCGAGGCCTATGCTAACACTAAACTTGATGACGAAAAGGAAATTGTTACTATTCTTGCTCCTAACAGTGTAAGAAATCAAATTCTTGAGGATGTTAACAATGAATTTGGACTAAAGTCCGAGGCACAAGGAACTGTTCTTTCCGTTCCTGTTGACAAGGTATTCAAAATATAAAACTAAGCCGTATTGCCAAAAAGTGGTTATACGGCTTTTTATTTTGCCTATTGACAAATGAATTTTTATCTGCTATAATAATTGGGACAGAGTGTCCCATTTTATTTTGGAGGTTATTATGGCAAAGAACGAGGAGCTTTTTAACAAAATTAAAAAATGTATAGACCACTTTTTTGATGTAAACGGATATTCGCCATCTGTTCGTGATATTTCCGTTGTTATAGGCACACCAAAAAGCACTGTGCAAAGATATCTTGACCATATGCGTGATATGGGCATTATTAAAAACGGGAAGTACGGTATTGAAACGGAGCATATTGCAAAGTCCGAAAGGACCTTTGTTTCTGTACCCTTGCTTGGGTTTATTCCCTGTGGTCCTTTAACCGAGGAGGAGGAATATGTAGATAGCTACATTAAGCTTCCCGGCTCATTTTTAGGAAAGGGTGAGTTTTTTATTCTTACTGCAAGCGGAAATTCTATGATTGATGCCGGAATTGATGATGGAGATTTGGTTGTTATAAAAAAGCAAAATTACGCAAAAAGCGGAGATATTATAGTTGCTCTTGCTGATGGTAAAAACACTCTTAAAAGATATTTTCCTGAGCCTGAAAACAAAAGAATCAGATTGCATCCCGAAAACAGTGAAATGCAGGACTTTTATGTAAATGAGCTATACATTCAAGGTGTTGCTACAAAGGTGATTAAGAATTTATAATGGCAGAATATAAGCGCGTACCCTTAACTGTTAATGCTGTATTTATGACCGATGGCACTATAAAACCAAAAAAGATAATTACCGCAAACGATGTTTTTAATATTGACAGAATTGTTGATATTAAAAGATATTGCCCACGGGTTGTTAGCTGTGTAGCGCCTATACAATATACAGTTATTGTTGAGGGAATTGAAAAAAAGATTTATTTTGAGCCACATAGTAATATGTGGTTTTCGGTAAAGCTATATGAAGGATAGAGCTATTTTACACAGTGATGCTAATTGCTTTTATGCCTCCTGTGAAATGGTGCTTCAGCCACATTTAAGGGACAAGGCTATTGCTGTTTGTGGCAACACTGAGGAGCGGCACGGAATTGTGCTTGCTAAAAGCGAGCTTGCAAAAAAGGCAGGTGTTACTACCGGTATGCCTAACTGGGAGGCTTTACAAAAGTGTCCTGATTTAGTAATTGTTCCACCCAGGTTTGATTATTATGTTAGGTTTTCCAAGCTTTTGCACGGAATATATGAGCGATATACGGACTGTATAGAGCCTTATGGAATGGATGAGTGTTGGCTTGATGTAACAGACTGTATAAAGAGCCCTATGGAAATTGCAGAGGAGATAAGACAGGCAGTAAAGGATGAATTAGGACTTACTGTTAGCATTGGTGTTTCCTTTAATAAGGTTTTTGCAAAGCTTGGAAGCGATTTGAAAAAGCCGGATGCGATTACCGAGATTACGAGGGATGGCTTTAAAGAAAAGATTTGGCCTCTTCCCTGCTCTGAGCTTTTATATTGTGGCAGGCAAACAACAAAGACTCTTGAAAGAATGGCTGTGCATACTATCGGAGATTTAGCCTCCTTGCCACTTGATTATATTACTAATAAGCTTGGCAAGAACGGCAACGACCTTTGGCGTTTTGCCAACGGACTTGATGATTCTCGTGTAGCGCATATGGATTATCACGCACCTGCAAAGTCCTTAGGACACGGAATTACCTGTGTTGAAAATTTGGAAAATGCAGATGAAGCTAATAAGGTAATTGTTTCTCTTTGTCAAGACATCGGCTACAAGCTAAGAAGCATGAATATGTATGCCGGTGGTGTTTCATTAACTATAAAGGACAAGGACCTTATATATAACTCCTATCAAACAAGGCTTGATACGCCAACACAGGACGAATTAACAATTTCCAAAACAGCACTTGAATTGTTAATTGAAAACTATGATTTTAAAAAGTGTATAAGGGCGCTAACTGTAACTGCTATACATTTAAGTCAAGGAGGTGCGCCCGTTCAAGCTATTTTGCTACACGATTATGATAAGGATGAAAGAAGAAGCAGACTAAACTCTGCCCTTGATGAAATAAACGATGAATTTGGCAAGGGTTCAATTAAGCCTGCTGTTATTTTAGGAGAAAGCAAAATGCCAAAGAACTCACATAAGCAAATAATGCCACACTGGGCTCGAACCGATGTGCATTGAAAACTAAATGAACGGCTATTTTCATAGCTTTTTCAGTTG
>JAGATW010000064.1 GCA_017621085.1 Clostridia bacterium | reverse complement strand
TTGGTGCCGATGACCGGACTTGAACCGGTACGGGAATTTCTTCCCAACGGATTTTAAGTCCGTGGCGTCTGCCGATTCCGCCACATCGGCCCGTTTGCTAAATAAGTATAGCACAAAAATACCTATGTGTCAAGAACTTTTTTAAAAAATTTGATTTTTGTTTTGGAAATTATTTCTTACACTTTAATTATATGTAATTACGTCCAAATTATTCACTTTTTTCAAAAAATTCTATAAATTTTTCCACTATTATTTCAGTGTTTTCCTCTGAATACTCTAATTCCTCAGAAATTATGCGCGCATAGTCAAATATTTCGTCAGCATTGTGACAAATAGAGCATAAGAGCCTTTCACAAAACATAGCAAAGCCAAGACGAGCTAAAAACTCCATTTTGTCAGTTGATTCACTACAATGTCTATATACAAAATAAGCAAAAGCGCGTTCAAGATATAATTCAAGCTCCTTTGGTGCTTCGGCAAAGGATGAATAGTTAAGAAAGAGCTCCTTATGGCTATTATCTAAATATTCAAGCTGAGAAATAACCTCTTTCCATTGACTATCGTCTAAGATTTCCGGAAAAACGCTTGTAAGCTCGTACAAATCATCCATTTTTTCTGTAAAAGGAGCAGAAGAATTGCTAATTACAGAGTAAATGAAGCTTCTAAACTCAACAGCATCAAAATCACAAGTGTCAAGCTCTTCGTCTATTTCTTCAAGCTCTATCATTTCACCATAATTGTCAGAATTTAAAATTACGCGACAGGCTTCCTCGCAGGACATACCTAAGCCAACCTCTTTTCCGTGGTTAGTATAGTTATAAAAGCGAGGATGCTCACGGCAAATGTCACATAAATAGTCCTTGCCTGCATTAATAATTATCTTACATAAGCCACGCTCGTTTAGATGAGGACAACGCTCGCTTTTTTCAAGAATAAAGTGGGGAGTGTCACTAATTTCAATGCTTTTCTTTATGTTATCGCAATAATTTCCCTTATATGAGCTGTACTTTTCAAGTGTACTTTCGTCAATATCTATTTCCCAACCAACACAACAGGAATGAGTGCATTTATCTGCAATGCACTTAAAATCGTTAAAATATTTTGGCGCTAAAAGCTTCATAACATTACCTCACATCAATACCGATAAAAGCCCCGTTATTTTTAAGAGCAATTTGCAATTCCTTTATGTTAATATTACGGACATTACATTTACTTTTTATAGCCTGTCCCATAGCTGTACCTGCAGCCTCACCAATACAACAAACAGTTGGCATAATTCTATATGATGCCTGTGCCCCGTGGTCTGATGAAATACACCTGCCGGCAACAAGCATATTGTCTGTTTCTTTTGGAATTAAGCTACGATAGGGAATAGTATAATATTCCCCTTCGGGAAAATAGTAATGGCTTGTTCCTGTCCCCTCGGGATTGTGAATATCTATGTCGTAGTTACACGCAGCAATGGAGTCGTCAAATTTTGTGCAATTTTTGCAATCCTGTTCAGTTAGAATATAATCTCCAACAATTCGCCTACTTTCACGCACACCAATTTCACTAGCCGTCATCATTAAAAAACTATTTTCCAAGCCATCTGCGTGCTTTTTCATAAATTCATAAATTTCATATACCTGCTTTCTTGCAATAATTTCAGCACAAGTAACGTCCTTGTAGCAGGTAGGATTCATTTTTATAACCCTTGTTGTGTTGAAATGTAGCACGTTTGGAACAGGTAATTTAAACACGAGAATATTTTCTCTTGGATTTATAAGCTCACCATTTTCAAGAGCTTGCTTGTGTGCAAGCTTTAGCTTGTCCCAAGATGCCATAAAGCTATCAACGTCAACATTTCCTAACCTAAAGCAAAGTGTCATTGGCTGACATAAGCTGTCACTTTCGCGTCCAAGCACGGTTTTGCACCCTGCAAGAAATGCAAGCTGTGCATCTCCTGTAGCATCAATAAAATAATCAGCCTCTAATTCTACAACACCACTTTTTGTAGCAACGGAAATGGATTTAATTTTCGAGCCGATTTTCTGTACATCAAAAATATAGGCGTGAAAGAGAATATCTATTTTGGCATCACATACCAAATCATTTAATATAAATTTTAACTCCTCTTCCAAAAAAGCATTATATTCTAAAGCACCACGTTCCTTCAGCTTTTGGCAAATAGTCTTAAATATACCTTGCGAAAGCTCCGTTTGCACTCCATTAATCTTAGTAGAATAGTACATAAAAGGATTTACAAGACAGTTAATGGCAGCGCCACCAAAGGAGTTGCCCTTTTCAACAATCAAAACATGACAGCCCTCTTTAGCGGCAGTCACGGCAGCACTAACCCCTGCAAAGCCACCACCAACAACTATTAAGTCATATTTTTCCATTCTAAAGCTCCTTTATAATGATAAATCCTTTTTAATTATAACACAGTTAATGTATCATAAGCAAGATGTTTTAAAAAACCTTTGATGCGAATTTTATATAAAAAGAAAGCAAAGCATTTTTAATGCCTTGCTCTCGGTATAAAGTAAACTGATTTACTTTAGTCAATAGGAGTATTCTTTTTGTTGTTTGATAGCTTTTCAATAATTTTATCAATTACTGCCTCAAAGAAATCCATACGGAATCTAACACCGTTATAGCGAGAAACGTCTTGAATATCAGGTGGCAGTTTCTTAGGGAAGCTAAAGCCATCAAGCATAACGGGAATGATGTTCTTTTTCGTCTCTAATGCATGCCTGATTTCTTGTCTTACCCAGTCATCCTCGTTTTTGCAACGGAGAAGTGCATTTTTAGGTAAAACCAAAACAACATCGGTGCATTCATCAATAGCGCCAATAAGCCTACTGTCAAAGACTCCACCCTTTAATGAATCATAATCAAAGAAAACAGTATAGCCTCTGTTCTTCAAGGTTTCACAAATCAGCTTAGCAGTAGTGTCACCACCATCACGGCGATAGCTAATAAATATACTATGCTTAGATTCCATTTCTGCACGAATGGCATCTACCTGTTGGCGATGCTTAACCTCAGCAATATCTGCACATTGACGGAAGTGCAGTTCCTTAAGCTTCTCGTAGGTTTTGTCATCATCCGGCACATTAATATTCATAATTGCAAATTGCTCAATTACCATACCATAAGCAGAAAAATCAGAGATTAATAATTCCTTGGTGATTTCAGTAACATAAGGAATGCTTTCATCAATATTAAAAAGGTTAAATGAGTTAGTATGAATAGCTTGAACAAGGTGAGGCTTTACCTGTGAGCATAAAAGTCCGTGAAAATGTCTTTTAAAATTTTGCTCATCAAGATAATTCTTAACGTCCACCAGCTGTAAAAGTAGCCTTTGGGAATCATCTATTCTTAAACGCAATTCACCAAATGCTCCTAATGAGATTAAAAATCCATTGACCGGGTCTTTATATTGAATTCTTGAGGGAGTGCCCCACTTTAAAGGCAAAAGGTCTGCCTTGTTAATGAAATATAATTCACAGTTAAAGGGAGCAGTATCATCACCTGCTCGATTAAGCCACTTAGTAAGTAGAGGAATATTTTGCTTTTCAAGAGTGTAAGCACCCGGACCAAGTGCATCAAACACCTGACCGTTCATAAAAAATACAGCCTCTTGATTTTCTTGTACAATAAGTAAGGTTGAAGAGCTAAACTCTTCAGTTGGATGCTTCCAAATAAAGGCACTTGTATCATTGTTATGTTGAACAATGCTTGCAAATTGTGTCATATTCGTTCCTTTCTATTGTTTAGTCATAAGGTTAGCCTTACGGAAATCGAACCCATTTGGTTTGAAATGGAAAATAGCTTGCCTAACTGTGTTAAAAAAGCTTG
>JAGATW010000010.1 GCA_017621085.1 Clostridia bacterium | reverse complement strand
ATAACTCTGTAATTTTTGCGTACAATAAAATAGTTAAATTTGCCATTTGACAAAAGGGCTTTCTGCACCCCTTTTATCAAGTGGCTTTTTTAATACAAAAAAATTTTTAAAAGGAGAAACCAAATGAAAAAGAAAATCATTTTAATGCTTGCAATTATGACAATGCTAATGTGCGTTTTTGCTTTTTCTGTTTCTGCAGAAGATGCTTTTGTTTTAACCTCTGACATTGGTGATAAGCAGGCTGGCGAAACAATTCCTTTATATGACGGAGAAAAGGGACTTGTTTGGTATCTTAACGATGAAAACAAGCTTGTTTCGGTAAAAACAAGCGAGCTTACACTCGAGTTTACAGCTCAGGACCAGCAATACACACAAATAGGCAACCTTCCTGCTGTAAATGGAGCACAATGCTTAAGTGCTATCAAGGTCGGCGAAAAAGTAATTCAAAGCCTTGACGCAGAAAAGAAAATAGTTGTTGCTAACCTTAAGGATTTATCATTTGAATATATCTATACAAGCGGAACAACAACAGTATTTGCAAACAATGATACTCTACAATGTGTTTATTTACCAAATACAGTAAAGCGTTTAGCAAATTATTCCTTCTATAACTGTGTTGCTTTAACAAATATCGATATGGGCAACGGAGTGCAGATTATATGGGATTATGTTTTTGCCGGAGCAACAGCTCTTGAAAGAGTTGATTATTCAAATACATGTCTTTATACGGGATCATATGTATTTAAAAATGCTACCTCACTTAAGGAATTACACTTAGGTAAGAGCATGCAACATCTACCAATGCGTTGGATGGACGGAACAGGAAAACAACAGATAGATATTTATATTCCACCAACAGTAAGCGCTTTTGCTGCGCCGTATAATGATTATTTGACGATTTTCTTTACCGGTTCGCTTGAACAGGCAAAAAAATCTCTCCCGACCTTTAATGTTGTTAACTATACATACATTCCATACAGTGAATATGCTGGATTGCACACAACAGAATCGTTAAAATGGGTTGCTTATTATGATGTAAGTGATTGTGATGCCTACTATAAGGGTGTACACACAGGCAGCGATGACGGAGATTGCACAACAGCAATTTCCTGTGATGTTTGCCAAAGCATAATAACTCCCGCTTACGATAAACATGATAACAAAATAAGCGTGACATATGAAAATGGTTATATGGAAAACGGCTGTAAAAAAACAGGATGCTCTAGATGTATGAGCTATGTTGAGCTTGAACTGGATCCACTTTTTACCTGCCTTGGCTATTCAGCCCCTGAAAATGGCAACGGTGGAATTGCAATCGGCTTTACTGTAAACAATGAAGCTATTGCAGAATATGAAGAGGTAACAGGCAAAACCTTAAAATACGGTGTGTTTGCAGTACTACAAAGTCGACTTGGTAATAATGATGTATTTGCAGAGGGTGGCACAGTAGCAGATGGTGTTATCAATGCTGAAATTACAAATTATGAATTTGTAGCATTTGAACTTAAAATAGTTGGCTTTACAGACAATCAAAAGGATACAAAGCTTGCTATGGGTGCATATGTAGCTGTAACAGATGGCGAAACAACAGAATATTCATATATGCAGGGTGGCGAACCTGACGAAAATGAAAAATATTGCTTCGTTTCATATAACGATATTGTAGGTACTCCTTCAACAAATGAAGAGGTATCACAATGAAATATGTAACACCAAAGTATGAAATGTCTGTTGTAGAAACAGAGGATATTTTAACTGCTTCATCGGGTCAAGCCGCTAATTATGAGATTGAAGAAAAGGATGATGGAAGCGGAAATATCTTAATAGATATGGGCAAGCTATTTTTTAATTAAATAACAAAAAAGCTGTATAGAGTAAAATCTATATGGCTTTTTTCTTT
>JAGATW010000063.1 GCA_017621085.1 Clostridia bacterium | reverse complement strand
TTCATCCTGAGCCAGGATCAAACTCTCTAAAAAATTGTATCTAAAAACCTTTCGGTTTCCAAATCTTTTTTAAAGCTTGATTTGCTCTTTACTTAAATTACTTGTTTCGAGTATTTCTTCTTAAACTTAAAAGAATTTAGAGTTTCCGTCTTTTGTACATTAGTTCTCTATTTCCTAATTTCGTTCATTGTTCAATTTTCAAGGATCTTTTATTCCGAGCATCAAACCCTTCACAGGTTCTGTTTCGTGCCTCCGCTTTTCGCGTTAGCCTTGCTATTATATCACTTGCTTCTTACTTTGTCAAGTACTTTTTTTAAGTTTTTTAAACTTTTTTTATTTTCTTGTACTTTACTCTTTTTTGACACCTTTTTTAGTGCCTTTCTTTTCGCAAGCTTGCCTATTCTACCACTACTTTTCACTTTTGTCAAGTACTTTTTTAAACTTTTTTGTATTTTTTTGAAATTTATTATCCTTACAATAGTTTTACATTGAAAAATACGGGTTAATGTGATATAATTAATAATACAATAATGAAAGGTTTTGAGGAAAATGATTTTAGTAACCGGTTCAAGTGGATTTGTCGGTGGCAAGCTTATGCAGGAGTGCAAAAATGTGATTGCTTGTCCATCACTTAAGGGATTAAATGAAGATGAAATAAAACACATCATTGAAAATTGTCAAGTTGATACGATTATACATACTGCGGCGATATCTGATATAGGTGAATGTGAGAAAAATCCTGATGAGTCCTACATTGCTAATGTATTAATACCTACATATTTAGCAAAGGCTTCTAAAAATATAAAGTTAGTTTGCTTTAGCTCTGACCAAGTTTATAGTGGCACTAACGCAGACTGTCCATTTACAGAGGACATGGTCAACCCAAATAACACATATGCAAAGCATAAGCTGGAAATGGAAAACAGAGTACTTGATATTGACCCTTGTGCAGTTATGCTTCGTGCCGAATGGATGTATGACTATTATTTGAAAAAGTCTAATTATTTTATGGGTATTTTGAACGCTACTGATTCTGTTAGCTACAGTTCGCAGCAATATAGAGGCATTACATATGTTAAAGAAGTAGCTGAAAACATAGAAAATATAATTAAGCTACCCGGTGGAGCTTACAACTTTGGTAGTGAAACTACAAAATCCATGTATGAAATTACAAAAGAGTTTTTGTCCACTATCGGTAAAGATATAAAGGTTGTAGATGTGCCTTCACGACAAAACTTATGGATGAATTGCGAAAAAGCCCGTAAGCATGGCGTTGCTTTTAGCAGCGTGGAGGGTGGACTCAGAAAATGTGCAAGGGATTATGGCTTGATTAAATAAGAGGATTATTATGTGGAATGGTAAAGCAAAGGCAGTTACCTTCAGCTTCGATGACGGGGTAACACAAGATATAAGGTTGATAGAAATTTTTAACAAATATGGGCTTAAGGGCACATTCAATTTAAATTCTGAGTTTTTAGGTCTTGAAGGAACTCTTGACAGAAACGGAAGAACTGTTCGACACGACAAAATACCTGCGAATAAAATCAAAGAGGTTTATAATGGACACGAGATTGCTGTACACACCTTAACTCATCCTTTTTTACCTTCTTGTGCTGATGAGGAAATAATTAGACAGGTTGAACAGGACAGAATAAATTTGTCAAATCTTTGTGGTTATGAGGTTGTTGGTATGGCTTATCCTTGCGGTGGTGAGAATAATGACGACCGTGTAGCAGAAATTATTAGAAATGACACAGGTGTTAAGTTTGCAAGAGGACTTACATCAACCTATAAGTTTGATAAACAAGATAATTTGCTTAGATTTAGTCCTACTGTATATTATATTGAAGATAGGCTTGAAGAAATTGTTGAAGAATTTTTAGCATTAGATAATAGTTCACCTGCTCTTCTCTACATTTGGGGGCACTCCTACGAAATGGATGCTGAATATATCTCGTGGGAAAGGTTTGAAAGGGTTTGTAAACGCCTTGCTTTTCACGATGATATTTTTTATGGGACAAATAAAGAGGTACTTTTATAAAATTTAAGACCTGTCAAGGTGATAACACTTTTGACAGGTCCTTTTTACTCTGCTGCTTTAAAATTATAGATAGGCTTAATTTTGCAAATTATTTCTGCTGTAGGCTCAATATTCTCTACTATATCATTCATGCTTTTATATGCCATTGGTGACTCATCAAGAGTATCAGGGATAACACAGGTTGAATAAATTCCAGCCATTTCTTTTTCATATTCTGCCATTGTTAGCTGCTCGAATGCCTTAGTACGGGACATTAATCGACCTGCACCGTGAGGAGCAGAAAAATTCCAGTCCTCGTTGCCCTTACCTATACAGATAAGAGAGCCGTCTCTCATATTAATAGGAATTAAAAGCTTCTCATCTTTTTTCGCAGAAACTGCGCCCTTACGAAGTATCATCTCATTTACATCAATGTAGTTATGTATCGTTTGAAAGGTTTCGATAGCAGTCCAACCACATTTTTCAAGAATTATTTCTGCCATTCTTGAACGATTTCGCTCAGCAAACTTTTGACAAATATCAACATCATGAATATAATCATCCATAAATGTTCCATATAAGAAACACAAATCACGGGAAAGAGTTGGCTCTTTTGCCTTAAACTCCTTTTCGAGTGCCTTGATTGTGGATTGAATTTCTGTTCTTCTGCCCTGCTCCTTGTATGTGCGAATAATCTCCTCACGCTCTTTGAAGTACTCCTCTTTGCCTACATTCAAATCAACTGCCAACTGCTGATAAAACTCAGCCACCTGAGTGCCAAGATTACGGCTGCCCGAATGAATTACAAGATATTTACCTTCATTCTCATCAACATCAATCTCTATAAAGTGATTACCACCGCCAAGCGTGCCTAAGCTTCTCTCAAGACGCTTTGTATCCTTTAAATGTCTATAGCAACGAAGCTCTGTTAAGTCAAATCTCTCATACCTTCCATCCCAAGTATTTCTACCGCAAGGAATATAGTGAGATGCCTCATCCACCTTTTCAAAATCAATATCAATGTTACCGAGATATACGGTGTACATTCCACATCCAATATCAACGCCTACCATTGATGGCACTATTTTATCCTTTATCGTCATAGTTGTACCGATTGTACAACCCTTGCCTGCGTGAACATCAGGCATAATTCTTATTTTTGAGGCTGAAAACGCCTCAGTATCACATACAGTTTTTATCTGCTCCATTGCCATATCCTCAAGTACAGAGGTAAAGCACTTTGCAGTATTAAACTGACCTATTATCTCTATCATATTATAAATTCCTTTCTAAAAAACAACGAGGGGTGTTTCCACACCCCTTATTATTTTATGCAGTTATTTTTGCATAACGTTCGCTCTCGAGAACTTCAAGCATAAATGCATATGGATTTAAATTTCCACCGGCAACCATTGTGAAAAGACGAGGAGTGCAACCTGATACAAGAGCCACTCCCTGCTCATTTTTTGTTACAGGCTGTTGTCTATTGCGACTTGCCACATTCCAGAAAACGATTTCGGGTAGCTTATAACCTGCCTTTTCGAATAGCTTTTTAGCATATTCAAAATTTGTAGGAGAGCTGTCGTCTGTACAATAGTCAAATTCCATATCAGAAATAATGTAAATCTTTGACGGCATTTCATTTTGAGATACAGAATTTTTCTTTGCTGCATTAAGAATAAGCTCAAATACCCTTTGAATATTTGTATTTGCCACCTCATTATAGCTATGGCAGTATCGCACCTTATCAAGTATATCTTCACCCTTGATTTCTATGAGCTGAGGATTTTCGGAAAATGTTATAAAGTGATTCTTGAATGCACCTTTATTTCTCTCGGCAAAATAAATTCCAAGAGAAATCGCAATTGTTGCAGGCATTGGATCATAGCCACAATACATAGAACCTGAGCCATCTATTACTGCTAACGCATTCTCATCATTTCCAAAATCCTTTTGTGATATCCAAGTTGCATTAATTGCCTTTCTTTCAGCATCGCTTACATTCTTACGGAAAAATGGGGTAATTATCTCGTAAGGCATAAGTGTGCTTGCATTAAGCTTGGTTTCTCCGTTTGAAACACCATCTAAAAATCTACCATAGCGTTCACTATCATTGCGAATAAATGCCTGACGGTATTTATACAAAGCCTTAGATGGTTGTTTTGAATAATCGAAGGTGTAATCTTTTTCACGAAGGTTATTTTCGATAATTCTAATTTGTCCGCGAAGGGCAACAAGTGCCTTACGGTAGCTTGCATCGCTAAGTCCAAAGTGCTTTGCTATCTTCTTTGCATATAGAACGGTTTGTTCATTTGATGCATTTACAGATGGCAACCACTTAGCAAGCAGAGATACTTCTCCACCGTTTTCAAGTGCTAATCTGTCCTTTTCAAATTGTTCCTTTAGAACGCTTAACATTTCCTTTTCGCATAGTGTTCCCATCAAGCAAAGAAGGTCATCATAGCGTCCATATTCGGCAACATATGTAAGGTTTTTGCGTACTGACTGTGGCTCGTTTTTAGCAAGCCAATTAAGGATAACCTTGAATACTCTGCGTTCACCAAGACCGCCTCTTATATCTCGTGCGAAAAAGAGAAGCTTCATAGCTATATCTCTGTTTTCTGTATATGCACGAATAAAGCGCGCTTCTATCTCATGGTCGCTTTCACGGCGTAATGCACCGATTGTTGCGAACAGGTCAAGACAATCTGATTCGGTTGTAATGTGTGTAACTGCTCCGTTTTCGGTAACAGTCTTGTTTGCTTCCTGTTTTAGATAATTTAACATGAAACTCACTCCTTTTCGTTTATAAATTTTAGGTAACAAGGCACCATTTAATGCGAGATTCGAACTCGCGATACGGGGATTTTAGCCCCCTGCTATAACCACTTAGCTAATTACAATTGCTGTTGGTGCCTTCAATCCATAGTGGTTTCTCGCTTTTTAAGGCGCCGACACTATGATTAAATAAGTGGAGGGCGGTAGGATTTGAACCTACCCCAAGAGATGCTCTCACTCTTCCACAGAGTAGCTCTCCATATAACAAGGCACTTTTGACATTGATAAGTGTTGGTAATCTTGCGATCCCGCAACTATTCATACTTATGTTTTGTCGCTGTATGCGCCTTTAACAAGATGCCATTTAAGAACATACGGAGACTTTCACTCCGTCCCTCTTGTCCCTAAAACAAGCGTTCATTACATTGAACTAATGTAGAATATAAAATCGCTGTTGACATCTTTAGTTTTTCAAGATGCATTTTTCATCATACGAAGCCTTTCACTCCGTTCTCTGCTGCTTACAAGGAACAGCTGCTGCTATGTAGCCAATGGTTACTTTTATTGCTGTATGCATCTTTATATTTCTTATCAGCAAATTAATCATTATCTGTATAGTGAGATAACAACTATTAGCTGTTAAGTACTTTACAAGGCACATGTAAATTCTCTGTAAACAGAGCCGCTCTTAATCTTATCTGGATTATGCAAAACAAATATTGCTGTATGTGCCTTTTTCGCCAGTGAATCCCTACCTGAAATCGGCTGTTTGCCATTGATAGTCATTATGGCGTTTTAATTGTATGATGTGATAATTTAATAGCTATATTTTAACAAGGTTATTTTTCGATGAACATCTTGCAAGGGTCAGGGTACCAATTACCACAGCAGCTTGCAAGCCTGTATCTACTTATAAATTTTAATTCACATCATTTATGCCAATCTAATTTATTATCATAGACTGGACAAGGCACATTACTTGCTCCGCTAAGCGGAGGTGCTTTAATTTTTCCAGAATTAATCACGACAAAAATTTGCTGTTTGTGCCTTTTGTATCGTCAGTGAACGCAATACATACAAGGTAAAGAATTATAACGATACATTATACAAGATACGAAATTTGACCGTTTGCACAGTCGTCAACTGTGTTGAGTCTGCAAGCTGACTAGGTTACGACTAGGGCTCGCAAGCTCAACACGTGCCAAACATTAAAAAATATCAGCCTATGTTGTACTTTTTTGTTTGCTGTACGTATCTTTCTATCCCTTGCTTCCTCAATAGGCTACAATTGCCGTTAGGGCAAGGTGACCCACTCAAGGTGCAATTATCAGGCAATATTCAGCTTCCAGGATTAAACATCCTATGCTTTGCAGTTGCTATTTGCGCCTTTCGTGAGTTCATTTTACCAAGGTTTTCCTTGTTTTTCACGGAAAAAAAGCTGCGAACTCTTAAAAAAGTCCGCAGTTTTTCTGCTTTTTTAATTTTTTTGTGATTAATTCCTTAAAATCATCCGAGCCTACCACCTCAACAAGAGGTCCGAAGGAAAGAACTCTTATTACCATTTCCGATTTATCATCAGTTGAATACTTAATTTTTAAAAGGTAGTGCTTATCATCAAGCTTTTCCGCTTGCTTTTCAAAATGAGCAAAATGAAGCATTACTCTTTCAAGGGCGTTTCTTTCATCTAAAACCTTAAGTACTATAGTATCTTTTCTCTCTTCTCGTTCGGTATCTTCAAGTGGCTTATCTCCTGTATAATGAACGCAATTACATATTTTAGCAAGATTTACAGTTGATACTGAACGCCAACCTGAAGTTATCATACGAAACTTATCATCCTTTTCTGAATATTCAAGTCTTATTGGACGACACCTTGCAAATACTGTTTTTCCTTTTCTGTTCACAAGTTCAAACTTTATTTGTGTGCCTTGCTTAATTGCCTTTAAAATTGTCTTGAATCTTTTAATATATTCTTCATCTTCAAATGGATCACCATCGCTATATTTATCATAAACATAGTAATCTTTTGGAGTGAAAAGAGGTTCTATATCTTCAATGCCATCAAATTTTATATCAAACAGTTTAACTCGCGGGTCAAGAGAAATAGCCTTTAACCATTGTTTTTGCAAAACAGTAAGTGGCATTGTTGGTTTGTGCTCAAGAGGAGTTTTCATGTCTGATGACACAAGCTGCCATTTTTCGTTTTTTAAAGATGGTACTATTGTTAAGGTGCTTTCTTCAAAAGCGTTTTCAGATACTATCCTTTGTAATTCCTTTTCGGAATGCTCTCCATCAACGATTTTAGAAATAATTTTAGAAACTGTATTGTAATACGCTGAATAAAGCTCGCTAAATATCACACGCTCTCCTCCTTTCCTATTCCATACATTTGATACATTGCTTCAAGGTCTTTTCTAAATTGCTTTTCCAATTCTTTATTCGAAAGTTCAAGATGCTTAATGCGACAAATAAATGTTCTTATCCAAGGTACAATTTCACTTGTATCATAAATATCAGCAGAAAATTTATATGTATGCTCGTCTAATTTTTCTATTGTTCCAACTCGCTTTTCTCTGTATAAACGATTGATGATATATTGCTCATCATCGTTTATCTCCACAATAAATTCAACATGCTCGGTTATTTCGTCATCCCACTTATTGCGTTTAGCACTAACTCCCCACATTTTTGTTTGCATTTTATCAAGCTGAGCACGTAGCTCATCAAATCTTGGAGTTACCTCTTCAAGCTTTACATTTGAAAGATAGTCAACTCGATAGGTTTGAAACGAATTAAATTCCGGTAAGTAAGCAAATAAATGCTGTCGCCCACCTTGAACACTAATAAATACACGAAGGGGTATTATTCTATTTTGTTTTGGTATATCTTTTCTACGACTAAGGTTTGTGACAGTTATAATTCGTTTTTCTCGCATTGCGGTAAACAACGATGCTAAAACACCCATATCTATTGCACCGGTTATATAATGGTGTTTAAATGTAAATATGTTTGAATCTGTATTTACCTTATCAAGAATAAATGACCCAACAACACCACACGGAGCCACCTCAGAAAAATAGTGTATTGCATCGGTAAAATCGGATAAGTCTATCGTTTTCATCCGATGATAATATGCCTTACGACCGACCTTTTCCATAGCGACAATACCATTTTCACAATATTCCTTTAGCTTTTTACGAACGGTTGATTCATCAAATACCATTGGCTCTTTAAAGTCTGATAAGTATTTTTCGTCAATTTGCTCCATAATTTCTGATAGTGTATATTTAATCGAAGGACTATAAAGAATATCAAGAATAATAAAATGAAGAGTAATATCTCCATCAGTAAAGCTTTTTGCCTTCCATGCATTATAAAAGGGATTATGATGAATACTTCTGCTATCAATGGAAATAAACATATTTTTGCCTTCCGAAGTTCTTATAAAGCTCATATAATTTCCAAGCCAGCTTTCAATTCTTCTTCGCTCGTCATCATAAGAACGAGTACTCTTTTTGCTATATTCCTCGCGACTTTTAAAGCCGTAAATATAAAACTCACGCATATAGGAGCGAATTCTTTCAAAGTTTTTAATTAATTCACTGTATGACGACATATTCAAACTCCTTTCTATAAAATTTACACTTATTCCTCGTTTTTAAAAAGCGTTTTCCGTTTTCTATAATGGTAATCATTCTCTGCCAATCCAACAATGCCTACAATTATATTGGGGTCTTCTGCACGAATACGTAGTATAGCATCGTCTATAACAATATCTAACAAATGCGTAGTTGGATAGTTTTCATCATTGTATAACGCATAAAGCTTCATATTACCACTATTTGCTTTTACTACTTCATATTTAATAGGATTGTCATCAAAATGAGTAGCGTAAAAATCCCATTCTTCGTCTCCTACCATATAGCTTGACAAAAGCATCTTATCGCCATTTTCAAATACAAAAACTGCGTGGTCACAGACACACAAGTCATAATCTATTAAGTAAAATCCCCATTTCGATAGCATAATATAATCGATTGCTTTATTATTCAATCTATTTTTAAAACTATTAATATCACCATTAGCATGTGCGTCTATTATATGTTCCATTTGCCAAAGATGATTTTTTTCCGGAGCGGTTCCTTCATTCTCTCCTATTTTATAACGAATCCAAGACAATAGTTCCTCTTCTGAGTCCCCTTTTGGATTAGGGTTAGCTCCTGCTTCAATCAATGCCCTTATAATTCGCAATTTATTTTCGCTTTCTTTCCACTGCTCTTCCTCAGCTTCAGCCCATAGATATTGCAAGTCCCAAATTATTGGTCCATCATTATTAGGCTCTATTTCTAAATCAGCGCCCGGTTCTTTGATAAGCTCAAGGGAAAAATCATAATGTCCATATTCTATCGCTTCATGCAAAGGCGTACTTTTAGAGCCGTACTTACCTTCAATAATTTGTGTACAACCACCTATTTTAGCAATTAATTGACGACATGTATCATAATTACAGCAGTCACCTTGAAACAATTCTAATAAATCTTTAACACTATCCATAAAGCTACCCTTTTTGTAAATATCAATCGTATTAAACATTAATTCCAATTTGATTATATCACACAAGCTTTTAGTTGTAAAGTTTAATATGTACCAAAAACATGACATTTCGTTTTTAGTACTTTTTCTTAAGTAATAAAGCTCCTTTATATCATAAAAATTTCCATTAATAATTTTGCATCAACTCACCATAATAATTACAGAGCATTTGAGATTTGTTATCGAGCGGTCTTGTTGATTAGGCGGTTTGATGACAAATCGCCTATGCTCGATAATATAGATAATACGAACAGGAGTTTATTATGTCTAAGAACAACATCTCAGTTCCAG
>JAGATW010000062.1 GCA_017621085.1 Clostridia bacterium | reverse complement strand
TTAATACATTCCGCCCATGCCACCGTTCATTTGTGGTGGTGGAACCGGATTTTCTTCCTTTTTATCAGCCACAACTGCTTCAGTTGTCAAAACTGTTGATGCTACGCTCGCTGCATTTTGAAGTGCGCTTCTTGTAACCTTTGTTGGGTCAACAATACCTGCCTCCATCATATCGCAGTAAACCTCATTATAAGCATCAAAGCCATAACCAATTTTGCCACAGTTTTTAATTTTATCAACTACTACTGAACCATCAAAGCCTGCATTTTCGGAAATTTGACGAAGTGGCTCTTCAAGTGCCTTAACAACAATTTTTACGCCGGTTTTTTCGTCACCCTCGACTGTATCAACAAGATTACTAACCTTTTCAATTACGTTAATATATGCTGTACCACCACCAGCAACGATACCTTCCTCCACTGCTGCACGTGTTGCATTGAGAGCGTCCTCAATTCTTAGCTTCTTTTCCTTCATTTCTGTTTCTGTTGCTGCACCAACCTTAATTACTGCAACACCACCGGAAAGCTTTGCAAGTCTTTCTTGAAGCTTTTCTCTGTCAAAATCAGATGTAGTTGTTTCAATAGCTGCCTTAATTTGTGAAATTCTCGCCTTAATATCTGCGCTTTCACCAGCACCACCAACTATTATAGTTGTTTCCTTATTTACCTTTACCTGTCTTGCTCTACCAAGGTGCTCAATTGAAGCATCCTTTAGTTCAAGACCTAATTCCTCTGTAATTACCTGACCACCTGTTAAAATAGCGATGTCGCGTAGCATTTCCTTTCTTCTATCGCCAAAGCCGGGTGCCTTTACGCCAACTACTGTAAATGTACCCCTTAGTTTATTAAGAACGAGTGTTGTTAAAGCCTCGCCCTCAATGTCCTCAGCAATTATCAAAAGCTTTCTGCCTGTTTGCACTACCTGCTCAAGAAGTGGTAAAATCTCTTGAATGTTTGAAATCTTCTTATCTGTTATTAAAATCAGAGCATCGTCAAGCTCCGCTTCCATTTTATCCATATCAGTTGCCATGTATGCAGACAAATAGCCTCTGTCAAACTGCATACCCTCAACAACCTCACAGTATGTTTCGGTTGATTTAGATTCTTCAACAGTAATAACACCATCAGCAGTTACCTTTTCCATAGCATCGGAAATTAACTGACCAATTCTTTCATCTCCTGCTGAAACTGTACCTACTCTTGTAATATCTTCCTTACCGTTTACCTTTTTAGAGTTGGCAACAAGAGCTTCAACTGCTACATCAACAGCCTTCATAATACCCTTGCGCACTACAATCGGGTTAGCACCGGCTGCTACATTTTTCATTCCTTCTCTAATGAAAGCTTGTGTTAATAATGTAGCGGTTGTTGTACCATCACCAGCAGCATCGTTTGTTTTGGATGCAACCTCACGAACAAGCTGAGCACCCATGTTTTCACAAGCATCCTCAAGTTCAATTTCCTTTGCAATTGTAACACCATCATTAGTGATTAATGGTGAACCATATTTCTTATCAAGAACTACATTTCTACCCTTTGGGCCTAATGTAATTTTAACAGTGTTAGCAAGCTTATCTACACCTCTTAAAAGTGCATTTCTTGCATCAATTCCGTATAGTATTTCTTTTGCCATAATAAAGCCTCCTTATTCTACAATTGCGAGTATATCGTCTTCCTTAACGATTATATATTCTTCACCATCAAGCTTAACCTCAGTACCACTGTACTTACTTGTGATAACCTTATTTCCTACCTTAACAGTCATTGGTACTAAAGCACCATCTCTTACCTCACCGGGTCCAACTGCAACTACACAGGACATTTGTGGCTTTTCCTTAGCTGTGCCTGTTAAAAGAATGCCGGACTTGGTTGTTTCCTCAGCCTCTACATTTTTTAACACAACTCTATTTGATAATGGTTTAATTTGCATGTGTTTTACCTCCATCTATAAATTTAGCACTCTTTGCCTTCAAGTGCTAATTACAAAGTATATTGTATACTCTATTATATTAAAAATCAAGCATTATAGAACATTGTTCACAAACAATTAACAATTGTAACGAAGCCAGTAATTATAAAGCATCACAGGTCATATAAATCTATTAAGGAGTGTTGATTATGGAGCTGTTAAACAAATATTTAAGTGGCATTTTAATGCCTGCTTTTCTCATCACATTGGGAATATATTTTGCCTTAAAGTTGAAGTTTTTTTACATATTTCATCCAATAAAGACTATAAAGGCTATGCTTAAAAATCAAAAGCAAGGATTTAAAGCTTTATGTGTTGCTCTTGCGGGAACGCTTGGAATTGGAAACATAGTTGGTGTAGCAAGTGCAATTTGTATGGGTGGTGCCGGTAGTGTTTTTTGGATGTGGATAAGTGCTATTTGCGCTATGAGCTTAAAGTATGCAGAGGTTTATTTAGCAATGAAGTTCAGAAAAGAAAGGGATGGGAAATTCTTTGGTGGTGCACCACACTATATTAGAGATGGCTTAAAAGGTAAGTTTGGAACTAAGATTGCATATGCTCTTTCTTGTATTTTTGCCATTTTATGTGTTATAAACTCACTTACAACAGGAAATTTAGTACAAATTAATTCTGTTTCTACTCTTACCTCGTTTTCACCACTAATGTTCGGTGTCATTTTCTCTGCTTTGGCACTAATCGTTATTTTGGGTGGTATTAAAAGAATTAGTAAGCTAACATCTATTTTAATTCCATTTTTAAGCATTACATATATTTTGATTTGCTTATTCGTAATTTTGGGTAACATTGAAAAAGTGCCAATGGTTTTTACTATGATTTTTAGAGATGCCTTTTCACTAAAATGTGCTACAGGTGGTTTTTGCGGCTACGGAATAGCATATACCATTAGATACGGAATTGCAAGAGGAGTAATTTCTAATGAGGCAGGATGTGGTACTGCCCCTTGTGCTCATGCTTCATCCGATTGTAACAGCTTTCACGGACAAAGCTGTCTTGGAATTTTCGAGGTATTTATAGATACTATCTTACTTTGCACATTAACAGCTTTTGTTGTACTATTAGCAGAGCCTACTAATAGCTCACCAATGAATTTGATTTTGTCTGCATTTGAAAGATATATGGGTGCTTTTGGCGCAAGACTGATAACTATACTTTGTGTATTGTTTGCTTTTGCTACTGTTATTTGTCAATTTTTCTACGGCATTGAGTCAATTAAGTTTATTTCTAAAAAGCGATATTCAAACGCAGTATATACCATTATTTTTTGTCTTGTAACTGTAATTGGCGCTATAATCCCGATGTCCTTAATGTGGCAAATTTCCGACCTTGTAATAGCTATTATGACTATTTTAAATCTTGTTTGTCTATTTCTACTAAGAAAGGACATAAATTATAGGTAATAAAAAACTGCTGTTTCCAAAACAGCAGTTTTTTGTGTTCAAATTATATTATCTGCTCTTTTGCAGCAGTTAAAGTATTTTGTAAAAGCATTGTTATTGTCATTGGTCCAACTCCACCCGGAACCGGAGTGATGTAGGATGCAACCTTTTCGGCTGATTCAAAATGAACGTCACCTACAAGCTTGCCATCTTCATTTCTGTTAATACCAACATCTATAACAATGGCGCCGTCCTTTACCATATCGCCTGTTATAAAGTTGGCTCTACCAACAGCTACAACTAAAATATCTGCTCTTTTAGTTGTTTCCTTTAAGTTTTTGGTTTTAGAGTGGCAAATTGTAACAGTTCCGTTTTTCTGTAGCAATAGCATTGCTTGTGGCTTGCCAACAATGTTGCTTCTACCTACAACAACGCATTCCTTACCTGCAACATCTACTCCTGTTGATGCAATTAGCTCCATAACGCCTGCCGGAGTGCAAGGTAAAAAGCTATAATTACCTATCATAATTTTTCCTGTATTAACAGGGTGGAAGGCATCAACATCCTTATTTGGATTGATTGCTAAAATAACTTTAGTTTCATCTAAGTGCTTTGGTAATGGTAGTTGGCAAAGTATGCCATGAATATTATTATCATTATTGAGCTTTTCAATCAACGCAAGAAGCTCGTCCATTGTGGTTTCCTCTGACAAGCGATAAACCTCAGAGTAAAATCCAACCTCCTCACAACCCTTTGCTTTATTTCTGACATAAACCTGTGAAGCAGGGTCTTCACCTACTATTACAACTGCAAGTCCAGGCTTTTTACCTGTTTTTTCAAAAAGCTCTTGTGTTTCCTTTTTAATTTTTTCTCTTACCTTTTGTGAAACTTCTTTTCCACTGATTATTTGTGCCATTTGCTTTATACCTCTTTATTTTTTCTTTACTTCTTTTTTGGGACGTTCAATTTTAAGCACCATTTCGCCCTTACCATGCTTAAAATATCTATATAGTCCAATTATCATTAGTGTAATACCGGCTATTAAGGAAAGGAGAGCTATCAATTGCGACACTCTTATTACTCCATCTATCAAGTATAGGCTATCTGTTCTTAAGCCCTCAATCCACGATCTTCCTAATCCGTACCATATCAAATAGCAATAGAATATTTGACCATTTATTTTGTGTAGCTTTTTATTTCTTACAAACACAAAATAAATTACCATAAATCCAATTATATTCCAAAGCGATTCATACAGGAAGGTTGGGTGTGCGCCGATTTCACCGGCGAGAGCTGAAAAATATTCATCATTGGTAATTAATTCATTGTAATACAAATTCCTTGCTATTTTGGGCGAGCACATTCTCCATGGAAGAGTTGTTGGCCCACCAAAGGCTTCAACATTTGTAAAGTTACCCCATCTTCCAATAGCTTGTGCCATCATTACTGCCGGTGCTAAAATATCAAGTATTCTTAAAAGATTGATTTTTTTGAAATGTGCCACTATAACACCTGCTATTCCACCGGCAATTATTCCACCATAAATGGCAAGACCACCATTCCAAATCTGTACTATTCCTTCAAGAGTAGCAAAAAAATCACCTTCAACATAATAATGGTCAAACTCAAATATTACATAATAAAGTCTTGCACCCACTACTCCACTTGGTATAACTGCCAGTGCAAAGTCGAGCAAATCATCAATGGTTAAACCAGCTTCCTTGAATCTAAACCATACATAAAGAACCGCTAAAAGTATTCCAAACGTGATTATTATGGAATACCAGGTAAGAGTAAATTCTTCAATTTTAAAAGCAACTGCTTTCACTGTAAATTCATCAATTCCAAGACCTGGAAAAGATACAATATTTTCTTTCATTTTATTCTCCTATGGGATTAACAACAGACATAGCATAATATTCTTCCTTAAAGCAGTCATTTAAAAGCTTTGTTACATATTCTATGTTTATTGTTTCTATTATTTCCGGTGCGTCAAGCAAATCTCCATCATCAAAATGATTAAAAATAAAATTATTTGCGATGTCCTCGGTTGAATCAAACGACTTAATATTTGATGCATAAATTGTTCTTTTTGATAATTCAAATTCCTCTTTATCAATACCGTTTTTCTTGACATTTTCAATATATTCAACAAATTTGGAATATACCAATTCCGGGTCAGAGGATTCAGAGGATACGACGTTAAATGAAAATTGTTTTGTTACCTCTGTTCCACTGGAAAGGTCTTGCGCTATTAAGTTTTGCTCATAAAGCTCATTATAAAATACAGATGATTGTGAGAACAAAATTTCATCAAGAATTTCCATAGCATAGGACTTTTTTATTCGCTCATTTGGGTCGCTTGGAATATCGGTGTCCTTTATACCGATTGCAAATATTGGCTTTGAAACATCAAGGTTACAATAAACTCTTTTTTCGTTTACCTCTTTTGGTTCGTCTTCATCCTCTTTGTCTCTTACTATATCAAATGACGGTGCTTTCTTTAATATCTTGTCACAAATCATTTCCACTTGTTCTGCTTCTACATTTCCACATACAGCAAGAGTCATGTTGTTAAGATTATAAAAGGTGTTATAGCATTTATAAAGGATTTCAGCGTTAATTTCGGCAATTGATTCAACTGTACCAGCTACATCGATTCTTACTTTGTTCTTCTTATAGAGAGCCTTCATAAGCTCCTTATGAAGTCTTGCTCCGGGGTTGTCCTCATACATTCTTATTTCCTGGGCAATTATACCTTGTTCCTTTTGAACTGTTTTTTCAGAAAAATATGGATGAGTTACAAAATCAAGAAGAATTTCTAAAGATTCATAAAACTTCTCTGTACAAGAGAATAAATACCCCGTCATTGTATTAGAGGTATATGCATTTGCGCTTGCTCCGGTTTTTGCAAAAAGCTCAAATGCATCAACACCATTTTCACATTCAAAAAGCTTATGCTCTAAAAAGTGTGCTATACCATCCGGAACACAAGTAAATTCTTTATCACTTGCAAGCTTAAATTTGTTATCGACTGCTCCATATCTTGTTGCAAGAATTGCATATGAGGTTGTCATTTCCTTTGGAAAGACATATACCTCGAGTCCCGATTTATGCTTAAAGGAGTAATGCTTTTCGTTAAGCATTTTATTTTCTTTTATCTTATAACTCATACATTCTCCTTTCCTCTTAAGAAATAAACAGTATCGAGCTTAAATCTTGATGCTAAAGCCTGTATTTCATTTTTCGTTGTTTTCTCTATCTTTTCACACTCAAGAATGGGAGTTGTGAAAATTCCACACAAGCTTCTAAAGAAAGCCCACGTTTCCATCGCTTCTGCGCTGTCGTATATTTGCATATAGCCATTTTTAATTGACTTTTTAGCACTTTCCATTTCCTCATCAGAAATTTCGCCATTTTTTATCATTTCAAGTTGTTCTAATATTGCTTTTTCTGCAATTTCCTTATTACATGCTTCAATACCCGATGAAACAAGCATAACACCTGTTCTTTGACCAATTATTGAGCGACAATAGTAACACAAGCTCATTTTTTCTCGAACATTCAAGAAAAGCTTCGCTGTAGGTGAAGCCCCGAAAATTTCATTAAACAATTGCATTAAATGATATTTATTGTCTTTTGGCTTATACCCTGTTCTAAATCCAAGAACCAGCTTTCCTTGCTTAACATTTTCAATATCTACTATTTGCTTTATTTGACTAACCTCATCCACGAGCTTAGCTTGTGGAATAGAAATAGGCGCTCTTTCAATAGTTTCAAATACCTTTTGAAATTTGTTAGCAATACTTTCAAAATCGCCATCACCAACAAAGTATATTTCTATTGGATACTCTTTTATGGCCTTTTTATATGCATCATACAAGGTTTTATTGGTTATAGCCTTTACTTCCTCTACTGTACCGAACCTTGATATACCAAATACCTCGTTTTTGCACATTTCAGTCATAAGGCGTTTTATAGCATACTTTCCCTTTTCGTTGATTTCAGCTTCTATTGTATCAACAAGATTAATTTTTTCTCCTTCTGTATATGCTTCATCAAAGCATCCATTAACCAAATACGGGTCAAATGCTAATTCACAAAGCAAGTCAATAGACTCAGAGGTTATATCTAAATTCTTAGAAAATCTGTTATTTAAAATATTGGCTTTGAAGCCAAAAATATGATATTCGCCAAAATTACTATTTCTTGCTACTATGTCACCGGAATATAAAAGTTGCAGTCTTTTGTTTATTTCCTTTTGCGAAGGATAATTTTTTGTTCCACGCATCAAAACAAGTGGTAGCATTGAGTTTAAATGAGCAAAATCCTTACTTAAAGGACTTATAAAGTTGATGGAAATATAGTTAGTTTTAAATTTTTCAGTTTTAACGAAGTTTATATTAACACCTTTGGCTATGTTTTTAGTTTTGGTTATCATTTTTTCACCTTCAGATATTTTTATTATTTATTTTACTACACATTGAGTATTTTTTCAATAAATTTTCGAAAAAACTTTACAATTATAAAATAATATGCTATAATATTGTCATCTTTACACAATGGAGGAAGAAATGGAAATAGTTGATGTCGTTAAAACCTTTTTACCAAATGAGCGCGTTATTTCATATGAACCAATCGGCAATGGACATATTAATTCCACCTTTATGATCGTTACTGATAAAAATAAGTATTCAATGCAAAAAATAAATACAAATATATTTTTTAATGTTGAAGGTCTTATGTCTAATATTGACAAGGTTACTGAACATATTAAGAAAAAGGCTATTGCAAGAGGAGAGGATCCACACAGAGCAACTCTAAACTTTCTTCCTAATGTTGAAACAGGAAAAACCTATGTGTTAGTTGACGATCAAGCATATAGAATGTATGAATACATTGATTATGTGTTTACAATTGAAAAAATGGAAAAACCAGAAAATTTCTACTCGGCCGGCTTGGGCTTTGGTGCTTTTGCAAAGGAATTGAGTGACTTTGATGCAGGACAGTTAGTTGAAACTATCGTTAATTTCCATAATACCTCTTCAAGATATAGAGATTTCAAAAAAGCGATTGAATTTAATTATAATAATCGCTTGGATGACATAAAAAAAGAAGTTAAATTTGTTAAGGACCGTAAGTATTTTATGTCTTTATTCGTTAACAAGCTTGAAAATGGCGATTTACCACTAAGAGTAACTCACAACGACACTAAAATTAACAATATTCTTTTTGATAAAGAAACAGGCGCGCCTGCTACTGTAATTGACCTTGATACCGTTATGCCTGGCTCATATCTATACGACTTTGGTGATGCAATCCGTTCAGGCGCTACTCACGCAGCTGAGGATGAGCGTGATTTAAGCATTGTTGATTTTGATTTAGGCTTATATGAACAATTTACAAAGGGCTATTTAGAGGCTTGTGGTGACTCTTTAACTCCTATGGAAATCAAAATGCTCCCTTATGCATCTATTATGCTTACCCTTGAGTGTGGTATGAGATTTTTGACTGACCATCTAAATGGTGATACATACTTCAAGGTACATCGTGAAAATCACAACCTTGATAGAGCAAGAACACAGTTCAAGCTTGTCGATGAAATGGAACATCATATTGATGATATGACTGCTATCATTAATAAATACGCAAAATAACGTATAAAAGCTCTCGTTTAGAGAGCTTTTTATTTTGTGCAAAAAATTTGAACTAAAAAAGCACACCGAACGGTGTGCTTAATTTATAAATGCTCATTAAAAACCGAACAAAGAAAGAATTGAGAACTAAGTTTGTTTTTCTGTGTATTCAACAAAGTATTGATTGAGATTAATCGATACAAAGTAGTTCAAGCTTTCGGTCTATTAGTATCGGTCAGCTGAATGCATTACTGCACTTACACCTCCGACCTATCAAACTTGTAGTCT
>JAGATW010000061.1 GCA_017621085.1 Clostridia bacterium | reverse complement strand
GGAGCATAATCATTAAGAGCCTTAGCCATTGGAGCTAAGCAGTTTGTTGTACAAGAAGCAGCAGAGATGATCTTGTCATCAGCTGTTAATGTTTTTTCATTTACGCTATATACGATTGTCTTAAGGTCCTTACCGGCCGGAGCAGAGATAACAACCTTCTTTGCACCTGCATTGATGTGAGCCATAGACTTTTCTGTTGAGCAGTAGAAGCCTGTGCACTCGAGAACAACGTCAACACCAAGCTCACCCCATGGGCAGTTAGCAGCGTCCTTCTCAGCATAAATCTTAAGAACCTTTCCGTCAACTGTGATTGTGCCTGCTTCATCATCAGACTCAACTGTGTGACCATCGTAACGACCCTGAGCTGTGTCGTACTTAAGAAGGTGAGCAAGCATAGATGGCTTTGTAAGGTCATTGATAGCTACAAGCTCATAACCCTCAGCGTTGAACATCTGTCTGAAAGCAAGACGTCCGATACGGCCAAAGCCGTTAATAGCAACTTTTACTGACATTTTGAATTCCTCCAAATATTTTAATATTTTTTGTAGTTTTTCCTACCAGTTATATATTTTATACTATTTTTACCAATTATACAAGAGTTTTTTTAAATTTTGTTAAAAATTTCAATTAATTTTTTATTTTTCTTCGTTTTTTGTTCATTTGTTATAAAGATTTGTTTGACATATTAAATTTAATCTGTTATACTTTATATTAGATTATTATTTTTGTGAGGGATTATGGATATTTTTAATGGTTTAATCGGAAATGAAGACATCAAGAATACTCTTGGTAACGCTATTACTAATTCCGAATTCTTACACGCTTATATTATCGAGGGTGCATATGGCACAGGCAAGCACACAGTTGCAAGGCTTGCTTCTATGGGCATTATGTGTCAAAATCGTAATTTGTGCAATGGTGATAACAGGTGCAACATATGTCAAAAAATTCTTAATGACAGCTGTGCCGATGTTCGCTTTTATGATGCGTTTAAGGTTGACGATGTAAGAAAAATCAAGGAGGAGCTTTACGAAAGCCCTACTGAATGCGACTACAAGATTTATATTTTAAACAACGCAGAAAAAATGAATGTTAAAGCACAAAATGCTCTTTTAATTTCCTTAGAGGAGCCACCGCCAAATGTTGTTTTCTTTTTACTTTGCACTGATGCAACCGTGCTTTTGGAAACTATTCGCTCTCGTGCGCAGATTATAAGAACCAAGCCTCTTACGACCGAGCAAATAAAAGCTTATCTTGATGAGAATAAAGTGTCCTACGGGGACGCAAATGTGCTTGATGAAATTATTATTTCATCAAATGGCTCTCTTGGTTATGTCCTTGATATGCTTAATTCATCTAAGGCTGAGTCTCTTATTAAGGACAGAGAAAAGGCAGCCGAGCTTGCAATTTCTCTTTTGAAAAATGATAATTCTACTATAACTACCCTATATTCAATGTTCAATATGACAAGGGACAAGCTAAAGGAGCTTTTTGCTCTTACCTTAGTTGCGTACAGAGATATGGCAGTTGTAAAAAAAACTAAGAATGTAACGCTTTGCTTTTTCACCTCTGTTAAGGAGGCTTCAAGCATTGCTTCAAAATATTCTGTTTCAAAAATTCTTTATTACTATTCTATGGTGGAAAAAGGGATTGATGCCTTGAATTCTAATTCAAATGTGCCTAACACTCTTGTTTCACTAATCACTAATTCCCAAAAGAAAGGCAAATAAAATGGCTGACGAAATATTAAATAATGAAGAAAAAATTGAGGTTATCGGCATTCGATTTAAGGACGGGGGAAAGGTTTACTATTTTGACCCTTGCAAGAATGTGGCAAAATCAACTGATTATGCTGTCGTTGAAACCTCCCGTGGTATTGAATTTGGTAAGGTAGCCTGTACAAATAAATTTGTTGATTCAAGTGAGCTTGTGCCTCCTTTACGCCCTGTTATCAGAATCGCAACCGAAAACGATATAAAAACAAACGAGGAAAACAAGAAAAAGGAAGCCGAGGCTTTGAAAATTTGTCAAGGCAAGGTTAATAGCCATCAGCTTGAAATGAAGCTTATTGAGGCTGAATATACCTTTGATACATCCAAGCTTACCTTTTACTTTACTGCAGACGGAAGAATTGATTTTAGAGACTTAGTAAAGGACTTAGCCTCTACATTCAGGACAAGAATTGAATTAAGACAAATTGGTATTCGTGATGAGGCTAAGCTAATGGGTGGCTTAGGTGTTTGCGGAAGGGCCTTTTGCTGTAACACCTTTTTACCGGACTTTTGTCAGGTATCTATAAAGATGGCTAAGGAGCAAAGCTTGTCTCTTAATTCGTCAAAAATTTCCGGTGCTTGTGGCAGACTTATGTGCTGCCTACGCTTTGAGCATGATACATACGTACAGGAAATTAAGCGCACCCCACCGATTGATGCAACAGTTAAAACTGCTGACGGAGTTGGTCAGGTAACAGAAATTTCACCACTTACAGGTAAAATCAAGGTAAAAATTGATGAAAATGTAAGAACATATCATCGTGACGATGTTAAAATACTTTCCATGCCTAAGGGCAAAAACAAAAACGATGATAATGACGAAGATATAATTGAAGATTAAAATCAATTACACAAAGGGAGCGAAATTTGTAAATTTTGCTCCTTTTTTGTAGAAAAAGCTCAAGTTACCCTTGACTAACTGCCATATGTAGTATTAAAATAAAAATATAAAAATTTATATTCGATGGAGGTTTACTATGGCTTACAGAATTACTGATGCTTGTATTGCTTGCGGCTCTTGCCAATCCAACTGCCCATGTGATGCTATCAACGAGGGTGAAATCTACGTTATCGACGCTGATAAGTGTGCCGGTTGTGGTGCTTGCCAGGCTGGTTGCCCGGTTGACGCAATTGTTGAAGAATAATCAATTTTCGTCAAATTTTTACAGAATAAATTTCGTTGCAGAATTGATTTCTGCAACGATTTTTCATTTATCTTAAATTTAGTGTTGACAAATGAAATTTTTATGCTACAATAAATAAAACACTATATTTTAGGAGGTATATACTAATGGCTTTTATGATTACAGACGATTGTATTGCTTGTGGCGCATGTGTTGAGGCTTGCCCATGCGACTGCATCACAGAAGGTGACGGTAAGTACGTTATCAACGCTGAGGAGTGCATTTCTTGTGGCTCTTGTGCCGGTACTTGCCCAGTTAGCGCACCTGTTGAGGAATAATTAATTTTGTTTACATAAAAAGCAGGCTTTCAAAATGGCCTGTTTTTTATGTTATTCAAGCACATATTTAAGCGTGCTTGAAATGTAAGGAGCTATTATGAACATATTGGAAAATGAGCGCATTAATATAATAAATGAAGACCTTAAGCTAATCGAAAACAAGGATAGCTTAACCTTTGGCACTGACGCTTATCTGTTGTCCGCCTTTCTTCCAAAAAGGTCAAGGGACATAGGGGTAGAGCTTGGAGTTGGGTCCGGAGTTATATCTTTACTTGCCTTAACTAAGAAAAAGTGCGCCCACGTGTACGGATTTGAGGTACAAAGCAACATAGCGAGCATTGCAAAAAGAAATGCCGAGCTTAATAATTTATCAGACAAATTCAGCATTATTAATGAAGATTTACGCAATGTAAATTCAAGCACAATCGGTTGCGAGGCAGACTTTGTTTTTTCAAACCCTCCTTATATGAAGTCGAATAGTGGAAAGCAAAACGACAACGAAAACAAGAATGCTTCAAGACACGAAATATTTGGTGAAATTAATGATTTTTGTGCTTGTGCAAAGAGACTACTTAAATTTGGCGGTAATTTTTTTGTTGTTTATCGACCTGATAGGATGATTGACTTGATTTATGCACTTAGGTCAAACGGCTTAGAGCCTAAAAAATTAACATTCATACATGCAAATTCATCCACTCCCCCTTCTCTTTTGCTTGTTTCTGCAAAACTGGGTGGTAAAGGTGGGCTAACAATCACTAAGCCAATATACATATATAAAAATGGAACACAGGAATACACAGAGGAATATCAAAAAATTTATGATACCTGCGAGGTAGAGGAAATATGAGAAATACTGAGCCAAGAAACGCACAAAGGGAAGATAAAAACCAAATAGTTGGCGGCACATTATATCTTGTTGCAACTCCAATTGGCAACCTTTCTGATATTAGTCAGCGCGCATTAAAGGTTTTAAGTGAGGTTGACTTAGTTGCCGCTGAGGACACAAGAAACACGGGTAAGCTTCTTGCTTATTTTGGAATTTCAAAGCCTATGATTAGCTATTTTGAGCATAACAAGCGTGAGCGAGGCTTGATTATTTTAGAAAAGCTAAAGGAAGGTCAAAGCTGCGCCTTGGTGACTGATGCCGGTACTCCTGCTATTAGCGACCCCGGTGAAGATTTAGTTGTGCTTTGTGCAGAAAACGATGTGCCTGTTACATCTATTCCCGGTTGCTCTGCTGTTGTAAATGCTCTTGCATTATCTGCTCTTCCAACCGGCAGATTTTGCTTTGAGGGCTTTTTGAGCACTAACAAAAATGAGCGAAATGAAAGGCTGAATGAGATAAAGAACGACACACGTACCACTATTTTTTACGAAGCACCACACAAGCTTTTAAAAACACTTAAGGATTTGTATGATGCATTTGGCAACAGAAAAATTTCCCTTTGCAGAGAGCTTACAAAGCTAAATGAGGAAATTATGAGAACTACTCTTTCAGGTGCTATTGAGCATTATGAAAGCAATTCCCCAAGAGGCGAATATGTTTTAGTAGTTGAGGGCTGTTCAGAAAAGGCGTGTGCTGATACATTTTGGACAAATATGAGCATTGAGGAGCATGTTGAGTATTACGTGGGTCAAGGCTTAAAGAAAATGGACGCAATAAAGGCAGCAGCAAAGGACAGAGGTGTCAGCAAAAGCGAAATTTACAAAACGGTAAATGCTGACTAAGCATATCAAAGCAGGATTTAGTCTAAATTTTAGACTTAAATCTTGCTTTTTTTATTATTTTGGTATTGATATATTAATTTTTTTCTGTTAAAATATATAAGATAAAGATGTAAGGAGGAATGTATATGAAATATGTTGCTTTTGTGGGAGGAATGGTTTTTAATTCCTACACAGAAAAATTTGAAAGAGCAAATGTTATTTGCCGTGATGGTTATATTGCTGAAATCAGCTCTTATGTTCCTTCCGGCTACGAAAAAATAGATGTAACGGACAAGTATTTAATCCCCGGTCTTATTGACGTGCATACTCACGGAATTGCCGGTGGTGATTTTAATTATGCGAGTGAAAACAAAATGGGTAAAATGTGCTATGCTTATGCAAAGCAGGGTACAACATCTATTATGGCAACCCTTGCTTCACAGTCTATGACTAAGCTTTTCAATTCCATTTATGCGATTAATCAGCATAGATTAAATGAAAATTTTGACAAGGCGAATGTAATTGGTATTCATATGGAGGGAAGATACCTAAATCCTAAGATGCGTGGCGCACACGCAGAGGAGCTTTTATCTCTTCCAAATGTAAATGAGCTAAAATCCTTGTTTAACATAATGATGCCAACCCCTGCGCACTTCTCTTTAGCCCCTGAGCTTGAGGGAGCAGAGGAATTTATAAAAGCTGCTCGTGAGTTTGGTGCAACTGTTGGAATTGCACACACAAGCGCTTCCTATGAAGAGGCAGAAAAAGCTATTGAATTAGGTGCTACTTCATTTACGCACACCTTTAATGCTATGACTCCTGTTCATCATCGAATGCCGGGTGCGGCTGTATGCTCATTGAACTCAGACAAAGCCTATACAGAAATTATTTGCGATGGAGTGCATTTACATCCCGGTATCGTTAAGCTTACATACAAGGCGAAAGCAAAAGACAAGCTTGTTTTAATAACCGACTCTATGAGTGCTACCTGTATGGAGGATGGCGAGTATAGTGTTGCAGGCACAAAAGTTTTTGTAAAGGACGGACGTGCCATTAACGAGGATGGCGTGCTTGCAGGCTCTACTCTTACTATGTTTAATGCTCTTAAGAATTTGATGAAATTCTGTGGCATTACATTAAATGAGGCTCTTAAATGTGCAACAATTAACCCTTGTAAAATGGTTGGTGCTGACTTTGTAGGCTCTCTTGAAAAGAACTATCGTGCTGACTTAATTGTTTTAAGCGATATTGTTGAACCAAAAATTTACGACGTTTATGTCGGTGCAAACAGAATAATGTGAGGTGACTAAATATGAATAAGGAAAAATATTATATAACTACCGCTATTGCATATGCATCAGGCAAGCCACACTTTGGTAATACCTATGAGGTTATTGCAACTGACGCAATTGCAAGATACAAAAGACAAAGAGGCTTTGATGTACGCTTTATGACAGGTACTGACGAGCATGGTCAAAAGATACAAAACAAGGCTCAGGATGCAGGACTGACACCACAGGAATTTGTTGATAAAACTGCCGGTGAAATTAAAGGCATTTGGGACTTGATGAACACAAGCTACGACTATTTTATAAGAACAACAGACTCTTACCATAAGACTGCAGTTGAGCATATTTTTAAAAAGCTTTACGACCAAGGCGATATTTATAAGGGGTACTATGAGGGTCTTTACTGTACTCCTTGCGAATCCTTCTTTACAGAAACACAATTAGTTGATGGTAAGTGCCCTGACTGTGGCCGTGAGGTTACTAAGACTAAGGAAGAGGCTTACTTCTTTAAAATGAGCAAGTATGCTGACAGATTGATTGAATATATTGAAGCCCATCCTGAATTTATTCAGCCTGAGTCAAGAAAAAAGGAAATGATTAACAACTTCCTAAAGCCCGGACTTCAGGACCTTTGCGTATCAAGAACCTCCTTTAATTGGGGTATTCCTGTTTCCTTTGACCCTAAGCACGTAACATATGTTTGGATTGATGCTCTTTCCAACTACATTACAGGTCTTGGCTATGACCCGGATAATGAGGTTCAACCGGAATTGTTCCAAAAGTACTGGCCCTGTGATGTTCACGTAATCGGTAAGGACATTGTACGCTTCCACACTATTTACTGGCCTATTATGTTAATGGCTCTTGGTGTTGAATTACCTAAGAAGATTTTTGCTCATCCTTGGTTTAACTTTGGTATGGACAAGATGTCTAAGTCTAAGGGCAATGTTGTTTATGCTGACGAGCTTGCCTCACGCTTTGGTGTTGACGGTGTGCGTTACTATGCTTTATCTGAAATGCCTTATGCAAATGATGGAAGCATTACCTATGAAAGTGTAATTAACCGCTTTAATACTGACCTTGCAAACAATCTTGGCAACCTTGTAAGCCGTACTATTGTTATGACTAAGAAGTACTTTGATGGTGTAATTCCGGAGCCACAGGGGGACGAGGGTGTTGATAGCGAATTAAAGGCTGCTTGTAATGAGGCTATAAAGAAGTTTGATGAATTAATGGATTCATTCAGGATTTCCGATGCTTGTGAGAGCGTATTTACAATGCTTAGCAGAGCTAACAAGTATATTGACGAAACAACACCTTGGGTGCTTGCAAAGGATGAAGCAAACAAGCCAAGACTTGGTACTGTTTTATATAATCTTTTAGAGGCTATAAGAATTGCTTCAATTCTTTTAACTCCTATCATTCCATCTACCTGCGAAGAAATCTTTAAGCAGATTAACACAGACAAAACAAGCTACTGTGATATTGCATTTGGCAAGCTTGAGAGTGGCAAGACCGTAGGAGAGAGCAAAATTCTATTTTCAAGAATTGATGAAAAAAAGCTGCTTGAGGAAATTGCGACCGGAAGACAAGCAAAGCTTGAATCTGAAAAGAAAGCAGAAAAGCCTGAGGGCTGTGCAATTATTACAATTGACAAGTTTATGGATGTTGAGCTTCGCACTGCTGAAATTTTAGAGTGTGAAAAGGTTCCTAAGGCTAAAAAGCTACTTAAGCTTAAGGTTGATTTAGGCTATGAAACAAGACAAATTGTTTCCGGCATTGCTAAATGCTATGAGCCACAGGATTTGATTGGCAAAAAGGTTGTAATTGTTGCAAATCTTGCGCCTGCTAAGCTTTGTGGCATTGAGAGTGAGGGTATGCTTCTTGCCTCCGGCGAGGAAACCATACGTGTAATTTTCCTTGACAAGGATACTCCAAACGGAGAAAGAGTTCATTAAAAATATGGGGCACTCCTGCCCCATATTTTCAGTAATAAATTAAAATAGGTATTTAAAATGAAATTTTTTGACACACACGCGCACTGCGACGATAAAAGATTTGAAAATGAATATGAGGGTGGCACCTATGGTGTTATTGAGGACTGCTTAAACAGTAATGTAAGCCACATAATTAATATAGGCACTAATTTGGAAAACTCTAAAGCCTCCATTGAGCTTGCAGAAAAATACGAAAACGTTTATGCGTCCTGTGGAATACATCCATCAGATGTTTTTTACGAAAATCCTGACGAGGCAATCAAGGTAATAAGAGAGCTTTTAAAGCATCCAAAGGCTGTGGCACTTGGGGAAATCGGTCTTGACTATCATTATGAGGATGTACCTCCTGAGCTTCAAGCAATTTATTTTGAAAAGCAAATGGAGTTAGCGCAAAGGCTGCAAATTCCTGTTATTATACACGATAGAGACGCACATGGCGATTGCCTTGAAATGATAAAGAAATTTCCAAGTGTTAAGGGAGTATTTCATAGCTTTAGCGGCAGCCCTGAAATGGCAATGGAGCTTGTTAAATTAGGCTGGTACGTTTCCTTTTCCGGCACTGTTACCTTTAAAAACGCAAAAAAGCCAAAGGAAGCCTGTGTATGCGTACCTCTTGACAGAATTTTAATTGAAACAGACGCACCTTATCTTGCGCCTACCCCACACAGAGGCGAATTAAACCGTTCCTCTTACGTTGAATTAACTGCTATGGAAATTGCAAGCTTGCGTGGAATTTCCATAGAAGAATTACAAAGGGCTACCACTGAAAACGCAAAACGACTTTTCGGTATAAAATAAAAATTCACCTCATACTCTTTTATAAGAGGTGATTTTATGAAAAAGGATAAGCCGATTTTTTATACAATTAGGTTTGCTGTAATTTCTTTTACAAGCGCTGTTATAATTTTTGTGCTTGGATTTGTTTTTACAAGCTATATGAAAAAAGCAAATTCATCCACTTCCCTGCCTGTTTTTAATGAAAATGACAAAATTCGCTATGTTATTGATGCAGGACACGGTGGGGAGGATGCAGGGGCAATTGCAGATGACGGAACCCTTGAAAAGGACTTGAATTTGCAAATTGCAAGGCTATTAAGAGTTGTTTTGGAGCTTAACGGAAATGAGGCTATATTAACAAGAGATACTGACACTCTGTTATATGACTATTACGATGATTTAAAGGACTATACAGGTCAAAAGAAGGTCTACGATTTAAAGAATAGACTTAAAATTGCAAGTGAAAAGGAAAACAGCATTTATGTAGGCATACATATGAACAAGTTTTCCATGAGCAAATACAGTGGCTTACAGGTTTACTATTCTCCAAATAATGACTTAAGCTATGATATTGCAAATTCGGTCAAGTCAAATGTAAGAAAATACTTACAGCCTGAAAACAAAAGGGAAATTAAACGGGCTGATAGCTCAATTTACATTCTTAACCACGCAGAAATGCCCTCTGTGCTTATTGAATGTGGCTTTTTGTCAAACGAAAGAGAGCTTGAGCTGCTTAAAAGTCAGGATTACCAAAGGTCACTTGCCATTACCCTGTTTTCCTCTATTATTGGCTACGGCAATTGACACAAGCGTAAATGTATGTTAAAATTTATTTAGAATTATTCCAAGAGTAAGGATGAAAATATGAAGGAAAAGAAAGTTTATGTTTGTACAGAGTGCGATTATCAAAGCCCTAAGTGGCTTGGTAAATGTCCCAGCTGTAACAAATGGAATACCTTTGAGGAGGAGACTTATACTCCAACCGCCCCTGTAAAAAATCAACGCTTGGCTTTGATTACCGACACAAGTGAGCCTGTGCTGTTTAAGGATATGGAAATGCCTGAATACATAAGGTCACACACGGGAATTAAGGAGCTTGACAGAGTTTTAGGCGGTGGTATTGTTGACGGTAGTGTTGTGCTTTTAGCAGGTGAGCCGGGTATTGGCAAATCTACTCTTTTAATGCAAATATGCTCACAAATTCCATCAAGAATACTCTATGTTTCCGGTGAGGAATCGAGAGGTCAGCTTAAGCTAAGAGGAGAAAGGCTTAAGGTACAGGGTGAGGACACATTCTTTATGACTGAAACTAATGTGGACAGAATTTTAGAGTGTGCTGATAAGCTAAACCCAAGAATTATAATTATAGACTCAATACAAACTATGATTGACCCATCTTGCGCATCTATTCCCGGTAGTATAAATCAGGTTAAGGAATGTGCTACAAAGTTTATTGCAAAGGCTAAAAGCAAGGGTGTTTCAATTATTCTTGTGGGTCACGTTAATAAAGAGGGTACAATTGCAGGCCCTAAGATTTTAGAGCATATGGTTGATGCGGTTTTGTATTTTGAGGGTGAACGAATACAATCCTATCGTATAATACGCGCTATAAAGAACAGATTTGGCTCAACTAACGAAATTGGTGTTTTTGAAATGACCGATACCGGTCTTAGTGAGGTGCCAAATCCATCGGAAATGCTTCTTTCGGGACGCCCCGTTGGTGTTTCAGGCAGCTGTGCTGTTTGTGTAATGGAGGGCTCACGTCCTATTATTGCAGAAATTCAAGCACTTGTAACTCCTACAAGCTACCCATCTCCCAGGCGTACATCAAACGGCGTTGACTATAATCGACTTTGTCTGCTTTTGGCAGTTTTGGAAAAACGCTTGGGTCTTAAGTTTTCACAATGCGATATTTACTTAAATGTAGTAAGTGGCTTAAGACTTGATGAGCCATCTGTTGACTTAGCTGTTGCACTTGCCTTAATTTCAAGCATAAAGGACATTCCAATACCGCAAAATGTTCTTGCAATGGGTGAAATTGGCTTGGCAGGAGAATGCAGAACAATTAAAGATGTTCAAAAGAGGCTTAACGAGTCCTATCGCTTAGGCTTTGACACTATTGCAATTCCTCACAAATCAAGTGATGAAAAGCTAAAAATACCTGATAACGTATCTGTAATTCCTATTCAAAACGTTTATGATGCTCTGCTGCTTTTTAAAGAAAACAAATAAAATTTTGGCTGTTGCTTAATGCAACAGCCTTTTTATTTTGTCGCCACAATTTAGTAATGTTTTTCCCATTTCTGCATAAAATAGTAAAAGTGATGGCATTTTAAGGAGGATTTTATGTGTTCAATTTGTGGCTCGGTTTGCTTTGATAATGTATCTTGTCTTTCAACCAATATAATAGATGAAATGAATAAGTCAATGAAGCACAGAGGACCTGATGAAAGTGATATTTTTACGGGAGAAAGTGCAATTTTCGGTCATAACAGGCTAAGCGTTATGGACTTAGAAAATGGAAAACAGCCCTTTAGTGTGGTGTACGGAAACAAGAAATATACTATTGTTTATAACGGAGAAATTTATAATTGCAAGGAATTAAAAAAGGATTTTGAAAATCGTGGCATTTACTTAAAAACCAAGTGTGATACTGAGGTTGTTTTATATTCCTATATTGTATATGGCAAGGACTGTCCAAAAATGCTAAACGGTATTTTTGCCTTTGCTGTTTATGATGGGGAAAGCGTTTTCTTTGCACGTGATAGATTTGGAGTTAAGCCCTTTTATTATGCGCTAAAGGGTAACGAGCTTATTTTTGCCTCTGAAATTAAGGCTATGCTAAAGCATCCTTTAATATCGAGCAAAATCGACAAAGAGGGTTTATGGGAGATTTTGTATCTTTCTCCCAACTTTGTGTCGGGCAAGAGTGTTTTTCGTGATATTTTGGAATTATGCCCCGGGGAGTGTATGATTTTTGACCAAAACGGGCTTAAAAAATGGAGGTATTGGCAAATTACCGCTAAGCCATTTTTTAAGGGTAGGGATTTTGCAATCGAGAAAACTAAGGAGCTTGTAGTTGATGCTGTAACAAGACAGCTTGATGCTGATGTGCCACTTAGTGTTTTACTCTCGGGTGGGCTTGACTCAAGTGTGGTTAGTGCTATTGCAAGTCGTCATTATGGTAAAAAGGGGCTAATACTTGATACCTATTCCTTTGAATATGAGGGAAACAAGGAAAGCTTTGAAAAAAGCCTTTTCCAGCCTGAAAAGGATGATGATTTTGCTCTTTACTTAGCTGATTATTTAGGTACAAATCACACAGTTTTGACCTGTCCTACAAGTGAGGTTGCAAATCTTTTAACTACCTCTACTATGTATCGTGATTTAGTGGGTCAGGCTGATATTGATTCTTCCCTTTTATACTATTGTAAGGAGATAAAGAAAAAGCATACTGTTACATTAAGTGGTGAATGCTCCGATGAAATATTTGGTGGATATCCTTGGTTTTATCGCCCTGAAATGCTTTATTCTGACTTTTTCCCTTGGATTCACTCACCAAGATTGAGAGCCTCATTATTTAAAGATAAAGTGTCAAATAGCGACACAGGGTACGACTATGTACGACAAATTTATAAAAATTCTTTGAGTGAATGTCCTGTTTTAGACAGTGATAGTGACGAAATGCGTCTTTCACGAATTGCGTCGTATTTAAGCGTAAATTATTTTATGACCTCTCTTTTACAAAGGAAGGACAGAATGAGTATGGCAAGCGGTGTTGAGGTAAGAGTGCCCTTTGCCGACCATAGAATTTTTGAATTTGTATTTAATGTGCCTTGGAAATATAAGTTTGAAAATGGGGTAGAAAAATCACTTTTGCGTAATAGCATGGTTGATTATTTACCTGACAAAATTCTTTGGCGAAAAAAGAGCCCTTACCCAAAAACACACAATCCCGAATATATGAAAAGAGTGCTTGGCATTTTGGATGAGCGACTTAGACGCATGGGCTATTTAAGTGAGTTTCTTGACAGGCAAAAGCTTGATGAAATTATACAGAAAAACGGCACTTGGTTTGGTCAGCTAATGTCAGCGCCACAGCTTATCGCTTGGTTAATTCAGCTTGATTTCTTTATGGAATATTATAAGGTTGACTTGGTGGATTAATAGTTTTTAGCCTCTGTTGAATTTTTTAGTCAATAGAGGCTTTTGTATTGACTTTTATCATATATTATGATAAAATGCACCTTGATATTGATTACTTCGAGGTCTTACTATGCTTATCAAAAACAATTACAAGGCGACAATTGTTGCCTCTTGCTTAGGGTACATAACCCAAGCTATTATGCTTAACTTTCCACCCTTGCTTTATCTTTTCTTTCAAGATGAGCTTGGTCTTACACTTTCACAGGTTAGCTTTTTAATTACTGCAAATATTATCATAGAGCTTGTGGTTGACGTTATTGTTTCAAAAATCGCCCCAAGCGTTGGTTATAGACCACTTGTAATTTTGGCAACGGTTTTTGCAACTATGGGTCTTGTGGCTATGTTTATTTTGCCAACTGTTATGACAAATAAGTTTTTAGCACTTATTATTTCTATGATGCTTTGTGGCGCAGGCGGTGGCATTATGGAGGTTTTAATCAGCCCTATCGTTGAAGCTTGTCCTACAAAAAACAAAAGCGGTATGATGAGCCTTTTGCACTCCTTTTATTGCTGGGGTCAGGCGGGAGTTGTGTTAATTTCAACTATTTTCTTCCAAATTTTCGGACTTGAAAATTGGATTTATATTGCTATTGCTTGGACTATTGTTCCTCTTGCCTGTTTACTTTTATTTACAAGAGTTCCAATTTACACTCTTGAAGAGGAAGCTACCGAAAAGTCAAGTTTAATTTCCCTATTTAAAAATAAGCTTTTCTGGCTGCTTGTTGTTATGATGATTTGTGCAGGAGCATCTGAGCTTGCAATGGCACAATGGGCATCTGCCTTTGCTGAAACTGCTATTGGCAGAAGCGACTTAAAGTGGTTAACAGATTTGTTAGGTCCTTGTCTGTTTGCTATTTGTATGGGTCTTGCAAGAGTTTTCTATGCAAAGATGTCAGAAAAAATTAATCTTGCCAAGGGGATATTTATTTCTTCCATTGTTTGCATAGCCTCATACTTAATTACAATATTGTCCCCATTCCCTGTTTTGTCGCTCTTTGGTTGCGCCCTTTGCGGAATTGGCGCAGGTATAATGTGGCCTGCTTCCTATAGTATGGCAAGTGACAAAATACCAAACGGTGGAGTTCTTATGTTTGGCTTGCTTGCCTTAGCAGGTGACTTTGGCTGTCTTGCCGGTCCATCCTTAGCCGGTCAGATATCTGCCCTGTTTGATAACAATTTAAAGGCAGGCTTTGCAGTTTCCATAATATTCCCACTTGTTCTTGCAATCATTTGCGCAAGCATGCTAATTAAACGAAAAAAGTCAAAGAAATAGAAGATAAAAAATGTCAAGCTATGACTTAGCTTGACATTTTATTTTTTATATGATTTCTATTTCCGAAGGGGCATTTATTACTGTGTCCTTGCCCTTTTTCATAAGGATTTCTATTTTTCCATATGGGGTTAAAATTTCAAGCTCGGCGTTTTCAAGGTTGAAAAGCTTGGGGCTAAGCTTGATTTTTTTAAATGATGGCTCAATAATTTCAATACCGCTTAGTGCTTTTTTAAGCACGTAAGCAGGGGCAGCACCCCATGCGTGTGAAAAGTCACAATCCATATTTTCCCAAGCCTCGGAAAGACCCTTATCGCACTTATTAATTATGCTTTCGTAACGTCTGATTAGGTCAAAGCCATATTCTTCAAGCATATTTTCCGAATACAGCGCATTTAGCAAGAAATAATAGAAATACGGTTGCATTTCATACTTGGTTAGATTGGTGCATACATACTTTAGAATATCTTTTCGTAATTCCACAGGGGCAATACCGAAAAGGACAGCTAAGGTATTTGCTTGCTTTAGGTAGTACACTATTTTTGTATTTTTAGGTAGCCATTGATTTTCCTCTACCAAATTGTCCGTATTTAAGCCACCTACATACAAGCCCTTATTGCTATCAAGCAAGTATTTATTAATGCTTTCTTTTAATTTTTCTGCCTTTTTTAGACACTCCTCGGCATTTTTTTCCAAATTTACCACCTTGTAAATTTGTGATGATTTAACAAGAGCATTGTAATAAAACATACAAAGCACACTTTGACCAAGTGCTTTTGGTGGGTGATGTAGGCTAAAGCCCTCCATTTTTCCGTGGGACATCATTTTGCCACCGTCCAAAAAGCTATCGTTTTCACTACTTGCCACAACCCAGTCAACAAACATATAGTCGGGTGCGTATTCTACTAAGCCGTTTTCACTTGATACATAGGTATCAAAACGATTTAGCAAAAGCTTAAGTGCTTCTAAATCTATTACGTCAATTTCGCCCGTGTGCATATAATGGTCATAAACCCACCAAGGATACATTAGGCTATAAGTGGTGTGGAATATACGACCATCTTGTACCTTTAAAAGCTTGGCAGTTCTTTTTATATCAAGACTTGATAAAGTGGGGTCACCTAAGGACAAATACTCTATCATTGATTGAATATAATAATCTCCTGTACAAGCAAGAGGCTCTTGGTGTGTTGGGGAATCTAAATGAATTGTTTGTCTGCATATTTTAAGGGTGTGCATACAAACATCATAAATTTTATTAATTAGCTCATCAGAGCAATTAAATTTCCCTTCGTTATATACGGGGTAGCGTACATATTTAATGCTTAAATCTATTATTGCCTGACCCTTACCCTCGTTTATAATTTCAAGCTCAATTTGACCTA
This sequence comes from Clostridia bacterium, assembly GCA_017621085.1. GTDB lineage: Bacteria > Bacillota > Clostridia > Oscillospirales > CAG-272 > RGIG2000. Next base: position 20,061 of record JAGATW010000061.1, on the reverse strand, counting down.
CGCTCCTCATTCTTGGGCAGAGGTGGGTTTTATTTTTGTCGAATATTATTGTTTCCTCTATTCGACCTGCTTTGCCTTCCTCGGTGCTTGTCATTTTAAGGGTGCATTTTCCGTCGCATTTTACGGAAATTTGTGGATAGGCTGAATAAATTTTGTCAAAAAACAGACACGTGGTGATGGTTTTTCCACAATCAACTACAATTTTGTCATAATTCTGTGGGTAGATTGTGTCCTCCTGCAAGTGACTTAAAGATGACTTAATTAAATCAAGAGTGCCACTAAAGGATGCCTTAGTAAATGGGTTTTCCTTAATTTGGTAGTCTGTATATAATACATCTGTTCGCTCACTAAGAATACGCGCGTTCCACTCCTCATTGCCTTGCCATTCTTGGTTTTCCTCGTTTATAATTCTTATGTAAAGACCCGAAAAGCCAAAATCATATTCATTCAAGGCTGTTGGACAGGAGGTAACTAAGGCACTTATTTTAAGCTTACCTGTTTTGTTAACCTCATATTCCTCGTAATAGGACTCATCAATTTTGCCATCTAAAAAGTCACCGCCTACGCTTGTAGGTCCTCTGCCAATGTATTCGTCATTGACAAAGAGCAAATATCTTGAATTTGCGCTGATTTCTATTTTAATTTTGGAGCTTGTTTCAATTTCCTTTGTAAACTCTGCTATACAAAACTTATTGTCCTTACAGTCATTTAGCCAAATAAATTTACTGTTTTTTCTCATTTACTTATCCTCAAGAGTTAAGTCGCCTTCCTTAACCCAGCCAAGCCTTTTGAAAAGAATAGTTAAAAGCACGGAAATTACAGCAGGCAAGATTATACATAAAAGTATAAGTCCTGTCCACATTAATGCAGGATTTTGGTTTGGCTCGGTAATTACGCCAATAGGTCCTACCAAGCCACAAGTACCCATACCGGCAGATACGCCCTGACACTTAAGCTTAAAAATAAGTGTTGAGAGTGGTCCGCAAATAGCTCCTGCTACTGTTGGTGGAATCCATATTCTTGGGTTTTTACATATATTACCCATTTGAAGCATGCTTGTACCTAAGCCCTGGGAGATTAGTCCACCTACTCCGTTTTCCTTAAAGCTCATTGCGGCAAAGCCTACCATTTGAGCGCAGCAGCCGACAACTGCTGCACCACCTGCTAAAAGGAAGCCTTCCTCTGTACCGTTTGATATTGCAACAAGGTATGCAGAGGGTGAAAAAATCATTGCGCAAATTGCTGCGCTTGAAATTGGTAATGTAAGAATCATACCTACAACTACTGAAACGATAATACCCATTATAAGTGGTTGGAAGGTTGTTGCAAGAGATACAAACACACCTAAATAATACATAATATAAGCTACAATTGGGCATAAGAGCCAAGATGCGCCAAAGCCTACCAAAAGAGTTACAACAGGGGTTACAAGAATATCTACCTTTGTTTTCTTAGAAACAAATTTTGCAACCTCACAAGCGATAATTACTGCAAAAAATGCACCTGCAGGTCCTGCACTGTAAAATACGTCACTTGGGTCTATTTTAGCACCCTTTGCCCATCCTACAATAGCACCGTCATTGATTATTGCACCTATGGCATTACCCATAGCGCCAACAACTGCGCTTGAAAGAACAACAAGCAAATCAGATTTTAATGAAATTGCAATAGCAACGCCAATTGCCATACCTGTAGCACCCTGTGCGTACCCTGCTATGTCCATTAAAAACGCAAGTCCTGTGTACTGACCGATGGTTTTAAGGATTGTGCCAATTAAAAGTGTGGCAAACAAGCCCTGTGCCATAGCGCCCATTGCGGTTACAAAATACTTTTTTAAATATTCCTTAACCTTTTTCATTTTTCTTCTCCTTGTGCAAAAAGCAAATTTTTTATTTAACTTCAATAATAGCACACAAATATGCAAAATTCAACACCTTGCTTGACAAAAATTTGAAAAAAATATATAATTACTTTAGGATTGATTTAAGGGGGATTTTATGGGATTTTTGTATTTTCTTGAAAGCATACGCTGTGGCTTTCTTGACTTTTTGTTTTTAATTGTTACAGCTTTAGGTGAGGAAATTGCGTTTTTGGCTGTTGCTGTTATTATTTTTTGGTGCGTTTCTAAGACTGAGGGCTACTATATTCTTTCCGTCGGATTTGTTGGTACTACAATAAATCAGTTTTTAAAGCTGATTTTCAGAATTCCACGTCCTTGGGTGTTAGACTCTAATTTTTCACCTGTTGATGGAGCAATAGAGGAAGCAACAGGCTACTCCTTTCCTTCAGGACACACGCAAAGCTCGGTTGGTACATTTGGTGGAATTGCATTTTTTACAAAAAAGAAATGGCTAAGAATTTTTTGTATTGTTCTTTGCGTTCTTGTTCCCTTTTCTCGTATGTATTTAGGCGTGCATACTCCTCTTGATGTTGGGGTTTCTGTGCTTATTGCTCTTTTGCTTATTTTTGGACTTCGTCCTGTTTTTAAGTTAGCCAAAAAAAAGGAATATGTAATGTATATATTCTTAGGCTTTATGACACTTCTTTCTTTAAGCTATCTTTTGTTTGTTGAGCTATACAAGTTTCCATCTGACATTGATGCACACAACTACGAGTCCGGACTTAAAAACGCATATACTCTTTTCGGTGCGCTAATAGGTATGCTTATTTCCTACCCTATTGAAAAGCGCTTTGTACGCTTTGATGTTAAGGGCAAATGGTACACACAAGTGTTTAAATGCGTTATTGGTCTTATTATAGTTGTTTTGTTAAAGGAGCTACTAAAGCTTCCCTTGGAATCACTTTTGCCTGCTAACACCGTAGCAAGAGCTATACGCTATGCGCTTATTGTTATTTTCGCTGTTGTTATTTACCCTCTTACCTTTAAGCTATTTAAAAGGCTTGAAGATAAGATTGAAAGCAAGAGAGTTAAAAATAAGTAAAATAAAAACGCCTTTTTCTGTGAAGGCGTTTTATTTTTGATTATCTTACTCTTCTGTTATGGTCCCTTTTTGGCTCGGGGAAAATACACTTAAAGCCCTTAACGCCTAAAATGTATGACACAAATGCTACAAGAGTACCGGGAATAATTACTGCTATATAGATAAGTGAATGTATTACAGGACTTGCAAAATTAAGCTGGGTAATCCACATATACATACCATTATAATAGTGGGAAATTAACCTAAACACTGCATACACATCATTTACAAAGGATGCTTCCTTTGTAATAAAAAATGAAAATATCAGGGCAACTACTCCTGCAAAAATCGCAATAGCATTTGCAATTAAGTAAAAATACAAGCCACTAAATATATTCTTGTTTAATCTGCCACCATCTATTTTGATTTTGTCCTGTGCGCCCTTTTCCCACATTGCTGTGTAAATTAAGGAAAAATACATAAGCACAGATATTGCGCCCATTATGTAAAATATGGCATTGTTGTTCATTTTTGAGGAAATCAGCTTTGAGGTAAGCAGCACCACTAAGCTAAATATCATCATACCCATATGGTTGATGAAAAGCTTAAATATGCTGTCAAGGTTTTCTTTTATATATTTTATCATTTTTTGTTCCTTTTCTCTTTTTTGTACATATATATTATATAAGTTAAAAGTTAAAAATGCAATATATTTTAAAAAATTTATATTTTTGATACAAAAATCGAATAATATATGATACAATGTAATTATACAAAATAAGGAGGTTGATATGCAAAATAAGTTTCCCATTGACTCTATGCCACCATTGGTAAGAGAATTTGCACAGTATAAGCTAACTATACAGTCATGCTCATCTAAAACGGTTGATGAATATCTTTCCGACCTTCGCCTTTTCTTTAAGTACATATACGCTAAGAGAAACAGTATTGCTCTTTTTTCAGAATTTTTTGAAAAGCTTGATATTTCAAGGCTTGATACTGAATTTATTTGCTCTGTCAGTACAGAGGAAATTTATGACTTTTTCTTTTATGTATCCAATGAAAGAAGAAATGGCACTTGTGCAAGGTCAAGAAAGCTTTCTGCCATTAAGTCCTTTTACAAGTATATTTGCCAAAAAAAGCGAATATTGGACAAAAACCCTGCAATTGATGTAGAAGGCCCTAAAAAAAAGCAAACACTACCTAAGCATTTATCTTTAAATGAAAGTATTGCTCTTTTAGAGGCTATTGAAAATGATACTGAATCTAAATTCAAGGAAAGAGATTATGCAATTGTTACTCTGTTTTTAAACTGCGGTATGCGTTTATCTGAGCTTTGCGGAATTAGTCTTAGTGACCTTGACAGAGATTTACGTTCCTTGCGTGTTATAGGTAAGGGTAACAAGGAAAGAATTGTTTACTTAAACGATGCTTGCCGTGATGCCCTTAACAAGTATTTACCTATAAGACGTGACGAAAAATATAAAAAGATAAATACAAATGCACTCTTCATAAGTAAGCAGTATAACAGAATAAGCAACAAAACCGTACAATGGCTTGTTTACAAATATCTTTCCTTAGCAGGTCTTGACTATAAGCATTACTCAACACATAAGCTAAGACACACAGCAGCAACCCTTATGTATCAAACGGGAAATGTTGATGTGCGTGTGCTTAAGGAAATATTAGGTCATGAGCAATTAAACACTACTCAAATATACACTCATGTATCAAATAAGGGTATGCAGGATGCTATAAATAACAACCCTCTTGCCAATATAAAGAGCAAGAAAACAGAGGAATAATTTTTATATTGTCAACATCCTTAGTGAATTTTTGTGCATTTTTTACAAAATTCGAGCTTCGTTTTTGTTTAAATTCACTATTGACAGATAGACGTAAAATCTATATAATTATAAAGGCAATCGCCAAGAAGCATTTTTTGGTGTTTCAAAATTTATTTTTTAGGAGAAATAAACCATGTTTGAGAAATTAAAGAATATCTTAGTTGAAGAGCTTTCCCTTAACCCAGACGACATCTCAATGAACGCAGAGCTTACAAATGACCTTGGCATTAACTCACTTGAGCTTGCTGACCTTGTTCTTCTTTGCGAGGACGAATTCAGCATTGAATTTAGCGAGGACGATATTCACAAGTTCATCACTGTTGGCGATGTTGTTGAGTATCTTGAGGCTAACGTACAGTAATTACTTTAATTAAACATACTAAAAAACAGAATTTCCGTTTTGGAAATTCTGTTTTTTGTTTATATGGCTACTCGCTATTTGCTGTTATTTGAACTCCTTAGTTGAAAAAATGATATTATCGTCCTTTTTTAAGTAGAAGAATGCTGCTGATGAGCATCCATATTCGAATGTATCCATATCCTCATCAGAAATATGTTCTATTTGAATATGTACACTGCCCTTATCTTCTGTGAGCATTTCCTTCGGTAATGTAATTTGTTCACTGTGATTAAAAACAAATTTGTCGGCATTGTCATCGTAATCAACTAAATACTTTTTCGTAAACAATTCATCTATATCAAATTCATGTAATATAACTTTTTCATTGGTTTCACCATTTACAATTCTAACACAAACCGGCGCTTTTCCTTCTTCAGCACCAAAGCTGAAATGCCTTTCATCAGCTGCGCCAAAATACAATGTAAAATTTACATCCTCGTCCTTTTGATAACTGCTGTCGTCAAGCTTATACGCACAAAATAAACACGTCCACGCCGTTAAACAACTGTTTGAAAAACCGCCTTCTACGCATTCATAATCGGTATTGTTGCTTTGACCGTCAACATCGTTTATATCTGTTTCAGAGTTGCCACAAGCAATCAAGGTATTTAAAACAACGATAATAGCAATAATCAAGCTAAGTTTTTTCACTACAGATTCTCTCATTAACACTTCTTTCAATTTCCCTTTCATTCTTTTTTAGTAATACTATATGCGTACACTTAAGATTTTAATCTTATACTATTATATGAATCAACTGTATTGTAGTTGCAATTTCCATATTAATTACAACATACTTATATAATCTTTACTTTCTAAATAGTCCACCATTTATCACCCCTGAATTTCAAAATAAGCAAAAATAGCATATGACCAGTAAGTTCTGTTCGTATGCTATTACTCATATATTTAATACCAGATAATAAATTTTCAAAAGGTCTGAGACGAACAGCGTCTTACCTATTTGTACATTCAACTCTGTATTTATTATATAATATTACCACAGATTTGTCAATGTCTTATATGATTTTTGTAAGTTTATCAATTCTCTGTAATGCTTGTAGGCGGTACAGGGTCAGCCTCGGAGTATTTAGTAAAGGTAATTTCTAAATAATGCTCTACCTCCTCGTCATAGGACAATATTATTTTAGCAATTTTTTCATCCTCTATTTTAACGGAGATATTTTTGTATTCTACATCGTTCAAGGTCACGCTTGATGCTTCATAAGCTTTGTTAATTACATTATAGGTAAAGCTGCTAAATAGCTGACTTAAATCAAGCTTATAGTCTGCTAAGAAGCTTTTTGCTGATATTAAATCTTCATCGGGAACTATGTCAAACATAATATCCTCTATCGCTTGGTCCTTTTCAAGTAGCCATTGATAATGGTCGTCCTGGAAAATAGCATAATAGTCCTTTTCTTGATTGTTTTCGTATGTAGTTGCCTGTAAATATACTGTTTCTACCTTTGCTTCGATTTTATATAAATTACGCAGACTTATGCCATTTGACACTATAACCTCGTCAAAGGTCATATACACATTTTCAAAATTCATGCTGTTAAAAGCGTTTTTCCAGCCTGTTTCCTTAACTGTTGTTTTTGGCTCGTACCTTATCTCTTCTAATTTTACCTTGTCGCACACGGTACAACTATATGCCTTAACTCCGTTTTCCTTTATTGTTGGCTTCTTTGTTATTTTTCCCTCGTCCCAAATATGCTCTGCTAAGTCAAGCTGTTCCATACATTTTTTGCCTGTGCAAGCATACCAGTGATGAGTTTCGTTAAAGGAAAGCTCCTTTGCTTTTTCGTGCGTATGCTCACCACAGGAGCATAGCAGTAAAAAGCAGGTGATAATAGCAAGTGCCACAAAAAATTTTTTCATTTTATTTCTCCTAATAATTTGACTGGCGATTAAACACTCTCGCCAGTCAAGGTTTTATTTACTTTGAAGCAGCTTAATATATTCTCCTATAATAGCAGCAGCGCCTTCTGTTCCTATTACGCTTGTGTCTATCATAAGATTATAGTTTTCGCTCTTACCCCATTTAAGTGAGGTATAGTAGTTATAATAGTTTGCTCTGCGCTTATCTGTTTTGTAAATCAAAACTCTTGCGTCGCTTTCGCTTACATTTTCCTTTTCGGCTATTCTTTTTACTCTTGCGTTAATGTCTGCATAAACATAAACTTTCAATACTTTTTTGTAGCCACCTAAAATGTAGTCGGCACATCTGCCTACAAAAACGCTTGGAGCCTTGTCGGCTTCCTCCCTTATAATGTCAGCCTGCAAATTAAAAAGCTTATCATTAACGGGCATTTCGTACGGTGACATGTTTATGGAAAGAGGGTACATATCAAAATTGCCAACAGCAATTGAATATAAAAAGCTTGGAGTTACATCCTCGTCTGCCTTTTTTAACACCTCCAAATCAATGCCTGACTTTTGGGCTGCAAGCTCAATGAGGCTCTTATCGTGAAAGGCAAGATTATGCTCTTTGGCAAGAATTTCTCCAATTTCACGTCCACCACTTCCGTACTGTCTTGCAATTGTTACTATAACGTTGTCCTTCATAAGATACCTCCTTTTTTTGTTGTATCACTTTAAAGTACTAAAGTTCTATATTATTATTTTACATAATTTTAAGTAAAAATGCAAGAAAAAATTCTTTTTCATCAAAAAATATGGTATTTTATATAAAAAACGCGTGTTTTTTATATATTTTAAGATTGATTTCTATTTATTTTGACGAAAATAAGTTATAAAATTTATAAAAACTATTACAATATTGACTAAATATTCAAAACCTATTGATTTTGTGATTTTTTTGTAGTAAAATATATGCGATAAAAAATTTAAGGAGATTAATAATATGTTAGTTTCAGCAAAAGAAATGCTTGAAAAAGCAAAAGCAGGCAAATATGCCGTTGGTCAGTTCAACATTAATAACCTTGAGTGGACAAAGGCTATCCTTTTAACAGCTCAAGAGCTTAACTCACCTGTTATCCTTGGTGTTTCTGAGGGTGCCGGTAAGTATATGTGTGGCTACGACACAATCGTTGGTATGGTTAAGGGTATGATTAAGTGCTTAAACATCACTGTTCCTGTTGCACTTCACTTAGACCATGGCTCATACGAGGGTGCTAAGGCTTGTATCAATGCAGGCTTCTCATCCGTTATGTTTGATGGCTCACACTACCCAATTGAAGAAAACATCGCTAAGACACAGGAGCTTGTAAACGCTTGTAACGTTCTTGGTATTTCACTTGAGGCAGAGGTTGGCTCTATCGGTGGTGAAGAGGACGGCGTTGTTGGCGCAGGTGAATGTGCAGACCCTGACGAGTGCAAGATGATTGCTGACCTTGGTGTTACAATGCTTGCTGCAGGTATTGGTAATATTCACGGTAAGTATCCGGCTAACTGGGCAGGTCTTAACTTTGACGTTCTTGCTGCTATTTCCGAGAAGGTTGGAAATATGCCACTTGTTCTTCACGGTGGTACAGGTATTCCTGAGGAAATGATTAAGAAGGCTATCTCTCTTGGCGTTTCTAAGATTAACGTTAACACAGAATGTCAGCTCTCCTTTGCAGCTGCTACAAGAGCTTACATTGAAGCAGGCAAGGACTTAAGCGGTAAGGGCTTTGACCCAAGAAAGCTTTTAGCTCCGGGCTTTGAGGCTATTAAGGCAACAGTTAAGGAAAAGATGGAGTTATTCGGCTCTGTTAACAAGGCTTAATTACTTTATAAATTACAAAAGGACACTTTTTACAAGTGTCCTTTTTTATGGTTTTATCTGTTACAGAAGCTACTGAAGATGCTGCAAATGCCACAGGAATTTCTTCTTGCGCGTCGGCATCCTTGATTTTCCCTGTTATTGTTTCTGCATCCTCTGTAATATTCTGTGTTCTCTCTTAAGCGTAAGGCTCTTTCACATCTTTCCCTGTATGGGCAAGGACATTCCCGGTCTTCGCTATCATTTCTTCTATTTGTATATTCGCACATATTATTTACCTTCACAATTATTTGGGACAAATCAGTCCCATTACCATACTATGAAGGCAAACGACAAAATACTACAAATTATAATAAGAATTTAACCTTTGTTATTTTTACATCTGCCTTTGAGCTAAAGGACAATGTATGCTCTCCCTGCATAACAGATACGTGAGCCTTCATTACTCCTGTGCCACCCTCTGTGCCCTTGCCAACGAAGGTATTCTCTCCTCGCTTGTCAATGCCTAAGCTAATAGCAATTTGAGCAAGGCTGTTTAAAGGTGAGGTAAATTCAATTTCTACTATGTACTTGCCTGATTTTTCAAAGGAGTGCTTTTCGTCCTTACCGATTTCGGCAGTAATTTCCTTTACAACTGTCATATGGCTTGTATCAAGGCTTGATATGTCATATTTAAAGCCATTTTCCTTAAATCTTTCATATGCGTGTGTGTACATAACGAAATTGCAGATATTAATTGCACAGGCTTGAAGCTCTGCTCTTGTAAGATAGCCATTTTCAAGGCTTGGCTCTAAGTTATCGTTATGGTCCTTTGCATTTTCCATAACCATATAAACGTCATTTTGTGACTTAACCATGCTTGCAAAGTCGCTTGTGCTTGTTGTACCGTCAAGGTTGGTAATGTGCGCCCACCAGTCTGTCATTACAAAGCCGTCGTATTTCCACTCATCACGCAAAATTGTTTTTGTCATATCGTAGTTAGAGGCTGCGTGGAAGCCGTTTACAGAGTTATAAGCTGTCATAATAGCCTTAACTCCACCCTCTTTAACTGCCATTTCAAATGGACGAGCATAAATTTCACGTGCTGCGCGCTCTGACAAAACAGAGTCATTTGTGTGTCTATACCACTCTTGGCTATTTGCCATATAGTGCTTAATTGTACAGTAAACACCAACGCGTAAAAGTCCCTTGGAAATATTTACTGCCATTTTACCTGCAAGGTATGGGTCCTCGGAGAAATACTCAAAGTTTCTACCATTTAGCGGGCTTCTGTGAATATTAATACCCGGGCCTAAAATTACGTCAATTTCATAGGCTGTCATCTCAACGCCCTCAAGTGCGTATAGGTCAGAAACAAGCTCATCATTAAAGGTAGATGCTAAGCAAGTACCATTTGGCATGCTTGTTGCTAAAAGACCGCTATCCATTCTGATACCTGAAGGACCGTCTGTTGTACAAACGATTGGAATACCGTATGAAATAAGCTCATCGGTTATACCACCAAAGCAAGAGCCTGTACCCGGAGTTACCTTAGGGCTATTCATTCCCTCTCCACGAACGATACAGCAAAGCTCCTTATCGTTTAACTGGGCTACAAATTCTTCAACGGTGTTCTTGCCTGTTTTAACATCATCAAGCTTAATACCCTTGTTACCTGTATATGGAATTTCCTTTGGAAGATTTTCGTTAACTCTGTCCTTAATATCGTAGGTGCGTGTAGGTACGCTTTCATATACAAGCTCACCGTTTTCTCCTGCCTTCATTCTTTCAAATTCCTTAACGGGAGATAGTGCCTCATTACATTTTTCCACTACACGTGTTTCGTTTTCCATATGAATATATACAGCGGATGCATCTCTTACACTATTACCAACATAAATAATGTATTGACCAACCTCAAGAACGTAGCAGGACTTATTTCCTGTTATACCACTATCATCATATGCGCGCATTTGGTCAACGTCAAATTCAAGAGTTAGTGTTTGCTCCTCATTTGGCATAAGAGCCTTAGTTTTTGCGTAAGCTACTAACTCCTTTGCACTCTTGCCAAGCTTACCGTTTGGTGCGCCAAAGTAAACCTGTACTGTTTCCTTACCTACATAGTCACCTGTGTTTTTAACAACTGCGTTTACAACAATTTTTCCGTCGTCACCGTAGCAGGTATATGTAGATTTAAAGGTTGTATATGAAAGACCATAGCCAAATGGATATACTACTGCGTCCTTATTAAAGGTTTCAAAGTAACGGTAGCCAACGTAAATATCCTCTTTATAAAGATTGTACTCCTTGCCACCGAAGTTAGCTGTTGATGGGTAGTCGCTAATATCGTATGCAATAGTGTCGGAAAGCTTACCACTTGGGCTTACCTTACCGAGAAGAAGGTCAGCGCAGGCACGACCACCGCACATTCCACCCTGCCATACATAAAGAACAGATGCAACATTGTACTTCTTAACCCATTTCATATCTATTGTTGCACCAACATTAAGAACAACTATTGTTTTTTCAAAAACGGAGGTAACCTTTTTAATCATTTCCTCCTCAAGCGGAGTTAAAAGATAGCTACCCTCAGAGGCTGAGTTATCCTTGTCCTCACCTGCTGTTCTACCAATTACGATAATTGCCTTATCACCAAATTCTCTTGCTTCCTTTACAAGAGCATCGTCAAGCTCCATTTCCTTTTGGCACCAAGGCTCTTGACCCCAGCCACAGCCATAGTCAAAGGGGTTTTCCTTTTTCCATTCCTCATATACATTAAGAAGGCTTTCATTAATTTCAACCTCGCCGCTCTTTTTAAGCTCGTCAACTATATTAGTTACATATTTTACATTTACAAGACCACCTGAGCCTGTTCCACTCTTGTAATATTCTCTTTGAATTCTGCCAAATACAGACACTCTGTCGCCTTTTTTAAGAGGTAGAGTGTTATTTTTGTTTTCCAAAAGAACGCTACCCTCAGTTGCTGCAAGGTAGGAATATTCCTCAAGCTCCTTTATTGAGTCCTTAGGCAAGCTGCCAAGCTTGTAGCCCTTATAATCATTAATTTCGTATTTCATAATGACCTCCATTACATTGTTTTTTATTATTTAGACAAGCGCTTCATTTCTTTTTTTGCAGGAGCATAACCAAGCTCTGCACTTTTCTGAAGCTTTTCAAGTGCTACTTTTCTTCCAAAAATTATAAAAAGCAAGCTATATCTTGTCATTATTAAGTATTGTGTATAAAGTGCAGACGGTGAATCTATGCTTGCACCAGCCTGTAGGTTTTTTAGTTTTAAATTTTTAAGACTTATGAAGATAACATATGGGACAATACAATACAGCACAATTGACAGTGCTTTAATTGCAGTTTTACTGATATCGGAGTTTGAACTTTCACTTAGAAAAGCCATTATCCCTCCAGCCTTATCAACCATTACTATTGCAACGGCGATAGATGCTATTATTGCTATTCCTAATATCAAGGATACAATATGACAAAACAGATAACCACCGATATTATATTTTTTACTATCAGAAATCTTTCTCTGCTCTTGCGTTAAAATCTCATCTCTTTGATTTTTGACATTTATAGCAAGAGTTTCAATTACAACATCTAAATTCGATGTTCCATCACTAATTTGTGAACAAATCAATTTAAATTCAAAGCTTGGACTAAGCTGTGCTGAATCAACTCTTATAGAATAAATTTTCTTGTTTTCAAGTATCGCATAAGACAGTTCAAGTGGGCACCACTTTGATTCCATCGACTCCTTTGAAATGACAAAAAGAAATATTTTACAACGCTTTATGGCATCTACTATTTTAGAACGGAAATCCTCTCCGCTTTGAATGTTTGCATTGTTTGCCATCCAACAGGTAACATTTCTTGGTGGAGATTCCAACCTCTTTTTTATTTCTAAAGCCACTGCATGATTTGCCGAGCTATAGCTAATGAATACATCTTCATTTCCGTAAATCATCACTCAACACTCCTCTTGCTTTGATTATACTTTTTGCAGCTAAACTCATATCTGTTGCAACTATAGGAGTTCTTTTTACACAAAATTTTATGGAATTAGAAACAATGCTTTTATCTGTTTTCACAACCAATATATCTTTTTCCCTATTTACAGCATATGTGATTTCTATTTGAGAAAGAGTCGAAACATTAGTATATCCAGAATGAATTACTATAAAGGCAGAGCAATCAATTATAGCTTGTCGTATGTCATCAATAGGGTCAATCAACACATCCGTTTCTCCTCTATCAATCATTTTGGCTTCCTGTCCTAAGCTTATTAACTCCTTTTTTAGCTTAATCGCCTTTATTCTATCTTCATTTGCATAACAAATATAATATGACATTTTTCACCTCAGTTGAAATTTTTCGTTAGTACTTTATATCGTTCCTGAGCTTTTTTTATATACCTTGAAGCACGGGAATAGCAACTAATTGATAAGCTTAAATTTTTCTCGATTATTCTACCATACCCATACTCATACATTTGACCAGCCTGATATAATGCCAAAGGATATCCGCTTTTAGCACATTCCAATATTTCATATACATACTTTTTGAAATCCGGTCTAAGCTTAGCAATCAAAGGAATTTGATAATAATTTGCATAGACAAATCTTGCAGATACATTTCCTTTTTCAATTTCTCTTTTCAAATGCGAGCCTCTTATTTTAAAAGCAATTAAAGCGATAGCCAACAACACAACAAAAGTTATGCTAATAATTGATGCAATATCCCAACAAATAGACGAACAAACATCCGTGCTTTTCACAGGTGATTGGCTTTTTGCTGTCATCAGATACAAAATTTCGGTTGTAACATCATAGCATTTCATAAGCACAAGTACTAACACTGAAATCGAGGTTCCAAAAATAAATACCCACATCAATATAGCTAACCAAGGTCTGTATTTATATTCCTTACCAATCGTTTCGCTAAACTCTGTTGATTTTTTCAACGCATTTAATATAAGCTCTACTCGATTATCTTGTTCATACTCTCCCTTGAGAGCATTACTATTTTCAATGTCAGCCTTTAACGCCTCAAGTTTTTCTAAAAGACGGCGTGAAATAGCCATGTATTCTGGAATGAGTAATACCATTTTTTCTTTATGAACACTATTTCGCGATTCTCTTTCCTTGATTATGTATTGATAAGTCGTTTCAAGAATATCAGCAAGATAACCTCTCAGCACCACTTGCTCTTTTTTTACATTCTCCGATAAATAGTAAACAAACTCTCCTTTTTCAACAATCCCTGATATGAGCACAGCTTCGTTATTTTTTTGCTTAGCAACAGATTTGCCCGATATTTCTTCATCCAAAGAGTTTAGCTTATAATTCAAAAACTCATTTATGGCAAATATCAAATCTAAATAGTTTCTCTGCTCTAATATATTCATGGAAACCTCCATTCTTCAGTTCCTTTTAATTCTATCACACAGTTATAAAAAAAGCAATAAGTTTATCATGTTCTAATCTATAGAATCAAAAAATGACACATAATGCCAATTAAAACCTTAGCATTTGTGTCAATCTTTTGCTTAGTGCTTTTATTATCTTCTTGTTTCGTCAAGAATATCAGCCTCGGCTTCGTCAACCTCTACTACATAGTAGCCCTCTATTCTTTTCATATCCTCTATACTGATTTCCTTACCACACATAGGGCACCTAAAATCAACAAGCTGCACCTTTACCTCTCCTATTATGTATGGGTCAATATCATATTTTCTTGCCTCAGGAGAGCTTGCATTAACAACTAATGTTGTTTTTGTTCTTTTCAGCTTTGCCTGACACTCCGGACAATAATGCTTTTTAAAAACAGTATAAAGAACATCGTCATTGGTATGCTTAGTACCAGAAATCATAAAAAATCTCCTTAAAATGCGTAATGTCCTTTAAAACAAATTCACATATTTTTTTACATTGTATCACATTTTATTCAATTTTGCAAGTATTTATTGAAATGTATTCTTTTTTATGTTAAAATAACAAAAAAGCTAAGGAGTATTTTATGAATAGAGCAAGTGGTGTTTTAATGCACATTTCATCCCTTTGGGGAGATTATTCCGAGGGTGCTTTTTCCAAGAGTGCCAAGGAATTTATAGATTTTTTAAGTGATTGTAAAATTAAGTATTGGCAGGTTTTACCCTTCTGTCTGCCTGATGAATATAACTCACCCTATAAATCATATTCTGCCTTTAGTATAAATCCGTATTTTATTGATTTGGAAAAGCTTTACAAAAGGGAGCTTATTACAAGAAAGGAATTGGAGGAGGCTTTACAAAAGGACCCTCATTCCTGTGAGTTTAACAGACTTTTAAGAGAAAGAATTCGTTTGCTGACTAAGGCTTCAACAAGGTTTTTGGAAACTAAAACTCTTGACGATTTTTATAAAAATCATCCACAGACCGAGGCTTTTTGCAAATTTATGGCATTAAAGGACTCTAACAAGGGTAAGGATTGGTGGGACTTTACTAACACTATTCCAAGTAAGGAATCTTATCACGCTTGGCGTTTTATGCAATACTTTGCAATTACACAATGGCTTGAAATCAAGGAATATGCAAACGAAAAAAATGTAAAAATTATTGGCGATATTCCTATTTATGTAGCTCTTGACTCCTCTGACGTTTGGGCTAACCCACAGGAGTTTTTGCTTGACGAGAATTATCAGCCAACTAATGTTGCAGGTGTGCCACCTGATTATTTTAGCGAGGACGGTCAATTGTGGGGCAATCCGCTTTACAACTGGGACAAAATGAAGGAAAACGGTTACAAGTGGTGGAGTGAGCGAATGGAGTTTATGTGTGAGCTTTTTGACGGAGTAAGAATTGACCACTTCAGAGCCTTAGAAAGCTATTTTTCAATTCCCGCAAAGGACAAAACTGCTAAAAACGGTAAATGGGTTAAGGGTCCCGGTATGGACTTTATAAATGCTATTCGTTCAATTTGTAAGGATAAGCTTATTATTGCTGAGGACTTGGGCGATATAACACCTGAGGTTATTAAGCTTGTAGAGGACAGTACTTTCCCCGGAATGAGGGTATTGCAATTTGGTCTTTTAGGGGACAACAACTCTGCACACCTACCTCATAACTATATAAACAATTGTGTTGCTTATACAGGCACACACGATAATAATACACTTTTAGGCTACGTTTGGGACTTAGACAAGGAGTCAAGGCAGAGATTTCTTGACTATTTTGGCTATGAGGGAGCTAACTGGGACAACTGCTATGACACGGTTATTCGCTCTATGCTTTCAAGCCACGCAGGACTTGTTATTTTCCCAATACAAGACCTTTTAAAGTATGGTAAGGACACGCGTTTAAATACTCCCGGTAGCTGTGATGACAACTGGTCCTTCCGTTTAACTAAGGAGCAATTTGAGAAAATTGACAGGGAAAAGCTTAAAAAATGGATTGAGCTTTATGCAAGATAAAAAAGCTACATATGAGACCGTCTCATATGTAGCTTTTGTTTTTTAAAGTAATACCTTTTTAAAGGCTTTTTTGCCACGTCTTACAACTAAGCCGTCTTGAAGCTCTGATTTTGTGTAGAGCTTTTTAATATCTGTTACCTTTTCGTTATTAACTGTAACGCCACCCTGCTCGGTTGCACGTCTTGCCTCACTTCTTGAAGGAACAAGCTCTGCCTTTACAAGAATGGAAAGAATATCAATTGCATCGTTAATTAGGTCACTTTCGTTTAGCTTGCACTCAGGCATATTTTCGCTGTTACCTGCGCCGAAAATTGACTGTGCAGCGCTTTGTGCCTTGTTTGCCTCTTCCTCACTGTGAACAAGCTTTGTAAGCTCATATGCAAGAATTTCCTTAGCCTTATTAAGCTGACTGCCCTCCCAGCTATCCATCTTGTCAATTTCCTCAAGAGGTAAGAAGGTTAACATTCTTATACATTTTAAAACGTCTGCATCGTTTACGTTTCTCCAATATTGGTAGAAGTCGTACGGTGTAGTTTTTTCAGGGTCAAGCCATACAGCACCTGACTGTGTTTTACCCATCTTTTTGCCCTCGGAGTTTAGGAGCAAATTAATTGTCATTGCGTGAGCGTCCTTGCCAAGCTTCTTTCTTATAAGCTCAGTACCGCCAAGCATATTTGACCATTGGTCATCTCCACCAAATTGCATATTACAGCCGTACTTTTCATACAAAGCCAAAAAGTCATAGGACTGCATAAGCATATAGTTAAACTCAAGGAAGGAAAGTCCCTTTTCAAGTCTTTGCTCGTAGCACTTGGCACGTAGCATATTGTTAACTGAGAAGCAAGAGCCTATATCACGAATAAAGTCGATATAGTTAAGGTCTAATAGCCAATCGGCATTATTTACCATCATAGCCTTGTCAGGGCCAAATTCAATAAAGCGTGACATTTGCTTTTTAAAGCATTCACAGTTATGCTCAATTGTTTCCTTGTTCATCATTGAACGCATATCCGTTCTTCCGGATGGGTCACCGATATATGCAGTACCACCACCGATTAGGGCAATTGGCTTATTGCCTGCCATTTGAAGTCTTTTCATTAAGCAAAGCGCCATAAAGTGACCTACGTGTAAGCTATCTGCTGTTGGGTCAAAGCCAATATAGAATACAGCCTTACCGTTATCTACCATTTCCTTTATTTCTGCCTCGTTGGTTACTTGTGCTATAAGTCCACGGGCTACTAATTCGTCATAAATTTTCATTTTAGCTTCCTCTTTTTAAATAAATATACTTTATTTTAACAAAGTCTTTGTCCTTTGTCAACCTTTATTTAATGCAAGCATCATATTTTTATAGGATTTGTCGTATGTTATTTCCTTGCCAAACCAATTAGGCACTTTAAAATTACGTGCGTCCTCTTCATTTTCAAACTCAACCTCGGCAACAATTAAACCCTTGTGCCTGCCCTTATATATGTCAAGCTCAATAGTGTATTTGTCATAAGGAATATAATATCTTGTCTTTTCTATTATGTAGGTTTTGGATTTTTCAAATAGCTCCTTTGCGGTTTTTATGTCTATTTCTATTTCCTTTTCCTCTCTTACTAAATCTCCCTCGCCCTTTTCGGTAAGAATAAATTTATCTCCCTTTTGGCGCACACGCTTTTCCGGATTTATACTAAAGTAGCCCTGCTTTATTTCGTCACAATTACAGCCTGTTAAATCAGGTTTTTTTTCAATCAAGAATTTTCTTTCAATTTCCACAAAAATCACCTCTTTTTTATTTTACCACAAAATATAGTTTTTTGTTTACTTTTTTGAATATTAATGCTAAAATAAAAGAAATACTTCAAAGGAGCAGTATTATGATTACTTTAAATCCTATTTTTGCAAACGATATGGTAATGCAAGCAGGCAAGAGTGTGCGAATTTTCGGCTCCGGCTACGGGGACGTTACAATTAACTTTTTAGGAAAAACAAAAAGCACTAAAGCTTCAGGCAAGTGGCTTATTGAATTTGAGCCGCAAAAATATGGCGGGCCAAATACCTTAACACTCTATGCAGATGGTACAGTAACCGAAATTAGAAATATTTATTTTGGTGACGTTTACTTACTTAGCGGACAGTCCAACATTCAATTTAAAATGTGGGAAAGACGTGAGCCCTCTGACGTATATGAGGGGAATGAAAACGTACGCCTTTTTACTGTTGACAGAATAGAAGAAAACACCGAGGAAAGATGGGGTGTTAATGACGGCTGGGTTACTTTAACCAAGGATAATGCCAAGGACTTTTCCGCCATTGGCTATTACGTTTCCCAGGAGCTTTCCAAAAAGGGTCACAAAATCGGTCTTATTGCCTGCTATCAGGGTGCATCCGTTATTCAGAGCTGGCTACGCAAGGATGTGGCGCAAAGAGAGGAATTACAGGTTGAAAACAAATTTGCTGATCACGAATGGTTTCCTATTTGGAATGATGACGGCATTTTATATGACTATATGCTGACAAAAATAATTCCCTATTCCATGGCAAGCGTGCTTTGGTATCAGGGAGAGAGCAACGCAAGCATTGACGAGGCAAGAATTTATTTGAAATTTTTAGATGCTCTTACATCCTCCTGGCGTGAGGTGTTTATGGATTCTGAGCTTGAATTTATCATTATTCAATTGGCTGATTATATTGAAAGAGATACAGAGGGCTGGCACCTGGTACAGGATGCACAAATGAAGGCTCAAGACGAGCTTAAAAACGTCAAAACCGTTGTTTGCCGTGACGTTTGCGAAAATGACGACATTCATCCGCGCTCAAAAAAGGAGCTTTCATTAAGAATTGTTAAGGCTCTTTTAGAAAAGTAATATAAAAAAATAGTTAAATATGAGAAAAATCTATTGCAAGAGCCGACAAAATATGGTATACTTACAATGTCAAAATTTGATAATTAATCAGAAAGAGGTATAATTATGATTAAATTTGAAAACAAAGCTTTAACCGATTCCAAGTTAATTCTTGACTGGATTGAGGAAATGGCTAACATGACACAGCCGGACAAAATTGTTTGGATTGACGGAAGCGAGGAGCAAACACAGGCTTTAAAGGACGAGGCTTGCTCAACAGGTGAGCTTGAAAAGCTTAATGAGGAAATTCTTCCTAACTGTTACTTGCACAGAACAGCTATTAACGACGTTGCTCGTGTTGAAGGCAGAACATTTATCTGTACAAGAACAAAAGAGGACGCTGGTAATATTAACAACTGGATGGACCCACAGGAATGCTATGCTAAGCTTGGCGCTCTTTACAAGGGCTCTATGAAGGGTCGTACAATGTACGTTATTCCATACGCAATGGGTCAGGTTGGCTCAGACTTTGCTAAGTATGGTATTGAGCTTACAGACTCTATTTACGTTGTTCTTAACATGCTTATTATGACAAGAGCAGGTAAGCACGTAGCTGAGGCTATGGGCGATGGCGAAGGCTTTATTAAGGGTCTTCACGCAAGAAAGGACATTGACGAGGAAAACAGATACATCTGTCACTTCCCGGAGGATAACACAATTTGGAGCGTTAACTCCGGTTACGGTGGAAACGTTTTACTTGGTAAGAAGTGCTTTGCTTTAAGAATTGCTTCCTACCTTGGTAGAAAAGAAGGCTGGATGGCTGAGCATATGCTTATTCTCGGTGTTGAATATCCAAATGGCGAGACAAAGTACATCTCTGCTGCATTCC
>JAGATW010000060.1 GCA_017621085.1 Clostridia bacterium | reverse complement strand
GCACCGTGGTTTTGGAGAAGGAATGCATCGTGGTTTTCGATGTATGGCTCAAGTGAGTCAGGAATTTCCATTGTAGATGGTGTACCGTAAGCACAGGTTGGAACCTCACCAATTGTAAGAACTGCCTCAGGAAGAATGTATTGGTCAAGGTCAATGCCTGCAATTGTAAATGCAGTAGCTATTGGTGGATGTGCGTGAACTACTGCGCCAACGTCCGGACGCTTTTGATAAACGCGCATATGCATTTTGATTTCGGATGATGGGTTAAGCTTACCCTCAAGCTTGTTACCGTTTCTGTCAACCTTGATAATCATATCAGGTGTAAGAGCGCCCTTTGATACGCCTGTTGGTGTGCAGTAGTACTCGTTTTCGCTAACCTTAACTGAGATATTACCGTCATTTGCGGCAACAAAGCCTAGGTTGTAAAGTGCATGTCCTACTTCGCAGATTTCCTTTTTAATTTCGTAAGCTGATTTCATTTTTCTTTTTTCCTTTCGAATTTATATATAAATTTTTTATTAAGCTTTAATTAGGTTGTATGTATCGAGGGCTATCATATACTCCTCGTTGGTTGGAATTGCAAAGGTTCTTACCTTAGCACCCGGCTTTGTAATTTCCACCTGTGTGCCTCTTTTGGCGTTTAGGTTAACCTCGCTATCAATTTCAATTCCAAGATAGGACAAGTCCTTGCATAGCATTTCTCTTACGATACCGTCGTTTTCACCAATGCCTGCGGTAAATACAAGTGCGTCAAGTCCATTCATTTCAGCTATGTAAGAGCCTATAATCTTCTTAACATAGTGAACTAAAATGTCCATTGCAAGTCCTGCTCTTTTGTTTCCTGCATTTTGTGCCTCTAAAACATCGCGGCAGTCACTTGAAACACCGGACACACCTAAAAGTCCCGATTGTGAATTCAGAAGCTTTTCAGCCCCGTCGGCTGTAAGTCCTTCCTTTTTCATTATATATGTTACAACAGTCGGGTCAACGCTTCCGCTTCTTGTTCCCATAGGAACACCCTCTTGTGGGGTAAAGCCCATTGATGTATCAACTGCCTTGCCACCTATACTTGCTGTAATGGATGAGCCATTACCTAAGTGACAGGTAATTACCTTTGCGTCCTTTTTGCCAAGGATTTCCATCACCTTGCCACACACGTATCTGTGCGATGTACCGTGGAAGCCATAGCGACGGATTTTGTACTTTTCGTAAAGCTCATAAGGAATTGGGTAAATGTACGCCTTTTCCTCAACGGTTGAATAGTAGGATGTATCAAATACGCCTACGTGCTTGACATTTGGCATAACGCTTTGACAAGCTTTAATTCCACTGATTGCAGGGGGTCCGTGAAGTGGATTGATTTCAACTATGCTTTCAAGATATTCAAGCTCCTCTTTTCCGATTATGCTTGAATTACGGAGCTTTTCGCCACCGTGAGCAACTCTGTGTCCCACAGCGCCGATTTCGTCAACGCTTGAAATAACTCCAAGCTGACTATCACACAAAATTTTAAGCACAAGCTCAATTGCTGCCTTATGGTCGGGAAGGCTTGCATTTGTGTAATAATTTTCCTTTCCCGGGCGCTTGTGAGTAATAGCACCGTCAATGCCTATTCTCTCGCAAATGCCCTTTGCAAGAACGTTACCGGAATCCATATCGAAAAGCTGATACTTAAGAGATGAGCTACCGGCATTTACAACGAGAATTTTCATCCTTTCTCTCCTTTATTATAATAATGTAGGGTTTACTCGATTATACGCTTTGATTGAAGCTCTGCCTCACTCTGACCCACATTTTGAGCTCTTGCAGAGTTTTGATAAACAATTTTGTAACACAAGGCGTCTATAACGATAAGCCTTGAAATATGAGAATTAAGTCCTAAGGCACTATGCCTTGTTTCCTCTGTATCGGTTAGGAGCAAAATGTCGCTTTGCCTTGCAATTGGCGAGCGCTCCTTTGAGGTGATTGAGATGGTTGTAGCCCCGTGGGCTCTTGCCATCTTCATTGATTCTACTATATCCTTAGATGAACCTGATTGAGATATTCCAACAACCACATCTCCTGCCCTTAGCTGTGAAACTGCTATTGCCTGCATATGAGTGTCAGCATAGGCGCTTGAGTTACAGCCTGCGCGAAGGAATTTGTTGCTTGCATCCTCTGCTACCTGTGCTGATGCGCCAAGTCCAATAAGCACTACTCTTCTCGCCTCGGAAATTGCCTTTGATGCCTTTGTCATACTTTCTGCAGAGAGCGTTTTTTTCGTACGCTCAAGTGACATATAAGCATCATTACAAACCTTTTCAAAAATAGCAAAGCAATCGTCCTCGCTTGTTATCATAGGAACGATAACCTTTTTTTCGTGCTCCTTGGCAATAGTGATTTTCAAGTCCTGATAGCCTCGACAGCCCAGTCGCTTTGAAAAACGAACTATGGTAGCCTCACTGCTTTCACATTTAGAGGCAAAATCGGTTATGGAATAAGGGAGTACCTCACCGGAGTGAGAAAACAACCAGTCAGCGACCTTCTTCTCAGATCTGCCCATATCGTTATACATGAGCTGAGCCTGCAGTAAAGTCCTGTTCAACTTTTGCCTCCTTTCTGACATTTCTGCACGTTTTCGCTGATTTATGAAAATTATTTTCATTTTTAGCATTATTTTTTCATTAATTTTGCAATTTTTGAAAACTTTTTTCAAATTAACTGAAAATTACTTTCACAATTTAGATTTTATCATATAAATACGATTTTGTCAACATTTTCCGTAAATTTTTGAAAAAATATTTTAAAAACCTATATTTATTTAATAAAATCTACCCTATTTTGATATTTTACACGATTGTCATTTTGAAAATAATTTTCACTTTTTTCATTTTTCTATTTCAAAACCTTTTCAAAAATAATTTTCACTTGTTTACAATTTTGACACAATTTTATGAAAATTATTTTCATTTGCATTTTTACTAAGATAAAAACGGCAACAAAAAAGGAACAGATTTCTCTGCTCCTTTTTGATGTTGTCTATTGACATAGCTTTTTGTTTATAGTAAAATTATTTAAAATATTATTTTTGAGGTGGATTATGAAGCTTTCTGCAAAAACTCTTATAAAATTTGCCCGTGGGGGTATGACATATACAACAGATGGTGGGGTTTTTAGGGCCTTTCGCTTTTCAAAGGAGCAAATTGAATATATGCGCTCCGATGCTTTTGACCAAGGGTGGACAAGCTGGGCTATGCACACAGGTGCTGTAAGGCTTGAATTTAAAACCGATGCTACTAAAATCAGCTTTGACTATGTTTCATCAAGCTTTATTAAGGAGAGCAACACCGTTGATTTTATTGTAAACGGTAAGCTTGAGGCAGTTTACAGAGTTGATGAAAGTCCAAAGGGACACATTGAGCATACAATGAGTGAGGGGTATAAGAAAATTATAATTTGCTTACCCTGTATTGCGTCCTTTGGCATTAAGCATTTTACATTAAACGGTGGGTACAAGAGTGTTCCCTTCCCTTCCAAGAGAGTATTAATTCTTGGGGATTCAATAACTCACGGTGGCGGCCCTCTTATGTCAAGTGCTACATATGTTAATATGCTTGCTATGAAAACAGGCTACGAAATTGTGGGTCAAGGAATTGCAGGCTATCGCTACGAGCCAAGAGAGCCTATGATGGTAGCAAATGGCTTTAATCCACACAAGGTTGTGGTTTTCTTAGGCACTAACTACTACGAAGCGTGTCATATTGAAGAAGGGTACGACTACAAAAAAGCAGTTTATGAATTTTACGACAAGCTAACAAAGCTTTACCCAAACACACCTATTTTGTGTGTAACTCCTCTTTGGCGCAACAATGATGTTGATTGGGAGCGCTTTAATTGGTGCATTGATACAATTAAGAGCGCTTGTGCAAGGTATGAGCGAATCAAGGTAATAGACGGACTTGACATTGTCCCACACGCAGATGAATTTTTTGCCGATAAAATTCACCCCACAGCCTATGGCTCAACCTTTATAGCAAGCGCTATTGAAAAAGCACTTAAGGAAATATAAAAAGGAACAAAAAAGGGCTTCTTCTCATAAGGAAGTTTACTTTCAAACATAAAATTGCTCTGCAGTAAGCAAAGATAACCCCCGACAGATTGTAAATAATCTGTCGGGGGTTACTATTCGATAAATTGGAATTTGTTAATTATACAGGTGTTCCTACTTCAAT
>JAGATW010000059.1 GCA_017621085.1 Clostridia bacterium | reverse complement strand
TTGTAAATAGAAGCTCTCATACCACCAACTGAACGGTGACCCTTTAAGTTCTTAAGACCGGCTGCGTCAGCTTCTTTTGCAAACTTTTTATCAAGGTCAGCATCTCCAGTTACAAAAGTAACATTCATCATTGAACGGCTTTCCTTTTCAACAGGTGCAATATAGTAGTCTTGACTGTCAAGATAATCGTAAAGAAGAGCTGCCTTCTTTTCGTTCATTTCCTTCATCTTTTCAAGGCCACCAAGACCTAAAATCCACTCATATACAAGCTTTGCAACATAAATGCAGTAGCATGGTGGAGTATTGTACATAGAGTCATTATCTGCCATTGTCTTATAGTCAAGCATTACAGGAATGTCTTCTCTTGCGTTGCCCATTAAATCCTCACGAATAATAACTACTGTAAGTCCGGCAGGAGCCATATTCTTTTGCGCACCGGCATAAATCATGCCAAACTTTGAAACATCAACAGGCTCACTAATAATGCAAGATGACATATCTGCAACAAGTGGAATATCACCTGTGTCCGGAATATATGGGAATTTTGTTCCATAAATTGTGTTGTTAAAGCAGATGTGTACATAGTCTGCATCCGGTCTAAAGGAGCTTCTATCAGTTTTTGGAACAAATGAGAAGTTTGCATCCTTACTTGAAGCTGCAATTACAACATCACCATACTTAGTAGCTTCCTTTTGAGCCTTACCGGAGAACTGACCTGAAACAATGTAGTCAGCCTTTTTGTTCTTGTTCATTAAGTTAAGCGGAACTGCTGCAAACTGTGTTGATGCACCACCCTGTAAAAAAAGAACCTTATAATTGTCAGGAATATTCATAAGTTGACGAAGCTTTGCCTCAGCTTCCTTAATAATTTCATCATAAACAGGAGATCTATGGCTCATCTCCATTACGGACATACCACTACCCTTGTAGTCAAGCATATCCTTTGCACATGTCTCAAGCACCTGTAATGGGAGCATTGATGGTCCGGCTGAAAAATTGTAAACTCTACTCATAATTCTATCCTCCAAAACACTTTTACTAAGCCTTTATCATTATATGATAAGCTCGCAAAAAAATAAATATGCTTTATTATACTACTACACTAAATTAATGTCAATAGCTTTTTGAATTTTTTTCGTGTTTTTTGAAAAATAATTCAGATATTATTGAATATTATGCACCAAAGCCTACACTTTTCCGATTTATATCTTAGAATAGATAAAGCTCCTATGGCAAAATAGCCTTAGGAGCTCAATTTTTAATGCTATTTAGTTTGGCTTGATACACTATTATATGAAATTCCTTTTACAGCTTGACTTGTTGTGTTGTTGTAAAGATAATAAATTTCATCATTTTCAATTACATATGCACATAACACAATTTGAGTATCTAAATTCTGTTCATCAATACCTATTACCTTTATATCAAAGTAATCATGAATTAAACTACTTAAAGAAACAGATACTACTCCTAATTCACCGGGCTTTGGAGAAATTTCATCTTCTACTGATTTATTTACTGCAACGATTACTCCAAATTCAAAGTCGGATGCATATTTTTGATATGCCTTGATTTCTTCTTTATTGACATTATAACCACATACAATAGAACGACTTTCACCGAATGAAGCTGTAGAATAACCAAGATACTCAAACAATGCTGAATAAGTTTCAGTAAGCTCAACCTTTCCACAATTTTCGCAAGATGTTGTAAAGGTAATATTGCCAAAATATCCAAGCTCGGAAGCTTCTTTGAAAACCTTATTTTCGTGTTGTGGATTTACTTTTTCTTGTGTATTACCACAATTTTTACAGCTAACTTGACATCCATTTATTTCTTCGCCAGTATGTACTCCGCCAAAAAATGCATCACATTTATTGAAATTGTATATAATTGTGTTCTGTGTATAAGTTGCATTTTTATCAAAGTCCTTTGCACTTGCATCCACAGTAGCCCAAGACGAAGCACCTTTTTTAATACCTGTTCCGTTTATCATTTGCTGCATACCCACATCATCAAGCGTTCCTGTGTAGTATAGCTCAACCACAGCGTTTGAGCCTTGTAGAGGGCCATCACCGTATGCATTTTTTACCATTAAAAGAGTGTTAGATACATAAATTTTAAGGGAACTCTTTCCTGAATTCTTTCCTGCATAAAGAAATGCTTGAGTATTAATTTCTTCAATTGATGCACCCAAAATAATATACTCTACGCTCGTACACTCTTTAAAAGCTCCTCCGGGAATAGTCTTAACAGTGTTTGGTAAGTGGATATATTGCAAAGAAGAAAGTCCTTCTAACCTAGTTGGAACATCGACCACCTTTGTGTTCTCAAAATTATCAATAACCTTAAGGGTATTAATTCTGTAAATCGCAGCATCACCCATAGTTTCAAGTGAACTTGGAAGACGTAAATACTCGATAGTTGGAGTGTACTTGTCCCCCTGGAAAAAGCCGCCTGCATTATAGCACGGAGGAAGATTAATAATGCCCTCCGGAATTTCCAAAGCTTTAACGGTTGCCCTGCTGTATGAAGCATCTTGACCTAAATCTTTAAGCGCATTGTTTAGCTTGTTAAAATTTGGAGAGAAGCTTGTAGAATCATTCAAAATGTAATATGCAGGGTAGGTTTTACCGTCTGTCATAACTACCCTTGAGGTTTTATCCAAAATTGTTGGCTCACCAATGCCATCAATTGTAATTACACTACCAAAGGTTGGAGTGTAGCTTTCTGCACTAACAGAAATTGCCAATAGGCAAAGCAAAGTTACAGCTATTAGCAAAAACAAAATTTTTTTCTTCATAATTATTTCTCCTTTTGTAAAATTTGACATTTCCACAAATATATGATACAATAAATGTTAATAAATGTAAATTGAAATTTTGACGCACCATTAGTAATATTTGACGCGAAGGGATTCTGTTTTATGAAAAGCTACTTATACTATTTAAAATACAATGACAAATATTTAAACTGGCATAACCCTAATTATGGGAGCATTGAAGCAACCAACCGACCATTAATTGTAAATTGTGCAAGTTGTGTAAACACACCTGAGCAACACAAAAATGCTAACGTAAACGGTCGGCTTGATTATACGCTTATTTATGTTATTGAAGGAACATTAACATCAAACACGCCATCGGGTAACACAATTATAGAAGGTGGAAATGTTTTGATTATTCCGCCAAAAACTCCTTATGAATTTGATTGCAGTGGCGAGGTTATTTATTTTTTAACTGTACACTTTACAGGTTCAGAGGTTCTTTCCAAATTAAATGAATATGGCATTGCCCTTTTCCCTTCAATTAATGCTTTAAGTGCAAAAAACCACTTACAATTACGCTTTAAAAAGCTTTTTGAAGGCTTTGCAAGAAACGACCGTTTTCGTGACAATGACTTATCATGCTTATTAGAAAGAATATTAATAGAAACTGCTCGTTCTATTGAAAGCACTACAAAGGGAACTATTTTACTTAATAAATCCATAAATTATATTAATGAATATTTTAATAAGAAAATCCCTATTACCGACCTTGCTTCAATGGAAAATATGTGTATGACAACATACAATAAGCATTTTAAAAGCATTATGGGAATATCTCCTACCAAATATATCATTGATTTAAGAATGAATTCTGCAAAAGAGCTACTTGAATTTACCGATTTACCAATAACAGAGGTTGCCATCACCTGTGGATACGACGATTTAAATTTCTTTAGCAAAACCTTTAAAAGTGTAATCGGTACAACTCCAAGTGAATATAGACGCGAATCTCGTAAATATAAGCTTTTAGACTTAGATAAAAACCCTATTATTGTGTAAAAAATATGCTGTCGCAAATGCGACAGCATATTTTTATAATTGCTGATATCTCATTGATTTAAAATCAGCAAAGCAACAATTTTCGTTTTCGCCTGTAGATTGATCGTTACAGCACATTGAAATAAATGTGCCTGTATGTCCTTCGTGGTCTATATCACAATATGCCTCGTCGCTTAAGTTAGAGCAATCAAGCTCCTCTGCAATTTTTATAAACTCTCTATTATCTAGTGAATAATAAAATTGAAGCTTACATTCATTAATTCTTACTCGTAACCACACCTTTGTTTTGTCGCCTATACTAATACCCTTCATTAGTGGGTCGTAGAATTTAAGGTTATTTCTTATAATTATTCTAAGAACATTGTTACCTTCACTTTCGTAA
Organism: Clostridia bacterium; assembly: GCA_017621085.1. Lineage (GTDB taxonomy): Bacteria > Bacillota > Clostridia > Oscillospirales > CAG-272 > RGIG2000. The sequence goes on along the minus strand of JAGATW010000059.1, from coordinate 1,865 downwards.
GACATAAATAAATATAAGAAGTTGTATGTATCATAAAACACACTAAGACCAGCTGTTTGTTGGAAGTTTTTCGGGTCAAATTCAAGCTCAACGGTCGCCTCGGCTCTGTGGTGCTGAAGCCTTCTGCCTACCATTGATTGCTTAATCCAGGAGGTTAATGATTCGTGTCCGTAAAGACGTAAATAACCCTTACGTGCGCTTAAGCTTCCTATTTCGTCAAAGGGAATACGCAATGTATTGTAGTGAGGTGGTAGGGTGTCAAAATCAAATTCCTCATATTCCGGAACACTTGGCACCTTTACCTCAGGTAAATTCACATTATATTCAACTGATGGAGTTGTACCGCCGTTTTTAAGCCTTATCCAACCGTTTTCGTCCCATTTAACCTCAGCAATACAGGTTTCTCTGCCTAATATACATCTGCCCTTTTCACCAATAGGTCTTCCACAAAGGAAGGAAACGTACCAATCTCCATTTGGTGTGTCTATTAATGAGCCGTGACCTGTTCTTTGCAACGGTGAGCTTGGGTTGTTACGTACGGTAAGCAAGGGGGAAGGGTCTATTTCATAAGGACCCCAAATATTCTTTGAGCGCGCCATTTGAATTCCGTGGTTATACATAGTACCACCCTCGGCAACCATCAAATAATAGTAGCCGTTTAATTTATAAAGGTGGGGAGCCTCGGTAGCACCTATGGATGTGCCCTCAAAAATATTCTTAACAGGACCAACAAGCTTACCCTCTTTTTCAGAGTATTCCTGCATTAATATTCCCGAAAAGGCATTGTTTTCCATACGTGGGTCCCAACGCATATTCAAAAGATACTTGCGTCCGTCATCGTCGTGGAAAAGTGATGGGTCAAATCCACTTGAATTCAAGTAAATAGGCTCACTCCATTCACCGTACAAATCCGTTGTAGTTACAAGATAGTTGTGTACATCCTTAAAAATTCCATGGAAATTTCTTGTATTGGTATATATAAGATAGTATGTACCATTATTATAAGTTAAGCAGGGTGCCCAAATTCCACCGGAATTTTGATTTCCAACCATATCAAGCTGGGACTTACGTCTTAAGGGGGACGGCATTTCCTCCCAGTTAACTAAATCTCTTGAGTGATAAAGCTGTACTCCTGGAAACCATTGGAATGTTGATGTTGCAAGATAATAATCCTCACCTACACGAAGCAAGCAAGGGTCAGGATGAAAGCCTGGCAATATAGGATTTTTAGCTGTAAGCATATAAAAAGCTCCTTAGAAATTAATTATGTTTTAATTATAACACAGAGAAATTTCAATGTCAATAAAAGCTTATTTAACATCAAAACTTAAAAAGCTCCCGTAAGGGCTGGTTCTCATAAGGAAGTTAGCAAGTGCATTGTAGGAACAGGCGTCCTCGACTGTCCGCAAAGGTATAAATGCAACGCAGAAGACAAATAATTACCGCCGACAGATAATCTGCCGGCGGTAGTTTTATTCTGTTCGATAAATTGGAATTTGTCAGTTATTTAGTTCATCTAACAAGGTATTAAAACGATTTGCTTCGTCGTATGTCATTTTATACCAAGAGCCTTTTTCGGTACGGATAAACATATTACCAAAGTGATACACAGTTAATTCATCGCCATTGTCATATTCCAAAAATATGACCCATGTCATTCCTCCGTATTCATTGGGATTTTCTTCAAAATTGCTCTGCAAATTCAAGTTGGACAGATAGTCTATGATTTCTTTTGCATCTTCCCCGTCAAACGAATAATTGTATCCCTCGGGGAGAGAAGATACGTCAATCTTGATTACATTGCCTTCTGCTAATAGTTGGTTGCCTTGCACTTGTTGAGGTTGTTGACTGCATCCGATCATACC
>JAGATW010000058.1 GCA_017621085.1 Clostridia bacterium | reverse complement strand
GTATGCATACCCCTAGAAGGGGATATTACAGGCTTACCCTCGTGGGGAGGTGCCGAAATTCTATCATAGCATTACACGCACAGCACTCCGTAAAACGGACTGAGTTTAGGCTCCTTTGTGTAAAGGGAGCTGTCGCAAAGCGACTGAGGGATTGTTCCTCATAATCTTACAACCCTTCCGTCTTGCTTCGCAATCCACCTCCCCTTACACAGGGGAGGCTTTCTTTTTTATGGGCTTGCGTTAAGCTCGCCCGAATTTTTTGCAGTTCCTCTCGTCTTTTTCCCCTAGTAGAACTAGGGGTTTATTTCCACGCCTAAAAGGCACCAAGCAAAAAAGAGCGACAAAAATCGCTCTTTGAGTTTGTGCGTTATTTGACTTGACGGAAATGTTATGAGTTCACCTTGTAAACGTTATGAGCTTGTTGTATAAGGGTTATGATATGATTGCTATCTTTAACACTCATAACGTAGCTTTAGCTATTCATAACGACGGAGTCTCATAACTTGCGTGAAACGCAATCATAGTTGACAAAAACGAGTTGAAAACTCATTTTTGTCCATAATACGCATTCGGTCCGTGCTTTCTGTCGTAATGCTTTCTTAACAACGTTTCCTGCATTCTTTGGGTGCTGCCATTTGCGCTGAGCATTAGCATTTCCGTATTGTAGGACATCATAGCAACCTGTTCAAGGACTACTGCTGCCTCAACAGAAGCTTTAGCATTATCTCCCCAGGTGAACGGTCCGTGAGAGTGTACAAGGGCAGCGTGCATTTGGATTGGTCCTATGTCCTTGATTGCTTCAAGGATTACTGTGCCTGTTTCCTTTTCGTACTCTCCCTTAATTTCCTCATCGGTCATTTTCCTTGTGCAAGGAATTGTTGTACCAAAATAGTCTGCGTGAGTTGTACCGTATGGTGTAATGCCTCTGCCAACCTGTGCATAGATTGTTGCCCAAGAGGAGTGTGTGTGGGTAACTCCGCCGATTTGGGGGTATGCCTTATATAATTCTAAGTGCGTTGGTGTATCGGAGGATGGCTTAAGTGTTCCCTCAACTACATTACCGTTTAAATCAACAACAGGGAGCATATCGGGAGTTAATTCATCATATTCAACACCTGATGGCTTAATTACCACAAGTCCCTTTTCTCTGTCAATTCCACTTACATTACCCCAAGTAAATGTAATTAAGTTATATTTTACGAGCATCATATTTGCCTCGTAAACCTCTTTTTTTAACTGTTCAAGCATTTTAGTGCCTCCTTGTTCTTTTTTATATATAGTAGCAAATTATTTTCAAATAGTCAATAATCAATGAAAACTTTTTATTAAAATAACGAGTATTTTCTGATTTTGCTTGATTTTTTGCAAAAGGTGTGATAAACTATAGTGGAATAATATTGAAAGGACTTATTATGACTAAAACCTATAATTTGTTTAAAAAATTCATTCCTATTATAGTAGCACTTGCTGTTGTATCAGCTCTATTTGGCTTACTTACAATGATTTACTACTATCATGGCGATACAATTACCATTGATTTTAAAAATGTAATCCCTATTTGCACTGTTTTATTCTTTTTATTGGCAATAGGTGCCGTTATTTTCTTTTCAGTTAAGGTAAAAAGCATTCACATTGCAAAAATTAAAAAGTCATTCGGCTTTTGCCATTTTGCTGCAGCTTTAACCGCTGCGTTGGCTGCTGCACTATTCTTTTATGACTTTTTCCGTTTTGTAATTGCTCCTTCGACCTTACCTACACTTAGAATTTTAAGACTTATTCCTTTTGTACCGTTTATTCTTTATTTAATTTTGGGTATGATTCCTAAGAAAATTCGCAAAAAAAGAATTCATATACCGATTTCAATCAAGTATGTAGCTTCAATCGGTGCTATTACTTGGGCTGTTTTAGGTCTTTTGTTAATATACACCTGGAACGGTCTTCCAATGTCCAACTACTTTAAAATTACACATTTATTCTTCTATGTGTTGCTCCTTTTATTCCTTGCATTTGAAATAAGATTTGAGCTTTTAACTCCTGCGCCAAGACTATATATTTTGTTCTCATTCTTATTGTTTGTTTATACTATGTCAATCACAGGCTCAGTTATGCTTGCTAAATTCTTTGGATATGTGCAAGAGGTTACAATTACCGAGTTCGAAATTTTCTTAGCGTTTGCTCTTGGTATTTATGCTCTTTCAAAAATGATTGCTATTCCAAGAACTATGAAAGTCGTAATGGACAAGGAACATTCACAACGTCGTCACCATCACAAGGGCTCAAAAGAAGCGACTAACGAAGAATTACAAAACCTTTCCGTTAATACTGATAAAAATATATCCATTGAATAAAACCTTAAGGAGTGCCGATAGTTATAGGCACTCCTTTTTTCTTAGTCTTGCTCTTGCAGGATTTAAGCTGACGATTTATAGAAAATCAACAACCTCGTATCATTTACGAGGTTGTTATTTTATATTTCAATTGTAAATTCAAATTTGCTCTTTTCAGAGCGCACGCAGCACATCAATATTTATACAACAAGCCGTCATTGTAGGTGGCTCGCTTTTAGAGCTTGAAATTTTTCAAGCATTATTTCACCTCAATTGTAAAGCTAAAGCTGTTCTTTGGCTCCTTTACGTCAATGCTGATTAAGTAAACATCTACGCCCTTCTTTATTGAGCCATCTTGATTAAGCTCGATGGCGTGTGTGTCCTTTTCCACTCTTGCAGCAGCAATAGCACCGTCAAACACCACTCTTACCTTGCCATAGTCAATACAGCCACTTGAGATAGTAGGCTCAATGTAGGAAACGAGCCTTTCGGTAAAGGATGCATTCCCTTCGATTTCAAATTTATCCAAAACAGTAATGGATTTTTCATCAAATGAATAGTCACGCACTAATGCTTTTAGCTCAGGTATATCGTAGGCTACCTTAAAATCAACGCTGAAAACACCGTTTTCATACGAGGTTGTCGGGTAAGCCTCGGGAATGTTAGCTTGATATTTTCCGTTAATAATAGGTGTATTGTGTCCTCTTGATGAGGTTTCTAAGAAGGTATAGCGCACTCCGTCCTCAAAGTACTGTCTTGTGTAAGGACGGCCACCCATATCAATCAATAATTGCTCATTGTCAATTGATAAAATAAATGAGCCAACGTCATTGTGGTTATGGCTCTCTCCGTTGCAGCCACCACGTGCGCTAAAGCCGTATTTAGGAGTTCTTTTTACAAACCAACCGCAATCCTTCATATAATATTCAGCATATTGGGAAATATCCTGTGAGCCAAAGGTGCTATCAAAGCAAACAAATGCTCTTAAGCAGGCTGGAAAATAATGAGTCTCAATAGTCATTCTTGCAGAAGGTGGCAGCTCTACATCATTTGGGAAAAGTGATTTCAAGCCATACATAAAGCCAACAGGAACAACAACATTTACACCACAATCGCCGTAGTTTACAATTACGTCCTTATCAAGGAACAGCTTTTGTAAAAAGGTTGAAATTTCCTTGATTTTATCATCTTTCAAAAGGTCAAATTCGCCCTTTGTAAAATGCTTTTGCATTTCTGCATACTCTACAAAATAGCCAAAGCCGTAGCTCCAATATCCTGCGCCCTCAACGCAAACTCCGTCCCCCTTATATGAGGAAATGTAGCTTGCCATATCCATATTAATTCTGTCACGAACAAGCTCAAAAAGCTCAGGACGGTTAACCATTACTGTACATCCAACAGCACCTGCACAAACCGCAGTCCAGTTGTTTTGACGGTATTCCCAATGCCATCTCTTTTCCATAAATGGCTTGATTATACGTCTATCAATTTCATAGTCAATTCTTGACTTGATAAGAGGGTGAAGTCTATCATTTAGCATCACCTTAATATATGCAAGAGCCATTGCCATAGTTGTAGCGTCTAAATCAAGCTCGCAGTTGTCATTTACCTCTATATTATCAATATGTGCAGGCAAAGCCCATACGTATTGGTCGCAAATTTCCCAAATTGTGTCCTGCAAAAGCTCTAAATATTCCTCGTTTTCAGGATAAAGCAAGCACATAAATGCCATTGTATACATTCTGTGCTGACGCTTAAAGAATACTTTCTGATAAGCTTCTCTATCTCCCTTGTCCTTAAATAGACGGAATTTTGAGAACTTTGTTGTTTCAACTTCACCGATACAGTATTTATCATATTCCTTTAGCACCGCATCTACCATAGGCTTATATTCGGGGCTGTTTTTTACCATTTCCCAAAATTTGGGATTGGAAGCTTTTTCTAAAATATTCATTTGCTTATTCCTCCTAAAATTGTCTTAAGTGAGCCTGCTTCTGTTGGTAAAGAATCAAGCTCACCATCAGGCATAAACTCAAGAAAGCATACACGTCCCTCGCTATTTTCGTCATTTAGCACCTTAAAATACTCATTCCATTGGTCACGACCCTCAATAAGCGGGAACTTTTCGCCCTTTTCGTTCCAGTTAAATACGTGTACGTTTGTAATGTATGGGCGAAGTGCCTTTAATGCCTCTAAATTATATTCAAAGGATTTAGAATGGTTAGGCTGCCAATAAAGCTTTAAATTGTCGCAATTAACCTCGTCTAAAAATCTTAAGGTGTCGTGATAATCGTCGGAAAGGGTGGCAAAGTGGCACTCAATAGATAGTGTCATACCAAACTTTTTAGCCTCATTGCAAAGATATTTTGCAATAGTTACGTTTTTCTTAAATTGCTTTTCGCAAAGATAAACGCCCTTGCCCTTTTTACAGCCACAGCAGGGCCAGCCAAGCCAAACACGAACGGTTTTAGCACCTAAAGCCTTTGCAGTTTTTAAAACCTTTTTAAATGGCATTGGAAAATGCTCATCACAATGGTAAACTACTCCAAAATATGAGCCATAGGTTTCACATTTTAAGCCTGCGCCGTTCATAAGCCTTTTAACCTTGCGTGCAAGCTTAACATTTCCCATAGGAATGTGAACATCCCCACCCCATTCAATATACTCAAGACCACTTTCCTTAGCTGCCTTAATCAGCTCCTTAATAGATTTTTTTCTGAAGGAAATGGATACAAGACCTGTTTTCATATAATTCTCCTTGTTTAATTGTGAACGTAAGGAGCAAGACCTCCCCCACGATGTCAATTTTATTAGAAAATATTTTTATTTTCTCTGTATTCGCGCCATACGTTTTCAAAGAAGCCTCCACCCTCGGGTAAAGGACGTACAGGACGAATATTTACAGATAAATCATTTGCAAAGTTAACCTCTTGAACAACTGCGTCAAAGTCGCCACCGTCAAGCTCAAAACGGAATTGCTCCTCCATTTTATCAGGTACATTTCCGCTTGGTGAGGAATAAAGGGCTGAGCCACGGCTCTTTCCACCCATTTTTACATATTCCTTCATAGCTGTCATATATGTAGCCTGTGCTATTAAGGCATCACGCAAACGATATGCCTTCCATAGCTTATTTACATTATCAAGCTTTACAAGGCTACCAAAATCGTCAAGAGCATCAATACAATCACAAATAGCATCGTCCATAAGTGAGCAAATTCTAATAGGGCCTGCCGCCTCACTCATTTTCTTTGTATATTTGTCCCAAAGCTCCTCTAAGTTACAGCTGTCACAAAGCATTTCTCTTGTTAGCTTTAAGTGCTTTAAAATAGCTTTTTGCGCCACAGTGTCCACTGTTTTTTCATCAAAGCACTCATTTTCATTATGCTTGGAGATATATTGAGCTGCACGCATAGAGCCAACCTGACCTGCGTTAAGCGCGCTTCCACCGGGACGATAAATACCGTGGCTGCCTGCAACCTCACCACAAGCAAACAAGTGCTTTACATTTGTTTGCCACCACATATCAACATCAAGTCCACCATTGTTATGCTGTGCGCAAAGAGCAATTTCAAGCATTTCCTTTTCAAGGTCAACGCCCTTGGAAAGATAGAGGTCGTAGGCCGGCATATTCATAAATTGAAGTCTTGCAAGGGGAGTGCCAAAGCAGGCGTGTGCATTTTCAAGATATTCACGTGCCTCACTATCAAGCTTGTCATAGGGTAATTCATCAAGACCATACGGGTTTTTACGGAAGTCAAGATAAACGCGTCTTTTCTTCATTACGCACTCTCTAAACACCAAAAGGTCAATAATTGATGAGCCATTCATAACCTTTTTACAGTCAAATGGCCATTCGTAGCCCTTTCTGAATATCTTAGATAAGCAAGTACCGATATTATCAAAATAGTCATTTAAAAACTCGTATTCGTTACCATCTTCATCAACGGAAACAAAGCGAGGAAGCACCTGCATATAAGTGCCTGAAACGTTCCAGCGTGGGCTTGTGGAGGCAAGGCCATACTGCCACTCCGTAAGGTTTTTACCAATAACACCTGCCTCAAAGGCAACGCCTGATGCACCGTGGTGACCAAGGGGGAATACTGTGTCCGCATACATTCCCGCAGGGCCACCTGTGGCAATTACTGTATTTTTTGCGTGGAATAAAACAAATCTGTCGTTTTCGTCAGTTGATACCTTATTTAAGCAAAGAACGCCAACGCATACGCCATTATCCTTAATAAATTCAATAATTTGAAGCTTATCGTATATTTTAATATTGCGTCTTTGAGCTTCTCTTTCAAGGCACTCAGTCATCATTTTAGAGGTAAGAGGTCCAACGCTTGTAGCTCTTGCCCTTGGGTCGTGGTCTGTTTTATAGCCAACGTACTCACCTAAGCGATTAACAGGGAATTCAACTCCTAATTCGCATAGCTGTAAAAAGCAAGGAACGGAAAGAGCCGCCTCTGCATAAGCATTGTCACCATCTACGCACTTGCCCTTGAAAAAGTCCTGTGCCATAGCCTTAGGAGAGTCAGGGTAATCGGCGCAAAGGTTCATTTTATAGTAGGTCTGCTTATCAGAGCCTGTGTTACGTGATGTACCCATATTAATTCCCTCAGTAACTATTGCCACATCGGAAATTCCATATTTATCAAGACGTATAGCTGCGTTATAGCCTGCTGCACCTGTACCTATTACAAGAGCATCAAGTGTAATTTTTTTAACCTGTACGCCCTGTATGCTTGTATATGCTTCCTTCATTATTAAGCTCCTTATAATCTTTGAATGTGCATACCACCGTCAACAATGATAGATTGACCTGTTGTATAGCCAAGCATACCGCTGGAGAGTGTGTAAATTGCGTTAGCGCAATCCTGTGGTAAGCCCCATCTTCCAAGAGGAACAAGACCACCTGCAATTAAATTGTCATACTTTTCCTTAACCTTTTCAGTCATACCTGTTGCAATAATACCGGGGCAAATTTCATTAACTGTAATGCCCTCAGAGGCAAGACGGTCAGCAAAAAGCTTTGTAATCATAGTAGCACCTGCCTTGGAAATACAGTACTCACCTCTGCTTGTTGAGGATGTATATGCAGAGCAGGAGGACACGTTTACAATATAGCCCTTAATACCGCTTACCTTTTCCTGCTTAATCATTTGGTTAGCTACCAACTGTGTTAAGAAAAGTGTACCCTTTGTATTAATGCCCATTACAAAGTCATAGCTTTCCTCTGTCATTTCAAGAATATCGTTTCTCACTCTTGGAGCAACACCTGCAACATTTACAAGCACATCAATTCTGCCATATGTATTAATGGCTGTATTAACAAGGCTTTCTCTGTCCTCACCTGAGGCAAGATTGCCCTTAACGTAAACGCAATCGCTAAAGCCTTCAAATTTGTCAGCAACCTTATCTGCGTCAACTATGTCCATAGCTACAATTGAGTAGCCCTCTTTATTAAATTTTTCACAGGTAGCATAGCCAATTCCACCTGCAGCACCTGTTATAATAGCAACTTTTTTCATAATTATTACTCCTTACCTAATACAAGCTTTTTGTAAAGAGGCATATAAACCTCATTATCTCTTACAACACAGCCCGGTGTTCCGCCCGGCTTTCTCATAATCTCCGTACATTTGCTACAGCAAATGCAAAGCTTTTTAGCGTCTAAATTTGCGCCACTTGTAATTGCATTTGCGCAATCGGGGTATGCAAGGGTTTGCCTACCGTAGCCTGCCATATCAAAGCCACCCTTTTCCATATAGCCTGCGCATACATTTGCACTAACTGAGCCTAAGAATGTAATTCCTGAGGAAATAATGGGAACAGGCGTGTCCTTTTTAAGCTCAGAAATACCGTCAAGCATTCTTTGAACGCCAACCAACGGATGCTCCGGCGGCTCATAGCCACCCTTAGAATACGGGCGATTAACGTGTGGATTAAAGTATGGGTTACCCATTGTAATATCAATCATATCAATGCCATTTTCCACAAGCTTGGAAAGAAGCATTTTTGTTTCGGTAAAATCGGGGGTAATGCCACCGTTTGGAGATACGCCAAAGCCGTACGGATATTCAAAGCCGTCGTATGCGTTCAGACGTGAGGTGATTATAAAGTCCTTACCTGTTAAGGCCTTTGCATCCTTTACAGCGCCTGTTAAAAGCCTTGTTCTGTTCTCAAAGCTGCCACCGTAGCGACCTTCACGATTATAGGCTGATAAAATCTCACTTAAAAGGTATCTGTGACAGCTTTTAATATCAGCACCGTCAAAGCCAAGCTCCTTGGCAATTAATGCATTTTTAACAAGAGCCTCGTGCAATGTGTCAAGATATTCATCACTTACAATTCTTGACTTGTCAATAGGATTGTCCTTTTCAAAAATCGGATTATTGTATGCAATTAAGGGAGATGGCACACCCTCGGGCTTGGAATATCTGCCTGAGTGAGTTAGCTGAATTACAACAATTGGCTCAAAGCCGTTTGCTTTAATTCCTTCTTCCTTAATATCACTAACAATTCTTTTAAAATCGTCCCTTGTCTTGTCGGTTAGGTACATTTGACGAGGATTAGCTCTGCCCTCGCCTAAAACAGCAGTTGCCTCAAACCAAATAAGACCTGCACCGCCTCGTGCAAAGCGCATATATCTACGCTTAGTTAATTCATCGGGAGCACCGTCGTATGTACCGTCACACCCCTCCATAGCTTGATATACAATTCTGTTATGAAGGGTTTTGCCTCCGATTGTTATTTCCTTATTAAAAACAGATAAGTCCTCTGAATATGGAAAGGCTGTGCCACTTTCCTCACACATTTTCAAAAAGGCTTCCTTACTTTGCGGAACATTATATGCCATATGTAGCTCTCCTTTAAATAATATCTTATTTAAATATTATCATATAATATATGAAAAGTCAAGGAATAAAAGACAGTTTTTACCTGTAAAAGCCTTGACAAAGAGGGGATTTTGTGCCAAAATAAAAGAGTAGTAATTTTAATCTTGCGAGGTAATCTTATGAAAGCAATTTTTTTAGCAAACAACAAGGGTAATATTGACTACGTTTACCCAAAGGAAACACAGGAAAGAATTAAGTCATTAATTGATATAGATTTAGATAATGTTTATTGCCAAGAGGATTTAGAGGCTAACCCCGACGCATTTAAAGAGGTTGAGTATGTATTCTCTACCTGGTCAATGCCGGGGGGTAGCGAGGACAAGGACGATTTTTCTCGCTTTTTCCCAAATATGAAGGCTCTTTTTTATGCGGCAGGCAGTGTAAAATACTTTGCTCAGCATTATCTTAACAAGGGTATTAAAATATTCAGCGCATTTGCTGCTAATGCTGTGCCTGTTGCTGAATTTTCAGCATCACAAATTATTCTTGCCAATAAGGGCTTTTATCAAGCCTGTCGTATGTACAAAAATGCTTATGCATACAAGGTGGCAGGAGATACTTCTCGCGCTCACGCAGGCAGCTACAATACAAATGTAGGTATTGTTGGTCTTGGTATGATCGGTAAAAAGGTTGTTGAGCTTTTAAAACCATACAAGTTAAACATTTTAGTTTATGATATTTTCTTAACTCACGAAAGAGCAAAAGAGCTGGGAGTTACCAAGCTTGATACCCTTGATGAGCTGTTTAAGGAATGTGATGTTGTGTCAAATCACTTGGCAAATGTACCTGCAACAGTTGGTATTTTTAAGGGTGAATACTTTGAAAATATGAAGAAAAACGGTACTTTTATAAACACAGGTCGTGGCGCACAGGTGGATGAAAACGGAATGCTGTCTGCCCTTGAAAAGAGGAAGGATTTGTGCGCAGTTCTTGATGTAACCGTGGAAGAGCCACCAAAGGATGAAAGATTTTTCACTCTTGAAAATGTGTTTATGACACCACATATTGCAGGTAGCCAAGCAAATGAGGTTGCAAGAATGTCCGAAATCGTAGTTGACCAATTTGAGCATCTTTTAAATGGTGAGCCAACTATGTACGAGGTTACCGAAAAAATGCTTGCCACAATGGCGTAGGCAAGATGACACAGGGCCATCCTTCAGTGATATTGTGCTAAAGCACAGTGATATTCGGCTATGCCGAGTGATATTGTGTGTATTAACATCCACACAGTGATATTTTTGCGTAAACGCAAAAGAGATAAGCTACAAAAACAAATGGGCTCTCTTGTCTAAAGAGAGCCTAATTTATTCCTATAAACCTGCCATTTGCCTTCTCCGGTGGGAGAAAGTTATGCACGCATTCTGCGTGATGAAATGCTAAAAAAGACGACCTAAGGGTCGTCTTTTTAATTTATTAATTTCCGTGGAATAGCTTTTTTGTTTGATAAACAGGCTCACAGGTAAGGTTTACACCAAGCTTTCTAAAGGTGGCAACGTCAACAGGGGACAAGATAACCGTGGAGTGCAATTCCGTTCCCTTTAAATCCTTAAGACAATCCATTGCACGCTTAGCGTCGTCGCTTGTGCTTGCTGTTATTGCTAAGGCAATTAACACCTCGTCTGTATGTAGTCTTGGGTTATGGTTACCAAGGTTTTCAACCTTTAGCTTTTGTACAGGCTCTAAAACCTCGTGGGAAATGATGTCAACCTTTTTCTCAATGCCCGCTAAAGCCTTTACTGCGTTAATTAAAACAGCACTTGAGGCACCGAGCAGGGAGGATGTTTTTCCCGTTACTATTCTTCCGTCACGAAGCTCAATTGCAGCAGCAGGTCCACCTGTTTTTTCAGCCTTTTCCAAGGCTGCTACAATGCATCTTCTTTCCTTTGCGTTAATTCCGCTTTGGTTCATAAGCAGCTTAATTTTGTTTATTTCAGCCTCGCAAGGAGTACCCTTTCTTTGCTGACACAATGCGTTATAATATCTTCTTATAATCTCATTGTTTGCAGCATCACGTACAGCCTCATCATCAAAAATACAATTACCCACCATATTAACGCCCATATCTGTTGGGGACTTATACGGACACTTGCCCATAATACCCTCAAACATAGCTCTTAAAACAGGGTAAATATCAACGTCACGGTTATAGTTAACAGCAGCCTCGCCATATGCATCCAAATGGAACGGGTCAAGCATATTAACGTCATTTAAATCGGCAGTTGCAGCCTCGTATGCAACATTTACAGGGTGAGAAATTGGAAGGTTCCAAATTGGGAAGGTTTCAAACTTAGCATATCCTGCCTTAATGCCTCTTTTGTAATCGTGATATATTTGGGAAAGACAGGTAGCCATTTTGCCACTGCCCGGACCCGGAGCAGTTACTACAACTAAGGACCTTTCTGTTTCTATATATTCGTTTTGACCGTAGCCCTCATCACTTACAATATATTCAATATCATATGGGTAATTTTTAATGTCGTAATGCTTGTAAACCTTTATACCAAGCTTTTCAAGCTTTCTTTTGAAGGCTCTTACACTTGAGGTGGAAACAAAGCGAGTAAGAACAACGCTGCCAACATAAAGGCCAAAGCCACGAAAGGCATCTATAAGACGCAAAACGTCTAAATCGTAGGTAATACCAAGGTCGCCTCTTACCTTATTTTTTTCAATATCAGCAGAGTTAACTGCAATTATAATTTCAGCCTGGTCCTTTAATTCGGATAGCATTCTGATTTTGCTATCAGGCTCAAAGCCCGGCAAAACTCTTGATGCGTGAAAATCATCAAAAAGCTTACCGCCAAATTCAAGGTAAAGCTTACCGCCAAACTTGGCGATTCTTTCCTTTATCTTCTCAGATTGAAGCTTAAGATATTTATTATTATCAAAGCCTATTTTATACATGCCATTCCTCCATTCCCGTCAGGCATTTCAAAATGCCGAGGCAAGCCCATTTCATATTTTATATCCATCTCACCCTTGATTAAAGGTGAAATATACTCAACACATTTGTCGGTTATAAAGTTACCTTCTTTATTAATATAATCACGTGGAACGCACTTAATTGCGTTTGCAACCAAGGATGCATCAACCATATCAACGCTGACAGAATATTCACCCTGCGCACGAACAAAGGCTGCCATTTTACCACTATTCTCAGCACAAGCGAGCATAACTGCTCTTTTGCCAATTAGCACACTTTCCTCAATATCTGTTTTGGAAACCAAGTGTGCGGCGCAGCGTTGAGGTAAATTTAATTCAATGCTTCTTACCTTACAGCCAATTTCTCTTTTAACAAGAAGCTCAAGTGTTTTTCCAATGCCTGACAGCGCCTTATGTCCAAAGGCATCCTCCTCGCCAACTGCTGTATCAAAGGAAACACCCTCACTGATTGATACCAAAATATCATTTTTTTGCTTTAGCATATTTTCAAGGTCGCCTAAAACTCTGCCTGATGAAAAGCCTGCCTCGGGTAGATAAACCAAATCAGCCCCAACACCAAAGTAGCACTTGGAAAGAGCTGAGGCACAGCCAATCCAACCGCTTTCACGTCCCATAACCTCAACAAAGGTTACGCTTGGAAGCTTGTATGAGGCAATATCTCTTGCAACCTCATAAACAGTTGTGGCAACATATTTTGCACAAGAGCCGTAGCCGGGGCAATGGTCGGTTAAAATCAAGTCATTATCAATAGTTTTAGGCACACCGATAATAATAACATCTAAGGAATTTAGCTTAGCATATTTACTAAGCTTATCAACCGTGTCCATAGAGTCATTGCCACCAATGTAGAAAAATACGCCTATATCGTTTTTATAAAGAATATCAAAAATTTCCCTGTACACAGGGCTTGAAAGGTCGCTTGGTAGCTTAAACCTACAAGAGCCAAGAGCAGATGCAGGGGTTAAGGACAAGGAATAAAGAAGCTCGTCCTCATTATAAAGATAAGTCAAATCCGTAATTCTGTTTTCCAAAAGACCGGAAATACCGTTGCGCATACCATAAAGCTTATTAAATTTTTTACTTGCGCCTTCAATTACACCTCTAAGAGTTGCATTAATGGCAGATGTTGGACCACCTGACTGGCCAACAATAGCATTTAATTTAGAAAATCCCATATAAAAAGCCTCCTGTCATCAACAAGAAATAGTATAACATATTTTGGTTCAAATGTCAAACAAAATACCTTATTTTTAATAATATAATTGGAGAAAAATCAATTTTTTATGATTTTGTAAGCTTTCTCATATGTTTTAGCTAATTTTCACAAAATATTTTAAAAAATATCACAAAAACTATTTATTTTTACAATAAAGTGTGATATAATATGGTTACAAAGGAAATTCCTTTGAATCACTCAAGGCGAGGTGTTACTATGAAAATGAACTTTACTGCAAGACAAATGAGAGTTTATGACTCAGTTAAGGAAATGGCTCGAAAGAAGCTGGCTAAATTTGACAAATTCTTTGTAGGCGAGGCTGAAATGGATATTACATTCTCAATGCCTAACGAGCTTGAAAAGGTTGAAATTACCATTCGCTCACAGGGAATTGTATATAGAGCAGAGGAAGCGAGTGAGTCCTTTGCAACATCAGTTGACCGTGCAATAGATGGTCTTGAGCGTCAGATAAGAAAGAATAAAACAAAATTACAAAAAAGAATAAGGGAAGAGGTGTTTGCTCAAATTGATGAGGAAATGCCTGATATAGAAGAAGAAAGCTACGACAAAATAAAGGTAAAAACCTTCCCATTCAAGCCAATGAATGTTGAAGAAGCAATTATGCAAATGAACCTTTTGGGTCACGACTTTTATGTATTCAAGGATGCAGAAACCCTTGAAACCTGCGTAGTATATAAGAGAAAAGCAGGTGGCTATGGCTTAATCGTTCCTGAAATTTAAGTAAAAAAGGATTTTATATATACCCATTTTCCCCCCTAAAAAGGTGAGCATTTAAAATGCTCACCTTTTTGTTTTGGCTACGCATTATTATCATCAATGCGTCTATTATCGCCTTTCATATCACCGCTAGCCGCTACCAACCCTAATTGAACTCGATTTGGAGCGACAAATAAAGTCTTATACTGCATTAAAAACTCTTGCCGAATATCACCACGCTATAAAAATAAGGCAAGCATACCCCTCTTACTGCTTGCCTTACGGTTTTATATTTTATTTGTATTTGCGTGTCTGTCGTGGTCCTTAATACGGTTACTTATTTTACCCTCGGGGTCGATTTCTCCTGCCTTTTGGAGTGAGATTTTTGTAAGGAACGGTCCTACAAGCTCATAAATCAAAACGGAGAAAAGTGTAATGTTTGCAACTAAGTGACCAATGCTACCGCCAAAGGCTGATGCCTTCATTGCCATACCAAGAGCAACTCCTGCCTGTGGGAAAAGAGTAATGCCAAGATATTTTTTAACATTTGACTCTGCGTGGGAAATGTCTGCGCTGATTCTTGCGCCAAAGTATTTACCTAAGCAACGAGAAATTATGTAAACGCCACCAATTAAGATGACAATTCCGTCTGCAAATACTGTCATTTCAAGCTCTGCACCGCTTAAAACAAAGAACAAAATGAATATAGGTCCTGTCCATCTGTCAAGACGGTCCATTAATTCGCTTGCAAAATCACAAATATTACAGAATATTGTGCCAAGCATCATACAGGAAAGAAGTGGTGAGAAGGTTACGTGTACAGGTCCTATGTGGAAGTTAAGGGTTGAAATTGCAACGGTTGCGAAAACAAAAGCAACGCTAACGCTTAAACGCTTTGAGCGAGAGTGGAAAAATCTTTCAATAAATGTAAAGATAAGACCCATTAAAATACCCAAGCCAATGGAAACAACAACCTCTAAAATAGGCTCAACAATAATTGAAACCATATCGGGCTTGCCCATATAAAGTGCGTTTGCAATACCAAAGGAGATTGAGAATAATACAAGACCGACAGCATCGTCAAGAGCTACAACAGGCAAGAGTGTGCTTGTTACAGGGCCCTTTGCCTTGTATTGCTTAACGACCATAAGAGTAGCGGCAGGAGCAGTAGCAGATGCAACAGCACCGAGAATAATAGCTGCCTCAAGTGGGAATTTATCTCCGAGAATAAAGTGTAAGCCGATAAGAGCAGCATCAACAACGATAGTTGTAAATACAGCCTGGAAAATACCGATAATTGTAGCCTTTTTACCAATGTGCTTAAGCTCACTTAAACGGAACTCATTACCGATAGAAAAGGCAATAAAGCCAAGAGCAACATCTGATATGATAGAGAATTTTTTCATATCAATATCAAGATGAGTAAAGCCAAGACCCTCAATACCGAATGCACCTAAGCAAAACGGTCCTATTAAAATACCTGCCACCAAATAGGCAGTAACAGCAGGAAGCTGTACAAGCTTAGCTAAGCGTGACAGCAAAAGTCCTGCAAATAAAGCAATAGACAAGCTAAATAAAATTTCCATAAATTCGCCTTCTTTTTATATATTTTTTTAAAGCCTCACCTATTGTAATACTTTAAATTGCATTTGTCAAGGTGTTTTTTACAAAAAGCCACATTATGCAAAAAAACATAATGTGGCAGAATTATATTTTATTAGCCTTTTATACCATTTCCTCGGGATGAAAATATTTGTCAAATTCCTCTTCTGTAAGATAGCCTAAGCTAAGACAGGCTTCCTTTAAGGAAATACCCTTTTTGTGAGCTGATTTTGCAATTTCAGCACCCTTTTCGTAGCCTATATAAGGAGTAAGAGCCGTTACTAACATTAAGGAATTATGTAAATTTTGACGCATTTTTTCCTTGTTTGCCTTAAGTCCGCTTATACAATTTTTATTAAAGGAATTAATACCGTCAAATAAAAGGTTAATTGATTGCATAAAGTTATAAGCAATAACGGGCATAAAAACATTAAGTTCAAAATTGCCCTGAGATGCGCAAATGCCAATAGTTGCATCATTGCCCATTACCTGTGTTGCAATCATAGTAATAGCCTCGCATTGTGTTGGGTTTACCTTGCCCGGCATAATTGATGACCCAGGCTCGTTTTCAGGTATTGTAATTTCACCAAGACCGCATCTTGGACCGCTGGAAAGCCATCTTACATCATTTGCAATTTTCATCAAGTCACAAGCAAGAGCTTTTAATGCACCGTGGGCAAAAGCAACCTCACTTTTTGATGAAAGTGCGTGGAATTTATTCTTTGCGGGTACATATTTTTTCCCTGTTAAGCTACATAGCTCCCTGCAAACAGCATCATCAAAGCCCTTTGGCGCATTTAGTCCTGTACCAACAGCAGTTCCACCTATTGCTAAAGAGCAAAGAGGCTTTAGGGCTTCATCAAGAAGCTTCATATCAACCTCCAAGGATGAACGCCAGCCTGAAATTTCCTGACCAAAGGTAATAGGTGTTGCATCTTGCAGGTGTGTTCTTCCGCTTTTAACTACTCTTTTATATTTTTTCTCAAGACTGCGAAGGGTGGTGATAAGTCCTTCAAGCATCATTTGTAAAGAATAAATTCCACCACTGCAAGCTAAATGTATTGCAGTTGGAAAAACGTCATTTGAGCTTTGGGACATATTTATATCATCATTAGGATGCAAAAGCTTTTTTTCACAAAGAGAATTACAGTAATTTGCAATAACCTCATTTATATTCATATTTGTTTGCGTGCCGCTTCCTGTTTGCCATACGCTAAGTGGAAATTCACTGTATATAAGCTCATCACGCTCTTCAAAGGCTTTTTCTATTAATTCAAGCTTTTCCTTAGTCATTTTTTCAGGCTTTAGCTTGTGGTTAGCCCTTGCGCAAGCAAGCTTTAAGATAAAGAGGTTGTTAATAATGTCAACAGGCATTTTTTCACAGCCTATATTAAAGTTTTCTAAGCTTCTTTGGGTTTGCGCCCCCCAATATTGGTTGCTTGGCACTAATACCTCACCCATAGAATCATGCTCCTTACGATATTCCATAAATAACCCCCCATTTGAATAGTAAAAATATTTTAACATATTAGTATAACATTTTCAAGATTATATTTGACTTAAAGGAAAAAATATTATATAATTAAAAAGAGGTGATATAATGTTTAAATTTCATATGCCAACTAAGGTAATTGTTGGAGAAAATTGTGTTACAACAAATCCACAGGAATTAATTATCGGTACAAGAGCTTTGATTGTAACGGGCAAAAGCTCGGGCAAAAAATCAGGAGCACTTGATGATGTAATTTCTGTCCTTGAAAATGAAAAAATACCCTACCACGTGTACGATAAAGTGGAAAATAACCCGGAAATTAACGATATGATTAAGGGTGGAATTTTCGCACGTGAATGTCAAGCAGACTTTATAATTTCAATAGGTGGTGGGTCCCCTATGGACGCGGCTAAGGCAATTGGCGTTTATGCAACAAATGAGGTGAACGAGGGTTTTCAGCCATACGACATTTTTACAGGCAAATACAAAAATAAGCCGCTGCCAATGGTTGCAATTCCGACAACATCAGGCACAGGGTCTGAGGTAACACCTTATTCAATTCTTACTCTGCACAAGGAAAAAACAAAAAGGAGCTTTTCCTGTGTTGATTGCTTTTTTAAAACAGCCTTTTTAGATGGCAGATATACCATTTCCTTGCCCTTACAGGTTGCAAGAAATACAGCGGTTGATGCTATGTGTCATTTAATTGAAGGCTATACAAACAAAAAAGCATCCCCTTCAAGCGACTATATGGCTCTTGAGGGACTAAGAATTATAGGTAAGCACCTAAATGCTTTAGAAAACGGAAATTTAGACATTAATGCTTGTACAGAGCTTTTGTGGGCGTCCTCTTTAGGTGGAATAGTAATTTCCCAAACGGGTACTACGATTGTACATTCAATGGGCTATGCACTAACATACTTTTGCGATATTCCTCACGGAATGGCAAATGGCTATTTGGTGTATGAATATCTAAAAAGGGTTGATAGTGTAAGAGTGTCAAATTGCTTATGTGCGCTTGGCATTAAATCTCTTGAGAATTTCAAGGAATATCTTAAAAAAATCCTACCCCGTGTGCGTAATTTTAATGAAAAGGAGATAATAGACTGGTCAGAAATTTCAATTAAAGCTCGTAATGTAGCCTCCTGCCCATATGAGGTTACAAGGGAAATGGAAATTGAAATATATAAATCAAGTCTTATGTAAACATGAAAAGAACAAGCTATGTAGATCCAATTATCGGAACAGTTGGCGATGAGCAAAAAGAAAGCATGCATGGAGGAGGCAAAACTCATCCCTGCGCTACATACCCCTATGGTATGGTACAATTAGGACCGGACACTACCACAAGTGGAGATAACGGTACAGGCTATAACTATTGCCAAAGCACAATAGAGGGCTTTAGCTTTAACCATATGAGTGGCATTGGCTGGTATGGAGATTTGGGCAATATACAAATTATGCCTATTGTAGGCAAAACCGATTTGCGTAGTGGCTCAAACGACGAGGTTCCCTTTGTAAAGGGTAAGGATGGTTGGAAATCTTCCTTTAGCCACGAAAATGAGGTAGCCTTGGCAGGGTATTACTCTGTTTTACTTGATAGATACAATGTAAAGGCAGAGGCAACTGTGTCAGAGCATACGGGTATGCTGCGCTTTACATACCCAAAATCAAGTGAGAGTGGAATTATTTTTAATTTCTCACGTAGAATTGCGGGAGGAGCAGACGTTGAAGGCGTTACAATTTCAGGTAATAGAATATTCGGCAGTATTACCTGTACACCAAAGGGCGGTGGCTTTGGCAGAGGTAACGGTAACATTAGCTACAAGCTTCATTTTTGCCTTGAGCTATCAAAGGAGCCAAAATATACCTGCTTTTTTGAAAATGAAAATCTTTTAAATCCAAGCGTTAAATGTGCAACAGGCTCAGATTTACATCTTATTGCCTGCTTTGACACAGAGGAAAATGAGGAAATATTAGTAAAGGGTGGTATTTCCTACGTTGATATTATAGGAGCTATAAACAACCTGAATACCGAATGCAGTCATTTTGATTTTGATAAGCTAAAGGGCGAGGCTGATTTAGCTTGGGAAAATGCACTTAGCTGTGCAAGCGTACAGGGTGGAGAGGAAACGGATTTAACATTGTTTTATACCTGCCTTTACCATACTATGCTTGACCCACGCACAATGACCGATTGTGACGGAAGATTTTCTTGTGTGCTTGAGGGTGGAATGAAATCAAATTACAACCATCGTACAATGTTTAGTGGCTGGGATGTTTACAGAAGTCAATTCCCTTGGCTTACCTTGATTGACCCCGAGTGCGTAAACGATACGATTAAGTCACTTTTAAATATTGCCACCTTTAGAAATTCCTCCCTTCCACGTTGGGAATTAATGGGCAACGACTCAAAATGTATGGTTGGTGACCCGGGCTTAATTGTTTTAGCCGATGCTTATGTTAAGGGTATTGATAGATTTAATTACGATTTTGCCTATGACCTTTGCAAAAAGTCTGTTTTTGGTATAAAGGAAAGCTACGGTCAAGAATTTAACAGCCTTTACCCGAAGGACCTTACCGAAAGGACTTATGTTAAGAATTCCTTAAGCGAAACCCTTGAATTTTTAATGGCTAACTACGCTCTCGCTTCCTTTGCATATGATCTTGGGGAAAAAGAGGATTACGAATACCTTTTACAAAGAGTAAGTACCTACAAGGACAACTACAATAAGGACCTTGGCTTTATGTGTCCAAGGGACGAAAACGGTAAATTCATAGAGGTAGATAGCGAATATTCTTCAATCGGCTGTGTTGAGAGCAACATATTCCAGCAAGGCTGGTTTGCGCCTTATGACATTAAAGGCTTGTGTGAGCTTTTTGGCAAGGAAAGAGCAATTGCTCTTTTGGAAAGGCTATTTGAGGAGGCAGATTTTTCAAAGCTATGGAATGAAGCCTATAATCATTCAAACGAGCCCTGCCATAATATAACCCACTACTTTAACGACCTTGGCTTACCAAGACGCACACAGTATTGGACAAGACGTGTACAAAAGGAAGCGTATAGACTTGGTGCATACGGCTTTTGCGGTAATGAGGACGTTGGTCAGCTCTCAGCCTGGTATGTGCTATCAGCCTTAGGCTTTGCACAGCCTTGTATGGGCAAGCCGCTATACTATATTAATACACCACTCTTTAAGCGTGGGGAAATTAAGCTGAATGAAAAATACCATAGCTGCTCACTCGGTACAACCTTTGCAGTTGAGTGCGACAAGGACCCGAACGAATACCCATACATTGAAAAAATCAAGCTAAACGGTAAGGAAATAAATGAATATTATATTTCCTATGACCAAATTACAAATGGTGGAAAATTAGAGCTTATTCTTACAAAATAAATTTGACTTTTTATTTAAAATATGTTATAATACTGTGGTAAATCTTACAAGGAGGTTGTGTATGGAAAAGCTATATTTGGGAAATGCCCCTTATGTGTTTATGACCTATTCCTTTAAGGATAAGGAAATAGCACTTGAACTACGCAAGGCTTTAATGATAAGCGGCTGTAATTTATGGCTTGATACAGGCATAGCCTCGGATGAGGAAAGCAATCAAAGGCTTTTGTCCTCTAATTGCGTTTTGCTCCTTGTTACAAGAAACTCTATTGTTTCTCGCCACGTTGAGAGGGATTTGACCCTTGCTCGTAAAAGCAAAAAGCATGTTTACACGGTTTATTTAGATGACTTTGGATTTCCTCTATGTACACAGGATGCATATCGCTTGGCTGAATGTACTAAGGGAAATTTTAAAGATAGCATTTTTAGATTTAGAGATAAAATTGTAAAGGGACTACCGATTGAGGTATTTAACCATATAGAAGAACCATTTTATATAAGTGAGCTTAATAGGTTTTATTCGGAGTGTGAGTATTATTCTTTAATGTCATCCTCAAAATACAACGGACAGGACCAAATGCGCTTTGGCGTTTGTATTGTTGATGATAAGGGAAAAAGGCTTACCCTTTGGAAATACACACCGCAGGATGAGTATAGCTTAAGCGCAAGGCTAAGCTATATAGCTACCTTTGATGACCCATATTTTTCTCACACAGGCTCTAAAACAATAGTTGCAACTGTTGTCCTTTCCTTTATCGGCAGGGATAAGATGATAGCTCCTGACCACGATATTGTTTTAACCATAGGTATTTCAGAGCTTGATGCAAAAAAGCCAAAAATCACTCTTATTAATTGCCAATCTCTCTTTAATGCGGAAAATGAACAGGCGACTAAGGATTTGATTAAGCATATTGAAAAATCATTCAAATAACTAATTTTGGCAGAAAGGTTGTTTGATATGTACCTCCAAAAGTTAGACACTTTTGGAGGTACATATCAGTTTTCTGCCCTTTTTAATTTCTGTTTTTCAACAAAAATAATTGACAAACTAATATTTGTGTGTTATATTTATTTAATAAGTTATTTAGAAGAGAGGACTATATTATGAAGGTTAGCTCATTACTTGGCGAAAGATTTAAAACAGCACCTGCCGATTGTACAATTGAAAGTCAGGCATTAATGGTGCGTGGAGGATATATGAAGTCTGTTGGTACAGGACTTTTCTCCCTTTATATGCCCGCTAAAAGAATTACTAAGAAAATTGAAAATATTCTCCGTGAGGAAATGGATAAAATTGACGGTCAAGAGGTTATGTTCCCTGTTGTAATGCCGGGCGCGCTTTGGCAGGAGTCTGACCGTTATAATACCATAGGCTCTGAGCTTTTAAGATTTAAGGACAGAAATGGTATTGATATGGTTTTGGGTATGACACACGAGGAGGCAGCAGTTCACCTTGCAAGAGATGCTGCGCAAAGCTATCAAAAATACCCATTTATGATTTACCAAATTCAAACAAAGTTCCGTGACGAGCCTCGTTCCCGTGGCGGTCTTATTCGTACACGTGAATTTACAATGAAGGATGCTTATTCCTTCCATACCTCAATGAAGGACTTAGAGGAGTATTACGACGTTTGCTACCACGCATATGAAAGAATTTTTGCTCGTTGTGGCGCAACAAACGTAGTTGCTGTAAAGTCTGACTCAGGTATGATGGGCGGTCGTATTTCCCACGAATTTATGCTCCTTACCGAAATTGGTGAGGACACGCTTGTTATATGTGATGAGTGTGGCTATCGCTCCAATATGGAGGTTGCTGATTGCATTGTTGAAAATGTAAGTGGCGAAATTGAGGAATTAACAAAGGTACATACACCAAATCAAAAGACAATTGAGGAGGTTTCTAAGTTCTTAGGTAAGGGAGAGAAGGACACCTGCAAGGCTGTTCTTTATCAAAGAAATGCTGATGACTCCTTAGTTATTGTTTTTGTTCGTGGTGACTTAGAGGTTAACGAAACAAAATTAAGAAATCACCTAAAAGCAGAGGTACACCCGGCAGTAGTTACACAGGATATGGGTGTTGTTGCAGGCTTTATCGGTCCTTGTGGCTTGCCTGAAAATGTAACAATTGTATTTGATGAATCCTTAAAGGGTATAAATAGCCTAATTTGCGGTGCAAATGAGGAAAACTACCACTTAACAGGCTTTAATATCGAGCGCGACTATGGCAAGGTTGAATATGTAAGCGTAGCTAAGGCATATAAGGGTGGTATTTGCCCTGTATGCGGTAAGCACTCAATTTCCATTAAGCGTGGTATTGAGGTTGGTAACATATTCCAGCTTGGCACAAAATATACAGAATCAATGGGTATGCAATACCTTGACCAAAACGGTGAATTACAGTACCCGATTATGGGCTGCTATGGTATTGGCGTTGGCAGACTTATGGCATCTATTTGTCAGGTAAGCCACGATAAGTTTGGTCCGATTTGGCCAATTACAATTGCACCTTGGCAAATTCACCTTTGCGCTATTCGTGTTGATAACCCACAGGTTAAGGAAACAGCGGACAAGCTTTATGAGGAATTAAAGCGCATAGGCGTTGAGGTTATTTATGATGACAGAAATGTAAGCGCAGGAGTTATGTTCTCCGACGCTGACCTAATCGGCGTTCCTGTCAGAATGATTGTCAGCCCAAGAACACTTGAAAGAGGCGCAGTTGAGCTTTGCGCCCGTGACAAGTCCTTCCAGCTTGACCTAAACCCACAAACCGCAGCCGGAGAGGCAAAATCAAAAATACAAGAGCTAATTGCTCAAATCGAAAACAATATCGACTAATACTAAAAGGAAGACGCTTGTCTTCCTTTTGTTTATGGAAATTTAGAAATTTTATGAAATAGTATTCAATTTTAGAAAGAAAAATGATACAATAGTAAAAACGACTATTAAAGGAGATTTTTGCTTATGTACATACAGAGAGTTAAAAACGAAAGGCCATTTGAGTATTTTGAAATTATATCAAGAATACCTCGTGCATCGGGTAATGAAGGAGAAATTGCAAATTACTTACTTAGCTTTGCAGACAAGCATAATTTATACGCAATTAAGGACGAGGCAAACAACGTATTAATTGTTAAAAATGCGACACAGGGTAGGGAAAATGAGCCTTCAATAATGCTCCAAGCCCATACAGATATGGTGGCAGAAAAGAACAAGGAAACAATTCACGACTTTTCAAAGGACCCTATTGAATTAATTCAAGAGGGAAATATTTTAAGGGCAAACAACACAACTCTTGGTGCTGATGATGGCTTTGGAGTTGCAATTATGCTATCAATTCTTGAGGATGAAAGCATTTCCCATCCGAAAATTGAATGCTTGTTTACCTCAAGCGAGGAAATTGGTCTTGTTGGCGCATCTAAATTTGATTATAGTCAGCTTACCGCAAAGCGAATGGTTAACCTTGACTCAGCCGAGGAAAACAGCGTTATTATCGGCTGCTGTGGTGGTATAAGGACAGAGCTTACCTTACCTGTCAAAAGGGAAAAGGGCGTCTTTAACGGTTACAAAATTACAATAGGTGGCTTATGTGGTGGTCACTCCGGTGAGGACATTGACAAAAACAGACTTAATGCACACATTTTAATGGGCAAAATTTTAAGTAAGCTAAAAAGCGAAATCGCCTTTAATATTTCCTACATTTCCGGTGGAGATAAGGACAATGCAATACCAAGAGAGTGCGAGTGCGTAATTATAGCTGATAAGGAAATTGACGGTGGCGAAATTAACGATTACGCAAGGTCATTTTTAAAGGCAAGCGAGGACAACGAATTGTGCGTAAAAATTGAAAAAACAACCACGTCCCAAAGAATTTTAGATGATGACACTGACAAAATCATTAAAGTATTGTTGGTTGACAACGGAGTTTTAGAGTATAGAAAAGCAGCTCCTATTTTGCCAAGACTCTCCCGCAACCTTGCAAGAATAAGAACTAACGAAAATAACATATCAATAGGCTTTTCCTCACGCTGCTATGAGGAAAGCGGACTTAAGGAAAGCGTTGAATTTCTTAATAGCTTAGCAAATGAAATAGGTGGAGATACATACCACCACGAAAAATACCCGGGCTGGCAAAGCCCTGCCTCATCCCCACTTGTTACAAGCTGGCAAGGCGCATATGAAAAGGTAAGCGGAGAAAAAACCGAGGCAACCTTAATACACGCAGGACTTGAGTGTGGCATAATTTCTGCAGGCATTAAGGACTTAGAGGCAATTTCCGTTGGCTGTAACGTACACGATTTGCACACTCCACAGGAAACTATGGAAATTAAGTCAATGGACAAAATCTACGACACAGTGGTTGAATTTTTGAAAAATATTTAAAAATTCACCTCTGAAAAGAGCAACAAAAATAGCCTTCCGTTTTGGAAGGCTATTGTCATTTTAAGGTTAATTTTCGCTTTTGCGTTTACGCAAAAAATCACAGTGCGGATTGTATCGCTCGGCAAAGCCGAATATCACCGTGCTTTAGCACAATATCACTGCGATATGACCCTGTTGTGTCATATTGCTATCTTATGTCTTCAATAACCACCTCAGGTGGGTTATCAAGGATTTCAGGGCTTTTGTAAATGCTCTTTAGGTATCTAAGAGCTGAGGCGAAATAATAGCCATCGCAAATACGCTCGTCAAGGTTATAGCTAACCTCAACGTAGGTTTGCCTTTGTATGCTGCCGTCAGCCTCTAGCTTCAGCTCACGTTGCTTTGCACCGAAGGAGCAGAATGTTGGGCAAGAGCCGAAATCATATAAATGGTGAACGATTGGAGGAATACCAAGTGAGCCCATTGAGGTAATAAAGAATGAGCAATGGAATGGGCTAAGGGCAGTTAAGGACCTTGGTAAAAGTCCTAAGTAGTCAAGGAAGCGAAGGAAGCGAACTGTCCATCTTAAAAGTAAGCCCGGAATAAAGTTAAGAACCTTGGCAAGCTTGTCAAAGCTACTGTTTTTAACCTCTCTGTACCCTTCAATTTTTTCATTAAGTGCGTAATATACATCCTCGGCAGTTGCATTTGGCTCTACAAGAATTTTTACAACCGTGTCGGGAGAGTCAATATTCATTTCCTTTTTTATAGTCAAGGAAACCTCTACCATACGACGAGTGTATATTTTTTGTCCTCTTATAAAGCGATTAATAGCGGGACGCTGTGAGCAGGTTCTTACATATGCAGCAATAATTAC
Source organism: Clostridia bacterium (assembly GCA_017621085.1). Lineage (GTDB taxonomy): Bacteria > Bacillota > Clostridia > Oscillospirales > CAG-272 > RGIG2000. The sequence continues at coordinate 19,645 of JAGATW010000058.1, read as the reverse complement.
GTGCATAAGGTTAAAGCTTTTAAGACCCTGTTCCTGCTTTTGTTTTATGTATTTGTCAATCTTAGAAAGATAAATTTTGTCAAAAATAAAGTTTTGTGAGCCTATTCTGTTCTCCATAATGTAAGGAACAATCCTTGCCATTGGGCTAATAGAACGGACACGTCTGATTTTGTCCTTAATTTTTTTGGGCTTTTTCTCTTTCATATAATACCTCTTTTTCGAGTTTTGTGGATTAGTCCACAAAATATTATATCACATCTTGTCGAAAATGTACAGGGGTTTTTAACAATTTGTTAATATTTTTTCACTTATTGCATTAAAGAGAAATATATGGTAAAATAATATCAGATACTATTTTTGAGGAGAATTTTTATGGAGCTAATTGACATTTTATCAAAAGTTGACCACACATATCTAAAGCCGGAGGCAACCTGGCAGGACATTAAAAGAACCTGTGATGAGGGTCTTGCCTTTTCCTGCGCATCTGTTTGTATTCCTCAATCATTTGTAAAAATGGCAAAGGAATATGTAGGCGATGAAATTAAGATTTGCACAGTTACGGGCTTTCCTTGTGGATATTCAACGGTTGAGGCAAAATGCTTTGAGTCAAAGCAAGCTGTATTAAACGGTGCTGATGAAATTGACACCGTTATAAACATAGGTGATTTAAAGAGCAAGAATTACCAAAAGGTTCTGTCCGACCTTAAGGCAATTAAGGAAAGCATTGAGGGTAAAACCTTGAAGGTAATTATTGAAACCTGTCTTTTAACAGACGAGGAAAAAATTAAAATGTGCGAAATTGTAACCAATAGTGGTGCTGACTTTATAAAAACCTCAACAGGCTTTTCCACTAAGGGTGCTACTAAGGAGGACATTATTCTCTTTTCCAAGCACATAGGAAAAAATGTAAAAATCAAGGCAGCAGGTGGTATTAGCTCACTTGAGGACGCAATCGACTTTATTAATTTAGGCGCGTCAAGATTAGGCACAAGCAGAATTGTAAATATAATTAAAAACCAAGGAGGAGATATAAATGGCTATTAATACTCCAACACCTCATATAAGCGCACAAAGGGGTGACTTTGCAAAAACCGTTTTAATGCCGGGTGACCCACTACGTGCTAAGTTTATAGCTGAGAACTTTTTGGAAAATCCACGTCTTGTAAATAACGTACGTGGAATACAGGGCTACACAGGTACATATAAGGGTGTGCCTGTAAGCGTTATGGCAAGCGGAATGGGTATGCCATCTATTGGCATTTACTCCTACGAGCTGTTTTCTGCCTATGATGTGGAAAATATAATTCGTGTAGGCTCGGCAGGAGCTATGCAAAGCTCAATAAAAATACGTGATATTGTAATAGGAATGGGAGCTTGTACGAACTCTAATTATGCAATTCAATATGGATTGAGTGGCACATTTGCTCCTATTGCAAGCTACAAAATTCTTGAAGCGTGTGTAAATACAGCCAAGGAAATGGGTGTGAGCTATCACGTTGGCAATTTATTGTCAAGCGACACCTTTTATAGCGATGATAATTCCTCGGATTGGGGCAAAATGGGCGTTATGGCTGTGGAAATGGAATCAGCCGCCCTTTATATGAATGCTTCTCGCTTAGGCAAAAATGCCCTTGCCATATGCACAATCTCCGACCATTTAATAACAAAAGAGGAAACTACAAGTGATGAAAGGCAAAGCTCATTTACGGAGATGATGATCTTAGCCCTTGAAACTGCAATTAAGCTATGAAAAGAGTATTTTTAATTGTTCTTGACAGCTTTGGCATAGGCTATTTGCCCGATGCTGATAAATTTGGTGATATGGGCGCTAACACCTTAAAAAGCCTTACAAAATCCGATAAATTACAAATTCCTAACCTTATAAAATGTGGTCTTGGCAACATTGACGGAGTTGATTGTATTGAAAAAACATCCACGCCTTGCGCTGTTTTTGGCAGATGCATGGAAAAATCAATGGGTAAGGACACAACTGTGGGACATTGGGAAATTGCGGGAATTGTGTCCAAAAAGCCACTTCCTACCTACCCAAACGGCTTTCCCGAAGAGGTTATTGACAAATTTAAAAGGCTAAGTGGCAGAGGGGTAATTTGTAATCTTCCTTATTCGGGTACAGAGGTAATTAAGGACTATGGTGCCGAGCAGGAAAAAACGGGTAAGCTAATTGTATATACATCGGCTGACAGCGTTTTTCAAATCGCCGCAAATGAAGATATTATTCCACTTGAGGAATTGTATGGCTATTGTAAAACAGCTCGAGAAATGCTAAAGGGTGAGCATGGTGTTGGCAGAGTAATTGCACGTCCCTTTATTAAAAGGAACGGTGAGTATGTGCGCACAGCTAACAGGCGTGATTTTTCCCTTGAGCCAAGTGAAAAAACTATACTTGACGCTATTAGCCATCAGGGACTTAGCGTTATTTCCGTTGGTAAAATTAACGATATTTTTGCAGGTATGGGTATAACAGAGCATTACCCAACTCACTCAAATAATGAAGGAATTGAAAAGACACTTGAGCTTTTAGATATGGACTTTTGCGGTCTTGCCTTTATTAACTTAGTTGACTTTGATATGCTATACGGACACAGAAATGATACAAATGGGTATGCTATGGCTCTTTCCTATTTTGATAAGCACTTACCAAAAATTATCAGTAAGCTTAAAAAGGACGATTTGTTAATTATAACGGCAGACCACGGCTGTGACCCAGGGGACGAAAGCACTGACCATACAAGAGAGCATATTCCCTTATTAATAATTAAAGATGGCATAGAGCCTAAAAATCTTGGCACTCTTGATAGCTATACTGCAATCGGTCACACGGTAGCAGACTATTTGGAAATTAACTACAAAAATAACGAAAATAGCATATTAAAAAGATTAAATTAAGGGGGGAGTGGTTAATTTATGGTAAATTATAACCTTTTAATCAAAGAAGCTCAAAATGCAAGAGAGTACTCCTATTCTCCTTATTCTAACTTTAAGGTAGGGTGCGCCTTGCTTTGCAAAAACGGAAAAATTTATACAGGCTGTAATGTGGAAAATGCATCCTTTGGTGAGTGCATTTGTGCAGAAAGAACAGCTATTGTAAAGGCTATAAGCCAAGGGGACAAGGAGTTTTTAGCTATTGCCATTGTTGGTGGCATTGATGAAATTTGTGACTTTACCTACCCCTGTGGCTCTTGCAGGCAGGTTATGAGTGAATTTTGTGAAAGCTCCCTTGAAATAGTGCTTTTTAATGGCAGGGAAAGAAAATTATGCACACTGGGTCAGCTTTTTCCCAATTCCTTTGACAAAAAAAGCATAAAATAAAGTAGGTGATTTTTTGAGCATTTACGAAATTATTACTAAGAAAAAGCAAGGACTTGAATTAACGAGTGAGGAAATTGATTTCTTTATTAACGGCTATATGGATGGGTCAGTTGCCGACTATCAAGCCTCTGCCCTTTTAATGGCTATTTGCTTAAAAGGTATGAATGATCGGGAAACCTTTTACTTAACTAAGGCTATGCTTAACAGCGGAGAGTGCGTTGACCTTTCACGCTTTTCCACCTATTCCGTTGATAAGCACAGCACAGGTGGAGTTGGGGACAAAACTACATTAATTGTTGCTCCCATTGTTGCCTGTCTTGGTGGCAGGGTTGCTAAAATGTCAGGCAGAGGTCTTGGCTTTACAGGTGGAACTGTTGACAAGCTTGAGAGTATAACAGGCTACAAATCCCAGCTTGCGCCGGAGTGCTTTATGTCACAGGTTGAAAAAATCGGTATTTGCGTTGTAGGACAAAGTGGCAATTTAGCCCCTGCTGACAAAAAGCTGTATGCTTTGCGTGATGTTACTGCCACTATTGATTCAATCCCCTTAATTGCATCAAGCATTTTGTCAAAAAAGCTTGCCTCAGGCTCACACAATATAGTTTTAGACGTTAAGTGCGGAAGTGGTGCTTTTATGAAAACAAGCAACGAAGCAACGCTTTTGGCAAAAGAAATGATAAAAATAGGCAAATCCTTTGGACGTAATGTACGCGCTCTTGTTACCAATATGGACATCCCCTTAGGCTATGCAGTAGGCAATCGCACAGAGGTATGGGAGGCTATACAGGTTTTAAGCGGGAAGGGAGAAAAAAGGCTTAGTGAAATATGTATTTCTCTTGCTGCAAATATGGTATCCCTTTGTAAAAATATTGACACAGGGTTGGCAAAATCCCTTGTTTTGGATGCAATTTCAAGTGGCAAGGCATTGGATAAGCTTAGCGAGTGGATATGCTATCAGGGTGGAGATATTTCCTTTATAGATAAGCCCGAAAAGCTACTTAAGTCAAGCTATAAGCAAGAATACAGGGCTAAGAGTGATGGCTATATTTGTAAAATGGTGGCAGATAAAATCGGCTATGCCTCAATGCATTTAGGCGCAGGCAGAGTTAAGTTAGAGGACAAAATTGACTACACCGCAGGAATTATATTTAATAAATCCTATGGTGACTATGTTAAGAGTGGTGAGGTAATTGCCACTATGTATTCGAGCAAAAATTACTTTGATGAGTGCATTTTAGCTCTTGATGATGCTATTAAAATTTCAAAAAACGAGCCTTTGTCTGAAGCTTTAATCTTTGATGTTATTTAATTAAAAGAAAATGTGGCAAAAAGCCACATTTTCTTTTTATTGATGATATTTTCTATTGACTATTTAGAATTTTAGTTATATAATTATCTTATTATTAATTATACTGTGAGGCGATAATATGTTTAAAACCGAATTACATTGTCATTCAAAGGATGTTAGCGAGTGTGCATGGGTTAATGCATCTCAAATTATTGAAAAATTTACTAAGGCAGGCTATACTACCCTTGTATTAGCAAATCACTTCAACCGTGGTACTATGAAATACCTTAAATCAACTGACTGGAATGACTGGATAGATAAATATTTAAATGGCTACTATATATTAAAAAAGGAAGCCGAGGGCAAGCTAAACATACTTTTAGGTATGGAATTAAGATTTGATGAAAATATTAATGACTATCTTGTTTTTGGTATTACCGAGGAGTTTTTAAGAAATAACCCTGATATGTTTACTCTTGGCCCTGATAAGTTCCATCGTTTAGCAAATGAAAACGGTTGCTTGTTTATACAGGCGCACCCATTCAGAAACAATATGACAATTGTTTACCCACATCATCTTGACGGTATTGAGGTGTTTAACGGACACAAGGACCACGATTCAAGAAACGAAATTGCAGATATGTGGGCAGACAGATTTGGTCTTATTAAGACATCAGGCACTGATTTTCACTATGATGACTCAAATGCAAACGGTGGTATTATAACAGATGAGGAAATTACCTCAATGACCCAGCTTGTAGAGATTTTAAAGTCAGGCAATTATACACTAAATAAGCAATAAAAAGGTATAAATCCCTCAGTCACCTTTGGTGACAGCCCCCTTTACAAAGGGGCCAAAATACGCAGAATGCGTTGTATATCATCAATGCATAAGCATTGCATATCATCAACACAAGGTGTTGTATATCACCAAGGCAAAGCCTTGCATATCATCACGCAGAATGCGTGCATAACTCCCCTCACCTATCAAAAGAATTATGGAACTAAAAAAAAAGAAGAATTATGTGTTATACATAATTCTTCTTTTTGTTTTTTATTTATTCACCTTAAATAATCTGCGAAGGATTGGCGCGAGTATTTTAGGTGATTTTATAAGTACGATTTTCATATAAAATGCTCCTATAATATTTTGCAAAAGGCTTTTAGCCACGTCACGTTAAGACGATTTTAGCTTGCTAATAAACGTAGAAATTACGCGCCTAATACATATTATGGAAATTTTATAGGTTTGTTACTTTTTCCAGGTTGGCTTTTTCTTTAAAATATCATAAAGTGCAACGTAGCTTTGGTGTCTTGTTTTTTCAATTTCACCACGCTTAACCCTTGCAATTACGTCACAGCCCTCCTCCTTTGTGTGAGAGCATTTTGTGTATTTACATTTACCACAAGAGCTCTTAAATTCTCTGAAGGTGTAAATTAAATCCTCTAAATCAAAAAAGTCAAAGCGTTCAAAGTCAAGAAGTGAAAAGCCGGGGGTATCTGCCAAATAGCCCTTATGCTCGCTTCCTAAAAGCTTGCTTAAGGGAAAAAGCTCTGTGTGTCTTGTGGTGTTTTTGCCACGTTCAATTTTTCGGCTCAAATCCCCTGTTTCCAATTCAAGAGATGGGAAAATTGCATTCATAAAAGTGCTTTTACCCGCCCCCGAAACACCTGCAAAGGCGCATATAGGCGCGTTGTTTATTGTGAGATTTTTCAAGTAATTACGAAAATCATCCACGCCCTCTTTGTTTTCCGATGAGGTTATAAACACATCAAAGCCACTGTTTTTATAAATATTGTACATTTCCTTGGCAAAATCAAATTCAAGGTCGGACTTTGTAATTAAAATTACAGGCTCGATTTTGTTATGCTCTGCTATTGAAATCATTTTATCAATAATTTCAAAGGACGGCATTGGCTTTTTGCAGGGAATTGCCACAAATATAATATCAAGGTTGGCAAGCGGTGGGCGAATTAGTGAGTTTTTTCTTTCAATAATGCTTTTACAGAAAAAGCTACCGTCGGCAAGTGGCTCAACCTCTACTCTGTCACCTGTTAAAAGCACAAGCTTTTCGTGTCTGAAGGCTCCTCTTGCTCTTAGAGTTATTTCTCTTTTTTCCTGATATTCTTCATCCAACTCAACCGTGTAAAGACCGCCAACGCCCTTTAAAACTGTTCCTTTTATCATTTTACGTCCTTTTTTCTTTTAAAGACTTTTTTGATTTTACGAACTACGTCGCCAAATCTGCTGTAATTTGGCAGCTCCTTAAATCTTAGCTTTTTATTCTTTCTTAATTTCTTCATATAGCCAAGCATTTCCTCTGCTGTGTCAAAGCGGTCAAGCGGCGACTTACTCATTGCGCACAAAATAATTTGCTCAAGTCCCTTTGGCACTGCTGAATTTATGCTTCTTGGTGGGATTGGCTCCTCTGTTATATGCTTAACTAAAATATCGCAGGGGCTATCACCGTTAAAGGGTGTTTTGCCTGTGCAAAGCTCGTATAGTGTTGCACCAAAGGAATAAATATCTGTTCTTGTATCTACCTTTTTACCCCTTGCCTGCTCAGGTGACATATAGTAAACCGTTCCTATTGCCTTGTCTGTTACCGTAACAGTTTCGGTATTCGGCACCTTGGCAATACCGAAATCCATCATTTTAATTTGTCCGTTTTGCAAAACCATTATGTTTTGTGGCTTAATGTCCCTGTGGATTATCATATTATCGTGTGCCTCTGCCATTGCATTTAACACCTGAATACCGTAGCTCATTAATTCATCAAAGCTAAGGGGTCCCTTTTTGCCTACCAAATAGTTTTTAAGGGTTATACCGTAAACGTATTCCATAACCATATACTTAACCTCACCGGTTACAGACACCTCAAATACCCTTACAATATTAGGATGATGAATTGTGGATTGTGCCTTGCCCTCGGTTTTAAAGCGCTTTACAATTTGCTCATCAAGGGCTGCCTCCTCCTTTAGCATTTTAACTGCAACTGTCATATCGTTAAGAGTTATATCTCTGGCTCTGAATACAACAGCCATACCGCCTACACCGATTAAATGCTCAAGGACATAGCGCTTGTCAAGTATATGTCCCAAATATGCTTTATATTTATCGTATTTTTCGTTTTTTTCACTCATTTAAGCGCACATCCTTTCTTAAACCTTAATTAATGCAACGGTGATATTATCTCCGCCACCATTGTTATTTGCTGTATCAATCAACCTTCTTGACTTTATATTCAAGCCGATTTCATCAATCTTTTTTGATAAAACGTCATTGGAAACTATATCGCAAATTGTTTCATCATTTACGTAATTGCAAAGACCGTCGGAGCATAACAGAATAAAGGTTCCGTTACTTACATTTGACCTGTATATATCGGGGTCAACGGAAATTTCCGTGCCTACTGCCCTTGTTATTACGTTCTTGTTTAATTGATACTCCATATCGTCCTTGGTAATTTTGCCTGTGTCAAGCAAAAATTGAACATAGGAGTGGTCCTTGGTAATTTGCTTTATTTTGCTTCCCTTCATAAAGTACATTCTACTGTCCCCTACGTTTAAGCCGAATACAGTATTACCGATTACAAGGGCGCAAACAAGAGTTGTACCCATTCCCTTTAGCCTTGAGTTTGCTTTAGCAAAGGTGTAAACCGCCTCGTTTGCCTTGGAAAGAGCCAGCTTTAGCGTTTTTCTTACATCGTTTGCACTAAAGCCCTTGTCCTTTCTGCCTATGTATGGAGTTATAAATTCGTCAACCACCTGTGCAAAGGCTTCTGAGGCTAAGCGAGAGGCTTCCTCTCCACCCTTAGCTCCGCCCATACCGTCACATACAACGCACAAGCAGGTTTTTTCCGAGTATTTTTTTAAGATAAAGGTATCCTGATTTACATCCCTTACCATACCTATATCTGTATTTCCTACGCAAATCATTTGTTTTTAGTCATCCTTCTTTTCTTGTCTTCTTAGCTGACCACAGGAGGCATTTATATCTGAGCCAAGTCTTCTTCTGACTGTGGCATTAATGCCAAGGGACACTAATTTATTTTTAAAGGCATTTACATTCTTAGACGTTTCAAGCCTTGTTTCCTTAACCTCATTTAAAGGAATTAAGTTAACGTGACAGGGTCCGTGAATGTATTTTTTAAGTATGCCTGCCAGCTGCACAGCTCCCTCTTGTGTATCGTTTTTACCTGCAATCAGCGTATATTCATAGGACACACGCCTGCCTGTTTTCTTAAAATAAGTGTCACAAGCCTTAAGTAAGCCTTCAATTGGGTATTTGTTGTTTACGGGCATAATACCGCTTCTTACCTCGTTATCATATGCGTGTAATGAAATTGACAGGGTAATTGGCAAGCCCTCATCCCATAGCCTTTCAATTTTATCTACAAGACCACAGGTGGAAACGGAAATATGCCTTAAGCCTATGTTAAGTCCGTTTTCGTCGCTTACAAGACGTAAAAACTTAATCGTGTTATCGTAATTATCAAGTGGCTCACCTATTCCCATCATAACAACATTGGAAATACGCTCCCCCGTATCCTTTTGAGCAGCTATAATTTGTCCAAGCATTTCAGAGGGCAAAAGGTCACGCACTCTGCCTAAAAGGGTTGAGGCGCAAAACTTACATCCCATTCTGCATCCTACCTGTGAGGAAATACAAAGGGTGTTACCGTGCTCATACCTCATAAATACGGACTCTATGTACTCACCGTCAATTAGCTCAAACAAATATTTAATTGTGCCATCAAGATGGGAAACAAGCTTTCTTTTTATAGTGGGCATACGAAATTCGCACACGTCCTCAAGCTTTTTTTGTAAAAGGGCGGGAACATTTTTCATTTCGCTTCCCCACATACCCTTATTAATCCAGCCATAAATTTGCTTTGCCCTAAACCTTGGCTCGCCTAAGTCTAAAACTATTTCTTCAACCTCGGGTAAGGTTAGAGAAAGAATATCATTTTTGCTATTTTCCATTATTTAATCCTTTTTAGCTTAGCTATAAAAAATCCGTCTGTGTCGTTTATATGTGGCATAAAGGTGTACATTCCGTTTTGTGAGCTTACATCCCCCACACAAAAGTCCGCATATTCAAAGTCCTTGTTTTCACTTAAGAATTTAAGGACATTATTTTCATTTTCCTCTTTGCAAACAGTACAGGTTGAATATACAAGATAGCCACCTATTTTAACGTATTTTGAAGCATTTGAAAGAATATCGTATTGCACCCTTGGAAGTGATGCAATATCATTAATATTCTTGTACTTTATATCGGGCTTTTTAAATATTACCCCAAGACCTGAGCAGGGCACGTCACACAAAACCTTATCAAAGGCTTGATTATAGTCACTTACATATTCCTTTGCGTTTTGCTCTTTTGTCTTAATAATATCAATACCGAGCCTTAAAGCCCCCTTTTCAATTAGACTAAGCTTGTTCTTATGTAAATCAGAGGACAAAATTTCCCCCTTATTTTCCATATCAATAGCCATAGAAAAGGTTTTTCCACCGGGACAAGCGCACACATCAGCCACCCTTTCCCCACTCTTAGCATCAACTGCTATGGAGCATACGCGTGAGGACTCATCTTGAATAAAGACCTTACCTGTGTCGATTAAATGGGAAATTTCCTCAACTGTGCAGGCGCATTTTATAATGTCGGGTGCGTATTTTGAATACCTTGGGCTAAAGCCCTTATTAGTTAAATAATCAAATATTTCCTCTTTTGTTGATTTTAGAGTATTTACTCTTAAGGACAAAGCATAGTCCTGTGAATTGTACTCTAAAAGCTTAAGCGTGCATTCATCCCCATAGGATGACCTGAATAAATTAACTATTCCCATAGGAACAGAGGCAACAACGCTTGCTCTTTCCCATATGTCATTTGGCAATTCTACCCTCTTGTCGTTTCGCAAAAAGCTTCTTAAAATGGCATTAACAAAGCCCTTTGCTCTCTTGGGAGATAAATTAACGCTTTCGTCAACTGCTGAGTAGTCGGGTATTCTATCGGTAAAAATAAGCTGATAAAGACCAAGCCTTATGGCATTCAAGGCTTCTATATCTATTTCATCAAGCTTAGATTTGGAGTATTTGCTTATTATATAGTCAAGAAAAAGCTTTTTTTCCATAACTCCAAGGTATAAAAGTGTATAAAGAGAGGAGTCTGATTTTTCCATTTTTGCACGCTTTAATACTGTGTTTATTTCAATGTTGGTAAAGCATCCCTGTGTGTCACTCTTTACAAGGGACTCAAGAGCTAATTTTCTTGGATTATCCACACGTATCCCCTCCTTTTTGTATTTTAGCCTAAAATATCGCCTACGTTTATTTTTCGTCCGTTAATATATGAAGAAGCACTCATTCTGCCCTTGCCCTCGGGTATAATTTCATCAAGGACAATTACACCGTCAAGACAGGAAACATAAATTCCGTCCTTTAGTAAAACAACCGTGCCTGCCTTATCGGCCCTTACATCCCTTGAAATGTGAGCCTTAGTTACCTTTAAAATTTTACCGTCGGGGGTTTTTGTAAAGGATAGAGGTATTGGACTTAAGCCTCTTATTTGGTCGTGTACGCACTTAACAGGCTTATTAAAGTCAATCAGGCAATCTGCCTTTGTAATCTTTTCGGCATAGGTAAAATTATCAGGCTGCTTTGTAAAGGTAGCCTTATGGTTTTTAAACAGGTCAATTGCTTCTAAAAGTCCTTTCGACCCTGCCACAACCAGCTTATCGTGTACGCTTTCAAAATTGTCATTTTCCTCAATACACACCCTTTTTACAAGCATTACATCTCCTGTGTCAAGACCTACGTCCATTTTCATAATGCTAACACCTGTTTCAAAATCTCCATCAATAATGGCTCTTTGAATAGGGGCAGCCCCACGATATTTTGGCAAAATAGATGCGTGGGCATTAATGCAACCGTATTTTGGGTAATCTAAAACGTATTTCGGAAGTATTTTTCCGTATGCCACAACTATAATTAATTCAGGGTCCAACTCCTTTAAGGTGTCAAGAAATGCTCCGTCCTTTAGGGTAAGCGGCTGATATACGGGTATGCCTACCTCAAGAGCATACTTTTTCACATCGCTTGGAGTTAAAACCATTCCTCTGCCCTTAGGCTTGTCCTGTGTTGTAACAACGCCTACAATGTTCTCTCCACCCTCATAAATAGCTCTTAAGCTATTCATTGCAAATTCGGGAGTTCCCATAAATAATATTCTCATTATTCTTCCTCTTCTAATTCCTCAGCACTTAGCATTCTTACAGCCTTATCTGTGTAGATAATTCCGTCTAAGTGGTCAACCTCGTGGCAAATTGCCTTTGCTAAAAGGTCGTAGCCTGTTAGCTCAAACTCCTTGCCCTCTCTGTCAAGTGCGCGTACGGTTACACATTGCGGACGCTTTGTAATTCCCCACTTACCGGGCAGGGAAAGACAGCCCTCCATACCCTGTTGCTCCCCTGTCTTTTTTGTAATAACAGGGTTTATAAGCTCAAATAAGCCATCCTCGGTTTCAATAACAACAATTCGTCTTAAAACGCCAACCTGCACAGCTGCAAGACCACAGCCGTTTGCATTGCGCATTGTTTCTATCATATTATCAAGAAGCTCTGTAATTCTTGGGGTGATTTCTGTAACCTCTGAGCTTTTTCTTCTTAAAAATTCCAAATCCTCGTTTTCCTTAACGATTTTTAACAGTGCCATATTCTGCTCCTTTATATGTTAGATGGATTAAAATCAATTGACATAAAATTCTTGTCGCTTGATTTTGTGTAATTTATGTAAATTTCGGAAAATACCTCTCTTAGCTTATTATTAAGCTTGCATTTTATAAGTATTCTCTTTCTGTATCTACCGTTTGATTTGTATATTGGTGCTTCAAAGGGTCCGTATGCCTTGGCAGGAGCGCCGATTTCGGTAATTTTCCTTTCAAGCTCCTTAATAACGCCCATAGCTCCCTCGTTAAGCAAAGCCTCTTTTACACTTGAAATAGTAATCAGGGCAATATCGCAAAAGGGTGGAAATTCATATGCGCGTCTTATTTGAATTTCATTTTCGTAAAAGGACTCATAGTCCTGCCTTGCAGATAAAAGTATTGTTTGCTCATTAGGTGAGTTTGTTTGAATAATTGCAACACCGTGGTCCTTGGCTCTTCCTGCTCTGCCTATTACTTGGGTGAGCATTGAAAAGGTTTTTTCACTTGCACGGTAATCGCTTGTATAAAGCATAGTATCAGCCATAATAACGCCAACCAATGTAACAAGAGGGAAATTGTGACCCTTAGTTACCATTTGCGTGCCTATTAAAACCTCTGCCTCCTTATTCTTAAAGCTACCTAAAATTTCCTCATAGGATGCTTTTGAGGTTGTTGTATCTGCATCAAGACGTAAGGTCTTAATGCTTGGAAACAGCTCCTTTAAATCATCATTTGTTTTTTGTGTGCCAAAGCCTACATAGTTAAAGTGCTGACCCTCACAATTACTGCATTTTTTAGGTAACGGTGCGTGATAGCCACAATAGTGACATCTTAATATTCCACTCTTGCCCATTATCTCCTCTGCATTTTCAGGGCTTAATTCCTCACTGATTTTTCTGTATGAGTGATAGGTTAGCGCCACTGAGCAATTTGGACACTCAATTGCCTTACCGCACTCCTGACAGGAAACGGAGGAGTGATAGCCACGCCTGTTTAAAAACAGTATGGCTTGCTTGTTATCCTCAGCCACCCTTGACATATACTCGGTTAGCTTTGTGCCAAACGCCCCCATATTGCCACGTACTCTTTCCTTACGCATATCTGTAATAATTACATCGGGCAGGCTGGCATTACCATATCTTTTCGTTAGCTTAACTAAGGTATATGTGCCACCTAAAGCCTTATAATATGAATTAAGGGACGGTGTAGCTGAGGCAAGAAGCATAAGCGAGCCTGTCTTAGCACATCTAAACCTTGCAATATCGTGGGCTAAATATTTCGGGCTTGTGTCGGATTTATATGTATGCTCCTGCTCCTCGTCAATTACTATCATACCGAGATTTTTAACAGGGGCAAAGATTGCTGAGCGAGTGCCAATTACAATATCGGCATCTCCTCTTAGTATTTTTTTGTATGTATCAAAGCGTTCACCGTTTGATAAATTAGAGTGTATAACAGCCACCCTGTCCCCATAATAGCCACAAAATACATCTACTGTTTGTGGAGTTAGCGATATTTCGGGTACTAAGACAATTACTCCCTTATTTTGAGAAATTGCCTCGTCTATCATTTTAGTAATAACGCTTGTTTTTCCGCTTCCCGTAACACCGTATAAAAGTGCGCCTCTTGGCTTTTCATCGTTTAAAAGCCGACATAGGGTATTAAATGCCTGTGCTTGCTCCTCATTTAATTCAACCTTGCCCTCTCTTTTTGGAATGGTGGAATACGGATTTCTTGAAATTTCTATTTTTCTTGTTCCCACAAGTCCCTTTTTAATAAGCGTGTCAACACTGGTTTTTAGAGTAGATGCCATATCGTATAGCACACGGTCCTCAAGCTCATCATATTCACAAAGCAGTCTTAAAATTTCAGCCTGCTTTTTGCCTCTTATTTTTGTTTGGCTCTCACCGTTTGCTATTTTAAGGGCTTCTTCCTTGTCAACGGTTAAATAAAGCCTTGTTTCGTACTTGCTTTTGTCCTTTTCCAAAACAACCGTGTCCTTTGAAATGTACCCCTTTTTAACTAAGGAATTAAGCTCCCTTTGTACATTTTCAAAGCGAGTGTTAAGCTTTTTTATATCTACCCGTGGGTTTTGTAAAATATACTCATAAAGTGGGCTTGGCTTTTCCATTTCCCCACTTACCCAATAAATTTGAGTAGCCTTAGCTATGGCAAAGGTGGGAATTATACATTTAACTGCCTCACCAAAGGTGCAAAGAGTTTGACTTTTCATAAAGGAGCATAGCTCCATCATATTTTCATCAAGCTTAAAATACCCGGATAGCACAAACAGCACAGGCTTAATTTCTTTAACCTCAGGGGGCTTTGCATCAACCCTTGATACAATAGCTGTTCTCTTAGTAGAGCCAAATGGCACAACTAACGCTGTGCCTCTTTCTATTTCATTTCTTAGGTGCGTGGGAACAAAATAGGTATATTCGCAGTCGGCGTGGTAAGGCACGTCAAGTATATATACGCTAATATATTCTTTAACCATGCCCTGCCTCCTTAAATTAATTATTCAAAATCCTCTGCGTCTGCTACTGTGTAGCCTTCCTCTTCTGTATATACCTCATCGGCATCCATTAAATCCTTGCTGTCAAAGTCATCAAATGCTTCGCTTGCTTCTTCACCCTCGTCCTTAACAGGATTTAAGTTAATGGGCTTAAATGGCTTGAACTCCTCCTTTGGCTCAACATAGTCCTCAACTATAACTATTGATTCTTCGTAGCCCTCTTCACCGGGAAGATAAACCTCAAACTTGCCCTCCTTCATTTCAAAAAGAGCATTTCTTACAGCCTTTTCATCTCTGTAATTCTTGTTTACAAGGGATGCTATGTCCTTGTCTGTTTCCTTGTTTGCAACCTTTCTTTCCGCATCGTGACGTTGCTCAATATAGTCATTTGTAATCATACGAGCGCACTTTGCAGTTGCCATTGTAACAGAGTACTTATTTAATCTTTCCTCTCCGTCCTTTGCTGTTGCCTTTAAAATTTCTTGAATTGATGGATAAAGCATTTTATATTTTCTCCTTAATATTATTCAAATTTATCAGTTAAATTTTTTCTATGTATTGTTTTATTATGCTCTGCCTGCATAATTGAATATATAAGCTCGGCGCATTCGTCCTGCTTGTTTTCCTCATTTATTACAGAATAGTGATATTTTGGTAAATACTTAACCTCCTGTCTTGCAGTTGCAAGTCTTTCCAAAATGCTTTTTTCTGAATTTGTGCCTCTGCCTCTTAACCATTTTTCAAGTGTTTGAATGTCAGGCGGAGTAATCATAATAGCTACTGCATCCTTTGCCTTTTCAAGCACCTGCATAGCACCTTGAACCTCTATTTCCAAAATAACGTCTATGCCCTTTTCCAAGTAGCTGTCAATTTTCTTTTTGGGTGTTCCGTAATACTCACCGTCAAATGTAGCATACTCTAAAAGCTCACCGTTTTTAATGCTGCTTTCAAATTCCTCTTTTGTTACAAAATAGTAGCTGACATCAGGTGTTTCGGTAGGTCTTATTTTCCTTGTTGTCATAGATACGGAAAGCTTAATTTCAGGGTGCTTTTCTAAAACTTTGCTTAAAATTGTTCCCTTTCCGCTTCCTGACGGACCTGATAGAATAAACAAAATTCCCTTTCTCATTCCTTATTCCTCACTATCCTCATTATTTAATCTGCTTCCTAAAACATCAGCAGAAAGTGCTGATAAAACCACGTGGTCAGAATCTGTAATTATAACGCACTTAGTCTTTCTGCCACCTGTACAGTCAATAATTCTGCCATTTTCCTTTGCCTCCATAACCGTTCTTTTGGCTGGGGCAGAGTCAGGAGATACTATTGCCACAATTCTTTCATCAAGAATCATATTGTTAAAGCCCAAATTTATAAACTTCATATCTTTTACTCTATGTTTTGAATTTGCTCTCTTATTTTTTCAAGCTCGTTTTTAATGTTAACCACTAAATGAGCCGTGTCGGAGTTAGATGCCTTTGAGCCTATGGTATTTGTTTCTCTGTTCATTTCCTGAAGCAAAAAGTCAAGCTTTCTGCCTGCAGGCTCGTTTGATTTTACAATGTCCTCAAATGCGTCAAAGTGGCTGTTTAATCTGACAAGCTCCTCGTCAATTGCAACCTTGTCGGCAAAAACAGCAACCTCGGTTAATATTCTTTGCTCGTCTATTTGTACGGAATTGTCATTTAAAAACTTAACAATTCTTTCCTCAAGCTTTTTAGCGTAGCCGTTAATGTCGCTTTGGGAATTTTTCTCAATTACCTTAAGATAGCCCTTAATGCTTTCGATTTTTTCGCAAATATTGTTATATAGGTTTTCACCCTCAATATTTCTTCTTTCAATAAAGGTATCAAGAGCTTTATCAAGAACAACCTTAATATCAGCCCAGTCCCTTTCAATATCGTCCTCCGGCTTTTTAACTGTAAATATGTCCTTATTTGCAGCCACCCTTGAAACGGTAATATCGTCCTTTAAATCAAAGGTGTCACGAAGCTTATACAGTGCGTCAATATATGATTTTGCATAGGCAGTATCAAGACTTATTTCAACTCCGTCCTGCTCTAACAAATCAATTGAAACATAAACCTCAACCTTACCTCTTGAAATGCCCTTTGATTGAAGATATTGCTTAATTTTGTCCTCTAAAAAGCTATATAATCTTGTAATTTTAACAGTGCAGTCAAGGTATCTGTTGTTAACAGATTTAATCTCTGCGCAAATGTCCTTGCCGCCAACTGTTTCTCTTGCTCTGCCAAAGGCAGTCATGCTTCTAAACATATTTTCACATCCTAATTATAATATTATACTACTATTTTAACTTATATTATATTGATTTGTCAACTTTTTTATAATATTATTGTATGAATAAACAAAACCACAGCATTTTTTACTGTGGTTTTAGTTACTTTTGATTAAAGAATTTGTCTATTCTCAGCTTGTTTCTTAATTTAAATCCGTAGTACATTGAAATTCTGAACAGCAAAACGTCATAAATAAAGAAAATTACTACAAGGCCAAGTGCAAAAATTGCGTCCCAATAAAGTGGGGAGTCGGGAGTAAATATTTTCATTACCAAAACTAAGCCAAGGGCAGAGGCAAGAATGTAAATAATTTTAAGCAACCACTTAACAGCCTGACACTGCTTATCAAATACAGGCTTTAGCATAGGATATATGGCAATAATAAAATACTCAATGGAAATCAGCTTGTTTGGCAAAACCAAAAAAGCAATCAGTCCTGTTACAACGTAAATTCCCAATGCTTTAGCACCCATTTCGTGCCTTGCGATTAAAAGAATTACAGCAGTTATCATAACCGCTACAAGGTCGAAAATGTCAATTATCGAGCCAAGGAGTAAAATTACAACGCTAAGAGCAGACATAAGTGCGCTAAAGGTTATATATTTAGTCGTTTTCATTCTTATCTGCAAAGGCAATCAAGACAAATAAGCATAGAGCAAACATCGCACATGGAGCATCCCCCTGATTGTCTTGAATTCATATTACCGTAGCTTTGTGACTGTACACGCAGATTATCTCTCAGAGTTGAATATTCTCTGTTGCCGGGGTCAAGCTCACAAGCGCGTTCAATGTACCTTAAAGCATCAAAATAGTCGCCCCTGTGTACGAGAATACAGCCCTTTAGGAAAAACCACTCTGCATTTCGCCTTGTTTGGTCTATTCCGTTAAGAAGTGATTCGGCTTGCTTGTACTCGCCCCTGTTAATCATACCTCTTGCTTGATTGTAAATCGGGTCATCATTTGAAGAAAAGCCCCCGGACGTGTACGAATTTGAGTTATCTTGATGGTTTGATGAGCCTGAAGTTCTCATGCGCAAAATCTCGTCATAGGCTTCATTAATTTCCTTCATCCTTTCCTCTGCCATATCGGCTAAGGGACTATCAACATAGTTGTCGGGATGATATTTTTTTGCAAGGGCTTTATAAGCATTTCTTACCTCTTCATTAGTTGCTGAAGGGGAAACGCCAAGCACATCATATGGATTTTTCATTAAGCTCCTCCAATACAGCTAAGCCAAGCAAAACGCATGGCTTACTGCGTTATTATTCTTGTAAACATTATTAGCTACATTTTACCATAATTATTAACATTTGTAAAGTAAGATAAGGTGAAAACTATGTGATTTTTAAGAAAACTGTTAATTTTTCTCGTTTGTTTCCTCTTTTATGTCTAAAACTCGGTTTGTTTCCTCTATAAGACCGTCAAAAATTATGTTTTTAATAATCGCCTCTACGTCCCTATGCTCAGTAAAATCAATAAGCTCGGTAGCTTTTGCCATTTTGTTAAGCTCTAAGAACATAGCGCTTCGCACTAAATATTTTTGACTGTTGTCAAGACTGTTACCAAAGGCAATTTTTAGTACATTATATGAGCCTGACTTTACGTCCCTTGTTAAATCATCGCAAGCATCTATTACATAAATCCACTTGCCTAAATGGTAGCCTATTTCATAGCCTAAAATTGCTTTTTCCTTTTCCAAGCCAAAGGACGCAACATTACCTAAAAGCTGACCAAAGGTGTCTGCCACCTTATCAATGGAGTCGCACTCCTCTTTTTCAAGAGTGGTAAGATTGTCAATGCATTCCTTGATTTTTTCCTCTAAGGGAAGTAGGCTTTTGTCCGTTTTTTTGAAAAAGAGCGACACAAGTCCCACTATTTTTGCTTTCAGACGCGAAATTCCCCTTGAGTCATTTACATTGTCCTTTAGCTTTAAGCGTGTTAAAATCACGCTTGATTTTGCAGAATATTCAAGGACAGGATTTATCTCCATAATAGGTCTTTTCTTAAAGGGATGTACCATACAGCGACGCATTTTTACTTGACCCTGTGTCTTTTCAAGTGCCATTCTGACTAATGCAAAAAAGGCAAAATCATAGCTTAGTGTAAATTTAGATGCACAGCCTGTGCATTTTCCCATTGTGCGACATAAGCCACAATATGTAGCCTTGTATAGCTCGTGGTCCTTAACCCTTAATTCAGGTATATTAGGCTTAATGTAACCAAACATCTCTCTTGCCTCCTTTAGTCGCATTTTTTATATTTTACTACTTTTTCATCATATTTGCAAGAGTTATTTGCTCAAAACAAGGTGGGGGTGTCCCACCTTGTTTTTTAGTATTCGTGTAGCCACTACCAACCCTGATTGAACTCGATTTGGAGCGACAAATAAAGTCTTATACTGCATTAAAAACTCTTGCCGATTTTTTAATCGCCTACAAATTTTTAATTTGTCTAAGCCCTTATTTGTTCGCTCGAAATTTGCAAAGCAATCTGTTAACCCATAATAG
>JAGATW010000057.1 GCA_017621085.1 Clostridia bacterium | reverse complement strand
TTGAATATTCTTATCTCCAATTCGGTACACCTGACGAAAATGAACAATATTATTTCGTTTCATATAACGATATTGTAGGAACACCTTCAACAAATGAGGACGCAGTACAATAAAACAGTTAACGCCAAAAGCGTATAATATTCATAATAACAAAAAGCTGTATAGAGTAAAATCTATATAGCTTTTTTGTTTTGTAATCTATAATTAATACTTAAAACTTATAATTAATACTTGAAATCTATATTGTTTCGTGATACAATTAAATAAATGGAATTTATTTGCCAAAAAGTATTTATATACAATGAATAAAAATGCGACAACCTTTTACAAACCGAGCATGGCTCTTTATTCCCGGCTAAATAGTTAAATTTGCCATTTGATAAAGGGCTTTCTGCACCCTATTGTTAAACGGCTTTTTTTAGTAAAACAAATTATGAAAGGAAAAATTATGAAAAAGAAAATCTTTTTGATGCTTTCAATGGCTATCTTGCTCGTGTGCGTATTTGCTATTTCGGCTTCCGCAGTTGAAAAGGATGGCATATACTATACTTTAAACGGCACAGGTGAAAATGCATACGCGATTGTAAGCACAGAAAACCGTTCAAGCTGCACGCTTGAAACAGTGGTAATTCCTGCAACAATCGAGGTTGACGGAGTTACTTACAAGGTAACCGAAATTGCAAATAACGCCTTTGGACAGGTAAACGGTGAAGTAAACGGCAAGATTAAGCATCTTGTAATCGGCGCTAATGTTTCAGTAGTTGGTGAACACGCATTCAGAAATATAACAACGCTTGAAACTGTAAAAATTCAGAACACAGACGCAGCATCCCCAATTTCATTTTACAATGCACAATTTTATAATTGCACAAGCCTTGTAAGTGTAGAGGCAAAAAATGCAAAAATTCAAGAATACGGTGATCATTGCTTTTGGCTTTGTAAAAATCTTGTAACCGTTGAGTATCCAACAACACTAAAAAGAATTGGTGAAAACTGCTTCAGACAATGCGAGAAACTCACAACCGCAGACTTATCAAACACAGAAATAACAGAGGTTGGCCCATGGGGATTCGGTGTTTGTTATGCGTTAACCTCAATTAAATTTCCAAGCACGCTAACATCTATTGGAAACAACGTTTTCCTTTATTGCCCTGTTGAAACATATGTTTTTCCACACAATGTAAACAGTGTGGGTCAAGACACACTTGCGCACCAGAGCAAAATCAAGGTTTTGATTATGCCTGCAATTGACGAAACACACAAGATTAACGCAAACTTTTTGTATTCAACAAGACCTAACGTAATTATTTATTCTGGCGATAACGTTGACTTCTTCAAGGGTCAGTTTGGCTCTTTGTCAGCATATGATGCACAGCCATTTGAAAATTATGTTCCGGGAACAACATATAAGACAAATACCATTTTCTATGGCGCAGACAACACTTGTTCTATTTGTAACGGCTTACTTGCCGATACAGATAATCCTTGCGTAACCGATTGCACTTACTGTGGCGCAGTAAACATTCCTAAAGCAAATCCTACTCATAACATAGCGACAACAATTACATATGCTTCCTATGATGTGACAGGAATAAAAACAGTTGGTTGCACAAACGAGGGCTGTACACATAAAACAACAGAGGAAATACCACCTCTCTTTACCTGCCTTGGCTACTCAGCATCTAAGACAGGTGTTGATGGAATTGCAGTAGGCTTTACTGTAAACAATAAAGCTATTGCAGAATATGAAAAAGCAACAGGCAAAGCCATAAAATACGGTGTATTTGTGGTATCGCAAGATAAACTTGGTAATAATGATGTATTCAGTGAGGATGGCACGACGGCAGAGGGTGTTATCAATGCAGAAATTAAAAATCACGAGTTTACAGCATTTGAGCTTAAAATAGTTGGCTTTACCGGCACACAGAAGGATGTAAAGCTTGCAATGGGTGCATATGCAGCTACTACAGATAGCGATAAGGTTGAATATTCTTATCTCCAATTCGGTACACCTGACGAAAATGAACAATATTATTTCGTTTCATATAACGATATTGTAGGCGCTCCTTCAATCGATGAAGGTGTGGTACAGTGAAGCACTTAACAGTTAAGTGATTTAGGTGTGTAACTAAAAGCAAAAAAGCATAATAAAAGGGGCTGTTGCTCTTAACTGATTCTTTTCAAATCAGCTATTTGCAACAGCCCCTTTTCTGTTGTATAAAAGCACATGCCACATGTCATTTCATAGAAAATGCATATTTTATGGATGTTCTCTCGTTGCAGCATATTCTTGTAATCTTTTATTTGCATAATAAACAGCCTGTCGTTCATTGGCTTGAGGCTTGTCGTCTAATATATCGTGTATCCATTGATAATAATGTGTTACCTCATGAAAAATTGAAACAAGAATAGATGCTATGGCATTGTCTCTACCTCGAGTTTTCTTTTCTTCGTTGTAATCTCCAACTGCAACTTTTATATATGGTTCTTCAAATCTATCATAAGGTGCTATGAACGAGGCAGATACCTGTTTCCCTTTTCGAGAAATTAAATATGGACAATCAAACAAATAAATAGGACATCTTATAGGAAATACATAATTTTTTCGTAACCATTTTAACATTTCTTTGATTGCATTATTTAAATCTCTGTCAATGCTTGTTTGAGATACAAGTCTTATTCCCGACCTGCAATTTTTATAATCATCAATGGGTATATTCTTCCATACATTCGTTTTCACATCCTCTTTCGCAAGTCTTTTTAATGAATTTAAGGTAATCAAACACCTGACGCATTATGTATCAAATTCAAAATAATACATTATCTGAGTATCTAAATCGTATATGGCTATCGTGTAATTGTATGAGTAACGATTAAAAATATTACTATCGTCAGAAGCATTTGAAGCTTCTCTGTGTCTATCCAAGAATTTATAAAAGCCATTTTCAATTTTAGGAAGACTTTTTTCTTCATAAGCTCCATAATGCTTTTCGTATAAAGCTTCATTTAAATTTTCGGTAAGCGGAAGTGGCTTCCAATCTTTTATCAATTCGTTAACCTTTTCTTGATTTTTAGAACAATCAAGTGTTAAATAATATGCACCATCGCCATGAAAACCACCGTGTGTATCTAATTCTTCAATAACAACGAAATCATCTTTAGAAAATTCAAATTCTTCATCCAATGTTTTTTGCGTATTTGTACAGCTAAACAAAAAAATAAAACAAATCAATATTGTAGCTATATATAAAATTCTTTTCATATTTGTACCTCTCAATTGACTATCGTAATTTAATTATATCACCCCATATAGACAATTTCAATAACCATTTTATTTTTGGATTAATGTACAATTATACTCTCCAAGGGGGATTTTTTAATTTTTCCTCATTCATATTATTGACTAATAGTCTTTAGTATGATAAAATTTGTATGAGTTATGGTTTTGCTACGCAAAATTGTAAATTCATTAAAAAAACACAAATGTGACACAAGGTCGCCGAAGGGAGAAAAATATGAAACCAACTATTGATTATGAAAGCCCGGCATGGTGGGAATTTTATTCAGATGATATTATGCATGAATATCGTCAATCAATGGACGAGGGACTCGATGTAGAAAGCTTAAAGGATGTTTTTGAGGCAGTATCAAAAATGAAGAGAAGTGCGCACAAGGAAGCAATTTGCGACACACTTTTCAATATGGTTTGCGAAGCAAAAATGAGAGAGGACTTTAAGTATAACGAGCCATCAAGCCTTGAGGAAATTAAGAAGCTAAGAAAGAAATATCAAATAAAAAAGACTCGCCTATCCAAAAAAGCTCTTGAAAAGAAAATACAAGGTGCGTGGCTTGGCAGAATTTGCGCTTGTATGCTTGGTAAACCGATTGAATGCCTTTGGAAGGAGGATATTTGGAAAATCCTTAAGTCCTCTGACAATTTTCCACTAAATAGATATATTAAGGTTACAGATATTCCAAACGATATGGGTCACATTGCTTGGATAAAGAAAAATCCATTTATTGACAAAATAAGTGGATTTGCACCATATGATGATGATACTAACTATATGGTAATGGGATATGAAATTGTAAAGCGCTATGGTAGAGATTTTGCACCATGGCATGTAGCCCACGCTTGGCAAGCATTACAGCCTAAGGAATCATATTGTACTGCTGAAAGACGTGCATTTATCAACTTTACAAATCGCTTTGTACCACCACATTCTGCTACATATAAAAATGTATTCAGAGAGTGGATTGGCGCACAAATCCGTGGCGACTATTTTGGATACATCAACCCACAAAAGCCGGAAGCAGCTGCAAAAATGGCATTTAACGATGCTTCAATTTCTCATGTTAAAAACGGAATTTATGGCGAAATGTGGGCAAGCGCTATGATTGCCTGTGCGTTCTCAACTGATAATATGGAGGACATTATTAGAGGTGGTCTTGCTGAAATTCCATATACCTCACGCCTTTATGAAAGATTAAACGCAGTTTTAGACTGGTATAAGTCCGGTGTTAGCTGTGAGGAATGCTTTAATAAAATTTACGAGGAATGGAACGACCATAACTCCTTTGATTGGTGTCATACCATTTCAAACGCAATGATAGTTGTCGCCAGCCTTCTTTACGGAGAAGGTGACTATTCTAAGTCAATTTGTATGGCAGTTCAAGCAGGCTTTGATACTGATTGCAACGGTGCAACAGTCGGCTCGATTTTAGGTATTACAAACGGAATTGACGGAATTGACAAAAAATGGAGTGAGCCATTTAATGACACACTTCAAACAACGCTTTTCGGATACGATAAGGTAAAAATCTCCGAAATGGCAAAGAAAACATTAGAGCATATATGATTAATTTATAATCACACAAGCAAAAAGGACACTCGTGAGTGTCCTTTTTGCTTGTGTGCAATATTAGCTAAATCTCAAATGAAACGAAAAAGTCGAAAGACGTATCTGTTTTTGTTTTTTTCTTGAATGTCTTAATTAACTAAAGTACAAAAAGGTAAAAACTTCAAAATATGCCAAAATTATCGCATATTCGCAATTTTTCTGTCTTTATATTGTATTTTTTTAAACTATATGTTATAATTAAATTGTTTAAATATTGTGCAAAGAGAGATGTTTTAATATGTCAAAAATGGATATACCCAAAATATATGTCGAAAGACCGGACGTTTTACCAAATGCTGAGTATGTGCTTGTTTCCTACGCTCATGCTAATAGTAGTAAGGTTTATCCTGATTTAAACTTGCTATATGACGAGGGAGTGAATTTTTGGTACGATAAAGAGCTGACTGGTGGTGACATTTGGTATAAAATAGTTGAAGAGCGCTTGATTGACCCTAAGTGTTGTGGTATAGTATTTTTTTTTGATGTGAATTGCTTGGTTAGGTCCGATGAGCTGAACAACGAAACAATATCGAATGACGAAATGACAGGGCGAGATGCTGTTGAACGGGAAATTGAAATATTCGAAAGAGTAAAAATAGGCAAACCCAATATGCGAGCATTATGTGTCCTCAATTCTGAAGACAAGTCTGTGTATTCCATAGTCCGACAGGCTTTTGTCAAATGTAAGGATTTAAGCGATGCTCGTTTAAAAGAGGTATTACCGGAAAAACGAATTAAAACAGTGATAGATTCTTTCAATAAAGACAAATTATACATATTGAGAAATGACGACTATATAAAACAAATAGCCGATACAATTAGAAAATGGAGTCCATATGCTATCACCGATAGCAAGAGTGCATTAGAGGAGTTTCAAAACTCCTTTGGAGGTGCCAAAGGACAAAACGGGATTAAAGAAGTTAAGCTCGGCTTATATCCACAAAAGTGTACAGGAAAGACTACCGAAAGTGTTAACAGTATATTTGAAACAGGTGATGGAGTAAAGTATTTATTAAAAAACAAGAATCGATACGATTTCGCTCCTATTGAATGGAAGCTTTTGGATACTGATGGCAAAGAAGCCCTACTCGTCAGTAAATATGTTTTGGACATATGTGTTGGTACTAAGGACTCAATCAATGGATGGCTAAGCAGATTTAAGAAAGAGGCATTTTCTGAAGAAGAGCTTGATATGATATGTGATGTAGATTTGATGAGCGTTGATATTGTCGAGCACTATGGTGCAAAATTACCTAAGCTCGAAGCTACCGAGCTCGTGGGGCAACAGGTGGATATGGCATGGCTTGCAAATTGTAATGGACCTCACAGGAAAACCTACTGTGGTGTATGGAACGATAAAGCTGATATTGATTACGAATTTATCGATTCTATAGCCGGCATATTACCTATGATAAAGATTAAATTTAATAAATGATTTTATGAGGAGAAAAAACAATGGCAAAGAGAAAGAAAAAAAATACTTTTATAGACCCACTATCTGATGCAGCATCCGAGGGACTTTTTAAAACCTATGCGAGTAGAAAATTTATAGGCGAAAAATTAATAGGAAGTTTCTTGAATTTGGAGTTGAACAAAAATGAATCGGGTTTTGTGTTAAGTGAAAACAATACAGATGTTGGAACAATATCTCAGTGCTACGGATTACTTACACTCCTTGAATATGCAAACTTTAATGTAGATCTTTCCTCATATGAGGGACTAATGGACAAAATCAATGCAACGCTTGATGACATTTTATGTCGCTTGCACGCAGACGAAGAAGAGCTTTGCTTTGATGCAACTCCATATGTAAAGGAAGAGGGCTTAATAACAAAATACGTAGAAACTGCAGCAATAACATTGCGTGTATTTGTAGAAATACGTAAGCTTCTTTCTAAAGACTATGATAACGAAACAAACACCATAAATATTTCTTCAAGATTTGTGGAAAAAAACGAGGATATGCTATCAACTGAGCATTCACTTGCAGAAATTTCATTTATTGAAAACTTGATTGTTAAGTGTATGAACTTTATAAGTGATTCTGCGTTGCGTGTAAACGGCGAAGAAGGAATAGATTATTACCTTAGTGGAAGCGAAGAGCCGACACCGGATATTGATGGTGAAAATTTGAAATATAAGGGTTGGAGCTTTGCCTATGTTCCAACAGAAAAGCATTCAAAAACAGGCATTTCACTATACTACACATACTTAGTGTCTGAAGCATACCTTACTTTCTATGAAGCTTTTAAAGAGGCTATTTCATTAGTGCGTCAGTTACGTGCAAACATTGCCTCAGTACAAAATGAGAATGTGTCTGAGGAAGAAGGCATTACAACTAAACAGCTAATTGATATGGTTGTGAATGCAAATCCCGAAGAATACAACATAACAATTAAACAAAACAACAAAGAGCTTTTAAGAAATTTCGAATTTTTGAAGAGAAGCTTTGCATCCTATAGAAAATTCAATAAAACAATGCTTGATGCAGGTCACTATGTTGATATGCAATTCTCAGGAATTGATATTGCTAAGGACTTTTTCAACTATAACTTCAAAATAGTAACTATGGATGATATCGAAAACAGTAGTTCCAACGATGCGATGTTTAATGTTCTGTTCGCGATTAATATTTTGATGGCATCAGGTGTCGATATTGACTATGTAGAAAATGATATGAGAGACGAATTTTATGATAGAGTACAGTACACTGTACCTAACATTCAACGTTTCAATAAAAAGCTTATTCGACTTGGTAAAAGTGAGGCGTTTGACCAATATGAGTTAAAAATCCCTTCAGCTATTCCAACGGATGATCAAGAAGCAGAAAAATCTCTATTTAAGCAGGTTAGAGCTATACGCAAACAAAGAGTCATTGCTCTTCAGTTAACTCCACTTATCATTAAGACTTATTCAACAATTTCCAAGTACATCATTTTGTATCCACAGTATGAGATGAGAACGTACAAGGACGAAATTTTGAAAAAGAAAATGCCTAATGAGTGGCTTTGGGATTCCGAGGGATATCAGCTTATAAACAACTTCAACTATGTATTCGTATTACGTGCATTTTATGACTACTATGAAACATATGAGCAACCATATGCAATGAGTCAAAAGCAATATATGGATGAGGCTGAGAAGAAGATAGTCATGATAGAGGAAGAAAAGAAAAAGCTCAAGGATGACTATACGGAAAAGATAGACAATGTCAAAAGGGAGCTTATAGCGTTAGAAGAGCAGCATGCAAGGGAGCTTGAGGAACAAAGCGAAATGCTTATGGCACAAAAGTCGAAGCTTGAAGAAGCGGTTGAAAGCGTAGTTAACGATATGGTTAGCAAGGCTCTTGACCAAAAGCTTAAGGCAATGTTAACGGGAATTATTTGCGAAAGCGGAACAAAGCTTCCTCAGAGTGAAGAGTATGGAATGCTATTTAGAAGAGCAGTACTTAGCAGTTTCCCGGAACTATTTAACACATCACTTGAAATTTTCAACTCTAAAGATATTACAAATGAAAACGTTGATGATGCAGAATTACTCATCGTAGAAACTATTTCTGATTTCTTTAGTGACGAAATACGCAAGAAAAAAGCACAGAATTCTTAAGGAGTAAATTTAAATGAAGAAAATATCCTACTTTTCATACAAGGGTGGTGCAGGTAGAAGCTCAATTGCATATAATACCATTCCTTATCTTGCAAAAAAATTAAATGCAACCCCCAAAAGACCAATTTTGGTATTCGACTTGGACCTTGATAGTGCAGGATTAACATTTCTACTTAAAAAGAATGGAGCAGATATTGAGTCATACTCATTACAGGATGCTTTAGCATCCAATTTCTCAAAGGTATTGAATCATCCTTCGAGAATTGATATTGCACATCATGCTATTTTCCAGCATTGCATACCGGTAGGAAAATGCTTTGGTCTCGATAACGACAGTAATTCAGCAATTCTTTTCGTTCCAACAAAGCGTGATGAGGGACTTAATAGAGAATCTAATAGTAACTTTGCTATTGGCGGAGTTGAGGAAAACCGTTTCAAGGACATTATAAGAGCTTGTGAGCAGTTTGATTTTGCAGGAGTTATATTTGATACACCGGCAGGAAATCAAGCAACAGCACAATGGGCACTTGAGCTTTCTGATACTGTGGCAACCTGTATGAGAATAACATACCAGTTCCGTATAGGAACTGAGGAGTTCCTTAACAACAAATTAAGGAATTTCAGTGAAAAGAAGTTTGTGATAATCCCTAATGCTGTTCCAATAGACGATATAAAAATCGATGGTATGTCAGTAAGCTATGACAGTATTAAAAAGCTTATAGTAGATGCCTTTGGTGAAATAGAAATCAACAACAACAAGGTTGATTTAACAATGGTTGGTATGGACAAGGATTTCTTTGGTGTAAACGAAGTAAAGAGATTTAAAATTCAAGAAGATATTTTATTTAAAATCGCACCGGAAAAACTTTCTGATGACGAAAAAAAGGCAATTGTAGCATACAAGCTAATAGTTGATTGCCTTGCATCTGAATAAGAGGGATAAAAATGACAAGAGAAGAGTGTATTAGTCAAATTGAATGGTATATTCCGGACAAAACAGTGAAGGACTTGCTTTTCGATGGAGAGTTTGGAACCTCAAGCTTTTTGACTACTAACAAACAAATATATGAATGTTATTCAAGAATTTTGAATTTAACATTTGCACTTATTTATGCAAAATATCGTGATTGGAAAGCAAATAACTCTAATATGAATCCAACAGATGCTGAAAGATTCAATTCTTATATGCGAATTACCAAAACCTTTAGTGAGCTATATAGAAAAAGACCGCTTCGCTTTGTTACAATTGAGCCGACAATTATAGATGCACAACTGGATATTTTCTACAATGGCATAATATCAAAGGATATGGGTATGGATGCGTATCTAAATCGTGATAACAACAACCGTTTTGCGTACTTCGCAAGATGTGCTGAGATAGCACGTACATCATCAAGAGCTATTGATATGAGAGAGGATATAACATCAAAATATGATGAGCTATTGGAACTTATAAATTTATTTCCATATATCAGAAATATATCACTCAAAGATGTTGACATAGCCGGTGATAACTATGGAAGTCTGTTTGTTTGCGAGGACGGAGAAAAATACGAGTTCAACGAACTCAAAAAAGTAAGCATAGAAATAAGAAGCCCTCGTGGCAAGGAAACATATGATACTTGTTTTACACTTGTTAAGCTATATGATAAGTATTATTATCTTCAAGACGTTATTGACAACACAAAAACAAGTGATTGCTTGTATTTAAATTATTCTTCACTTGGTATAGAGGATTGCGACTTGCGTCTTTGTTCATCTGAAGGGGACGATTATGTTGCAAAAGACGGAGAACTTTTACTATCATCAAGAAGAGGAAGGCGTGCGATTAAAAGAGAGCTTCGTCTAAATGACATAGGGGAAGAGTCAGATAGCAACTCATATATTCGTGACCTATACGCCATAGATTACAGATATATAAAACAACTTGCAATGTCAATTTCGGATTGCTTAACCGAGGAAAATAA
Source organism: Clostridia bacterium (assembly GCA_017621085.1). Lineage (GTDB taxonomy): Bacteria > Bacillota > Clostridia > Oscillospirales > CAG-272 > RGIG2000. Next base: position 21,627 of record JAGATW010000057.1, on the reverse strand, counting down.
AAGACAACTAACAGTACAGTATTCCTCAAAGTATAATGATTTATTTATGGGTCATTCTTGGGATACAATAATTGTTATTTTGTTGGTTAAGGAAAGTGCAACTAATATTTTGCAATTCCTGTTTTCACGCTCAAATGAGATTTATCGTAAACTTTTGAATAGCTTACAATCAAGATTTGGTTCAGATATTTTCGATATAACAAAGCTTGAGAACGAAACTAATGAAGAGATACAATCTGCATTTAACAGATGGTGTTGCGAATATGTATGGGAAAACAATTATAATAACGCAATTGTAAATACAGTTATCGAAGAACAGCGTGTCGCAATAACCGCTGAATTAAGAGCTCTTCATTTGATAACATATTTGTCTGATATTGTTTTTGCCGATGATATGCCTGAAAGGAAACTACGTAACAAGTATCCTTTGAATATAGGTTCACATATGAAAATGCTTGAGCTTTTGAAAAACAACCCTGATTTCCCTTTACAAAGAAAAAAGGAGCGCATACTTGGAATTGTATTCACAACGCTTAAGTTTCTCTATATTTTCTATTGTGGTTTTTTCAGATATGCAAATGAAAAATACAGATACAAGAAACAAACTAACGAAAATGTGTTTACATCAAGACAGGTTGATGATTTTCAACGACGGGCAAACGAAGAGCTACGCAAAGAGGTTAAGGCGCAAAATAAACGCTTAGCCGATCTTACCTCGAAGGATATAGATAAGCTTTTGGTAGAAATAAAAGAGCTTAATGACGAGTGTATGTTTGCGAATACTCCGGAGGGCAAAATTAAGAATAAGGTTTTACGCGAAATGCTTGGCAGATATCAGCTTTTAGATTATTCAGAAATACAACGTCTCGAATACCTTTGTAAATTCGATGATGTTACTGAAGAAAGAATAGATGGAAGAATAGATGCTATTCTTGAGGTGTATAAATATCTTCAAAACGGCAAGGATGACGCGAAGGGACTGGATGGAATATATCCTTATGTAGGAACATATGAATATTCGCACGAAACTCGTGACGGATACAAGATTTCTCATTTTTCTGTATTTTCTCCGGGATATAACAGAGATATGGATATCGAAGTCATTTCTGAATTTAGATATTCCATAAATAGTAAATATTATTGTTTACCCAACAGAATGTGTTGCAGTAACGATATAAAGCTTTGGATAGAGCCAACGGTTATTGCATATAGCAATTTTATAATAATAGATACATATGAATAATGAATATACATTTGAAATTCTCTCTAACCGAAGTGATTATAGAGAGGTGATAGAACTAATATATCAAACCGATCCATATATATATAAGGATTTGTTTGGAAATATAGAAAATGCACATAGAGTGTTATACCGATCCTTTGAAAATCCTAAATGTGTATTTTATAAAAAAGCCATTTACATAGTAAGAGCAAAGGAACAGGTTATAGGAGTAGCTCTTTACCATGCTAATGACTTTCACTGGGATCCCAATGCTTTGCTCGAGGATTTTGAAAAAGCAGAGCTACAACCACCGGAATCCTTTTCCTCAGTATCAGCATATATGGATAAGACCTATAATTATTGTAAATTAGGAAATTCCATGTGTAATGTGTCTGTTAGAAGCGATTATCAAAGAAAGGGTGTTGCATCTTTTTTGTTAGCAAGCCTTCTTGATATATCTACCAATGAGATTGTTGAACTCACTGTTTTATCCGACAACATAGCAGCCATAAAGCTATATGAAAAGTTTGGATTTAAAATAGTAGGTGAAGCCTTTAAGGATTATGGTGGGCATTTACTTCCCCCTGTGGACTGTTATAAAATGGTGCTTAACAGAAGAGGCTTTGGATTAAATTAAAAATATTACTCATAAAAAGCAAGGCTGAATTTTCAGCCTTGCTTTTCTAATTATAATGCATAATTACATTTTAACAATTCGATGGATTCATTTGCTTCTTTTTACGCCATTTTTGGGGAGATATACCGGTTTTATTAATAAATCTCTTGTAAAAATAAGGATAATCATGAAAGCAGCATTCTTCCATAATTTCCTTAATAGGTCTTGAGGTGGTTTCCAGTAAATACATAGCTCGTTTTATTTTTACTTCATTAATATATTGAATAGGAGAAACACCAAATTCTTTGTTGAAGATGCGTATAACATAATTCTTGCTATAATGAAACTCATTACAAATATCAGAAAGAGAATATATATTACAAAGATTTTCGTTAATATATTGGGAAAAGATTTTTGCAATATCGTTTTTTTGAGGCTTTTCCTTTAACTTCATTAGTAGTTTTAAAAATAAAAACTGCAATTCGTTATATGGCACAGATTGATGTGCTGCCGTATCAATTCTTTGAATAAGCTCGGAAAGAGAGTCGTAACTAAAAACTCCTCTGCTTGGAAAGGCATCCTGTCCTTCTGTCCATTCACCATCGAAATGCACATAAAGATATTTTGGAGCATCGCTAACTATTTCTCCAGAATGATGCGAATTCTTTTTCTGTATGTAATATTCTCCTGCACAGACCTCTTTTTGAACTCCGTTTTCAGAAAATCGTAGAATCCCTTCATACACTAAAAGCAATACATTATCGAGGCAAATTCTCGTTACATGACATTCGTTTTTTTTAAAAATTCTCAACGATGCATGCTTATACATTATAGGCATATTAAAATTTATTCCTATCATACTCTTCTCCAATTTATGATGTTTGTTATAATTATAATAACACCGCTGTGTGATTTTGTCAATATAATATGCTTTTTTCATCAATTTTCAATCTAAATATAGTGTGATATAATAAATGTAACGGAGGTACTAACATGCACACATGGAATTTTTATACAGCACAAGAAATAAAGCCCAAAGGATGGCTCAAACGTCAACTTGAAATTCAAGCCAAGGGATTAAGCGGAAACCTTGATAAGGTTTGGAAGGATGTTAAGGATAGTGCGTGGATAGGTGGAAAAGCTGAGGGCTGGGAAAGAGTTCCTTATTGGTTAGATGGTTTTATACCTCTTGCTTATCTTTTAGAAAATGATGATTTAATTTCAAGAGCTAAAAGGTATGTTAATGCTATAATTGAACATCAAAAACCAAGTGGGTGGATATGCCCCTGTAATGATGATGAAATATCAGCTTATGACACTTGGGCACTACAGCTTATATCAAAGGTTTTGGTCGTTTATTATGAGTGTTCGTCTGATGAGCGAGTGCCTTTGGTCATATACAAGGCTATGAAGAATTATTACGAATTGCTTTTGAAAGAAAAAATCAAGCTTTTTTATTGGGGACGGTATCGCTGGTTTGAAAGCTTTATTGCTCTTAATTTCTTGTGGGAAAGGTACAAAGAAGATTGGATAATTGATCTTGCTAAAATTTTAAAATCACAGGGTACAGATTATCGACAGCTAACTGAACTTTGGAAAAGACCACTTAACAAATGCACTTTTGATACACACATTGTTAATCTTGTTATGATGTTAAAATCCGAAGCAATAAGTTGTGATATCTTGAATGAACCTTATACCGACATGGCAGAGCGATTGGTCACAATACTAAAAGAGTACAATGGCACTCCTGTAGGTCTTTTTACGGGTGATGAATGCCTTTCTGGACTTAGCCCAATACAGGGGACTGAACTATGTGCAGTTGTGGAGCAAATGTATTCGTATGAACACCTTCTTGCTTACACAGGAGATGCGAAGTGGGCAGAACGCTTAGAATTACTTGCTTTCAATGCACTTCCCGCAGCTATAAGCGACGATATGTGGACACATCAATATGATCAAATGAGCAACCAAATTGCTTGTCAAGAATTTCCGAATAAACCTATTTTTGGAGTTAATGGAAATGATGCACATTTGTTTGGCTTAGAGCCATTCTTTGGTTGTTGTACCGCAAATTTCAATCAAGCTTGGCCTAAATTTACACTATCTTCTTTTATGTACTGCAATAATACTATATTTTCAGCAATTCCACTTCCCTCAACGCTTAAGGCAGATGGAATACATATTACACTAAAAACTCAATATCCATTTGAAAACAAGCTTGAATATTCAGTAGATGCAGAGAAGGATGTGCAATTAAAGATTAGAATTCCATCCTTTGCAAAAAAGCTTCGTATAAACGGAAAAGAACATGTTTTTTGTCAAGAACTCGATTTTGACATTCCATCTAATAAGCATTCGAATATTGTCATTGAGTTTGAAGTTGAGCCTACGATATTTGACCGTCCACACAATCTAAAAAGTGTGCGTTGTGGTTCAATTGTCTTCTCCCTTCCTATTAAATATGAAAAAATTATACATGAATATGAAAAGAATGGTGTAGAAAGAAAATATCCATATTGCGACTATGAATATATTCCAAAATCCGACTGGAATTATGCACTTTCGTCCCCACTATTTGTATTAGAAAAACGCCAAATATCTGATATCCCCTTCAGCTCACAAGAGCCTCCTATGGTGGTTATGGCTGAGATGAAGAAAATATCGTGGGGTTTGGAAACAGGTTATGAAAATGTTTGTGCAAAAACGCCTGAATCACGAACAGCTCTTGGTAAAGCCGAAAAGATTGCATTGTATCCTTATGGATGTGCAAAGCTTAGAATGACGGAATTACCATTAATATGATTCACTGTTTATAATGCAAAACATTAACATATTAAAACACTAAAAAATTATTTAAAGGAGATTTTTATAAAGAAAAAAATTTTATTAATTCTTTCAATGGTAGCAGTTCTTGCATTATTGCTTGCAATAAGTGTATTTGCTGTTGATGTAACAGTAAACGAGCTATCCTACACATTAATTGAGGATGGTAAGACAGCTACAATCAAAAAGCACGAAGGCAATACTTTTTCAAACACAGACATAGTAATACCCGAATATATAGAATATGAGGGCGAAAGATACTATGTAACAAAAATGGCAGAATACACATTCAAGAACAGTAATATTACAACTGTGCGCTTTGATGATAATTGCGGTATAAAGGTTATTCCAAAGCAAGCGTTTTCCAGCTGCGACTCTCTCACACTGATCGATTTCGGACAGGCGCAAATTACTACACTTGGAGAAGAGGCTTTTTCAAATTCAAAGCAGCTTGTATTCAAGGATAACAAGCTCCCCGTAGCCTTCCAAGAATTTTCCAGCATTTATCAATTTAAAAATTGCACAGGAATGACAACGCTTGTTTTCCCTGAAACATTTACATATTTCAACACCGACACCAACATACAAAGCTCAGGCGTGTATAATCTTGTTTTCCTTGGAAAAATGACACACGTGTATCTTAAATACAGCAAAAAAGAATCCCTCGGCGGATTTAATATCTATCTTTGCAATAATACAATTAGCGAGTTAAACGGCGATTATGTAAATGATACAACCATATACAACAATGAACCTTATTTTAAAAATGTAAGGGGCGAATACACAACCAAAACCGACGGAACACTCACATTTTTGCTTTCCAATAACAATCAAAATTCCAACACCCCACAAGCGACAATAAACGATGTTAAATATTCACGAGTAAATAAATCTCAGGATAGGATTTATTTCTGCAAGGAGAACAAGGTTTCCTATGTTGTTCGTACAGATATTTTAAGCGGAGGATGGACAAAAGGATATTTTGCAACATACGATGCAAACGCTCTTGAATCAACTGCTGAATCAAATCCTAACGAAGCATATAAGCTTGTTCCTCATATTGCAGAAAGGAAAGTTAACATTCCTGCGAGCTGTGGAGTTGATGCAGGAAGGGTAACATATTGCTACTGTGGTTGTGAAATGTCGAAAGAAGCAGTTGAAGGAACAGCTTTATCACACGATTATGATTATTTGAATGGAAATGCAACGCTTGTTTCAATTTCATACACAAGCTATACAGCTGATGGTGAAAAAATAGTTACTTGTCCTAAATGTGGTGAAAACGGTGTTCTTGAGGCGTCTGCCCTCTTTGTATGTCTCGGCTACTCAGCATCTGAAAATGGCACAGGTGGAATTGCGATAGGCTTTAACGTAAATAACAAGGCTATTATTGAATATGAGGAAGCATCCGGTAAGGACTTAAAATATGGCGTGTTTGCGGTATCGCAAAGCAAGCTTGGCGATAAGAATATATTTGGCAAGGATGGAATAGCTGCAGAGGGCGTTATTAATGCAGAAATTACAAATTACGAGTTTGTTGCGTTTGATCTTAAGGTGGTTGGCTTTGCAGACGAACACAAAAACGCCAAATTTGCAATTGGAGCATACGTATCTGTAACAGATGGTGAAGCAACAGAATATTCATATATGCAGGGTGGAATACCGGCAGATGGCGATAATTATCATTATGTTTCATATAATGATATAGCATTTCCTACAACAGCTGACTAAGTAATGGCAGACTAATAGAATATTGACATAAAATTAAAATCAAGGTCTTTTTCATCAGACCTTGATTTTAATTTTATTTTCGCAATAAAGAGCTTAATAATGCAATAGCCTTTTTAGCAGGCTTATAAAACGCAAAATAAATTAATAGCATAAGTAATGTAGCAAAACCCAAAGCACCTAAAAGGGCAAGAGGCTCTACTAATGCTACTATTATTGGAATAATAATTGCTCCTATGGACCAAATGAGAAAGAAAATAGATACAAATGTATTTAACCTTGCTGTAATGCTTATATTGCAACCGGTGTTGTTAGCTTCTATTTTTCCAATTAAAACGGGAGAAAATGCGTTTCTTACATTTTCCTTTGGTCTTTTATGTATTTTAAATTCACTATCGCCTATTTGACCTACAAAAAGGTCATTTGTGTTTGTAATTTCCCATAATCTTTGCACAACCTCTTGCTTAGTCAGAGATGATTCTATTGTACTCCTTGTCTTTATAAAAAACATATTACCTCTCCCTTCTAATATTTTAATTTAATTATATCACATTAAATCAAAATACACAATCTTGAAATTGCACATTATATGTGTTATAATAAGTAATCATAGTAAATCATTTTGGAGAAGCATTTATGAAAAAAAGGAAGATTACCTTATCTACCACGCAAATCATTATGCTAAGCTTTTTAATAGCCATATTAGTGGGCAGTGCATTATTATCACTTCCTATTAGTGCTAAAAATGGCGAGAGTGTTTCATACATTGATGCCCTGTTTACGGCAACCACAGCCACCTGTGTAACGGGTCTTGTCACACTCCCAACAGCCACAACCTGGAGCATTTTTGGACAGATTGTTATTTTAGTACTAATACAAATTGGCGGGCTTGGAATCATTACCATAATGGCAGGAGTAATGGTAGCACTGCATCATAAATTAGGCTTAAAGGAAAGTCAGCTAATTGGTGATGCCTTTAATATTAACTCACTTTCAGGACTTGCAGCCTTTGTTAAAAAAGTAATTATAGGCACATTTATCGTAGAAGGAATAGGCGCACTTTTGTATATGCTTGTTTTTGTCCCTGAGCTCGGGGCAAGAGGAGTATGGGTGGCAATATTCAATTCTGTTTCAGCCTTTTGTAATGCAGGTATGGACATAGTAGGTGAGAATAGCCTATGTAACTATGCAACAAATCCTCTTATTAACATTGTAACAAGCTCACTTATCATTTTGGGTGGTCTTGGTTACATAGTTTGGTGGGATGTTATTCGAGTTTTCAAGGAATTTAAAAAAATGAAATTCAACTGCCTCAGCAAGCTGACCCTTCACAGTAAAATCGTGCTTGTGTCAACATTTGTTTTAGTTGTAGGCGGAGCAACTTTGATTTTTGCGTTTGAGTACAATAATCCATTAACTATAAAAGAATATTCGGTATTTGATAAAATTCAAATGTCGTTTTTTCAATCGATAACCACAAGAACAGCAGGATTTATGACCATTCCTCAAGAAAATCTGACCAATGCCTCATCAATAGTTTCATTACTTTTGATGTTCGTAGGAGGCTCTCCTGTTGGAACGGCAGGTGGAGTTAAAACAGTAACAATCGTAGCATTGTTTGCAACAGCATATTCAACCATTCGCAATAAAACAGAGGTTTCCTTATTTAACAGAAGCTTATCAAGACAAATTACCTCAAAGGCAGTAGCAGTTACCTGTATGTCATTTGCAATAGTGACACTGTCAACTATTTTTTTGTCAGTTGCAGTTAATGCCTCAGCTCTTGATATTATGTACGAAACAGTAAGTGCCACAGCAACCGTAGGACTATCAAAAGGAATAACGCCGTTTTTAAATGTATGGGGAAAGCTTATTATTATTGCAACGATGTATTTTGGACGAATAGGACCAATTTCCCTTGCTATAGCGTTTCAATCTAAAAAAGAGAATATAAACAGCATAAAAAATCCAACAGAGGAAATAAGTGTAGGTTAAAAGGAGTAATTATGGGTATTAATAATTCATATGCGGTATTTGGCTTAGGAAAATATGGCACAGCCGTTGCTAAGGAGCTTGTTAATAATGGTGCGGATGTATTAGCAGTTGATATAAACGAAAATATAGTTAATTCAGCCAGCGTGGACATTCCGTATTGCAAGTGTGCAGACATAACTAATATGGACGTAATCAAGCAATTGGGAATTGCAAATATGGACACTGTAATAATTGCCATGGCAGATAATTTAGAAGCAAGCGTTATGGCAGTTATGCTATGTAAAGAGGTAGGAGTTAAAACAGTAATAGCAAAAAGCTCCACTAAAATGCATGAAGCAATATTAAGCAGAGTAGGAGCAGATCAGGTTGTTTTTCCGGAAAGCGAATCAGGAAGACGACTTGCAAAAAATCTATTAAGCTCAGGCTTTGTAGATGTAATTGAGCTATCAAACGAGGTATCGTTAGTAGATATTGATGTAAAGCCGGAATGGGTAGGCAAAACATTAATAGAATTAAACCTTAGAAAAAAATACGCAATGAACGTAATAGCAATTAAAAAGGGAGATAGCTTACAAACTAATGTTGACCCAACAGAGCACTTAGACAAAAGCATGAAGCTTGTAGTAATTATAAACACATCTAAGCTTGCAAAGCTAAAATAACAGGAGGTGGAAATTTTTCCACCTCTTTTAAAAATGTGACATGTTTGTGAAAAAAATAGCACATTATTGAATTGTGTATACAGAATATGATATACTTAACTTATAATGTTATAGAAAGGAAGCCTAATTATGAGTCTTTTAAAATTACAGGACTTAGGAAAGATATATGTTTCTGACGGAAATGTAACAGTTGGTATAAGAGGCGTTAACCTAAGCTTTGAGCGTGGCGAGTTTGTTGCCGTAACAGGTAAATCAGGCTCGGGTAAATCAACTCTTTTAAACGTTATTTCCGGTATGGACTCCTATGAAGAGGGCGAAATGTACATAGAGGGACAAACAACCTCACATTATCTACAGCCCGAATGGGAGCAATACAGAGAAAAGTATATTTCCTTCATATTTCAGGATTACAATATAATAGAAAGCTTCACGGTTTTGCAAAACGTGGAGCTTGCCCTTATGCATATTGAGGACAAAAAGGAGAGAAGAAACAGAGCCATAGAGCTTATTTCTCGCGTAGGACTTAACTCCCATATAAATCACAAGGGAAGTAAGCTATCGGGAGGTCAAAAGCAAAGAACAGTAATTGCTCGCGCACTTGCCAAGGATAGTCCGATTATCTTAGCAGATGAGCCAACAGGAAATCTTGACTCAGCCACCTCAAAGGAAATAATCGAGCTATTAAAAGAGGTATCAAAGGATAAGCTTTTAATAGTTGTAACTCACAATTTCGATGAGGTTTGTGAGCACGCAACAAGACACATTCGTGTTTTTGATGGTGCAATAGAGTCAGACCACACAATAAAGCAAGAGCAAGCTAAACAGAGCCAAAGCCCTGCATCCTATGAGCCATTAAGCAAAAGGCAAGAGATTAAAAAGCAGGTTAAAAACGGACTTACTCTTGGCAAAACAATTTTCACAGCCAAGCCAAAGCTATCAGTATTCTTATGTTTTTTAATGATAGTAGGAATTTTGGGCATTTTCGGCGTTACAACATTGTGTGGTGAAGGTCTTGACCTTTTCGAACCCCACTATATGTTTAACCATATTGATGGTCGAGTAGTAATAGCTAAGCCAAATTCCCAGGTTGTAACTGAAAATGAGGTAAAGGAGCTATCCCAAGAATACGGTGCAAATGGCTATTTGCGATATGATGTTTTGCTTGATAGAGGAGCAAATAATCAAATAACAATTCCATCAGGCGATATTCAACGTGATTATGAATATGCAAGCGCAAATTTTGTTTACGGAAAAAACTATGGTGATAATATCGTAGGACGATACCCAACAAAAGGGGATGAGGTATTTTTATATTTACCAATTCATTATCAGCCTTCTGTTGGCAAGGACTCGATTTTAGTTGATAGGGTAGTTGTAAATTCAATGAGCCTAAAGCTTGTAGGCGTTAAGTACTACTACGATAATAATATTTCTCCCGAGTGCTTATTTACAGAAGATGGCTTTCGCACAGCAACAGCAATTTACTATCTTCTTCACTATGCTGAAACTAAAATAGATGTAAGAGTAACTGCAAAGGACGGCAGCTCCTCACACGTATTTGGACTTTATCAAATCATTCCTTCCTATGATATGCCTTCAGATAAAATATACATGAGCTCACAAATGTATGATAATCTCAAAAAGGAAATGGAATATAATCAAAAGGAATACGACACAGTCATAGATTTTTCTGCCATGTATTACAATTATAATTTCAATTATGGCTATGGTTCATCGACAAGCATGACCTTTTCAAAAACCTTTGATGAAGATTATTTAACAGACAAAAAGCCACAATACAATCAATACGGAATGTATGACTCGTATAACTGTCTATACATAAGTGATGAGCTTTTATGCGAAATTGCCGAGGAGGTTTTAAATAATTCCTATAAGCAAGCATCCTTATTCTTTAAAAATGATAAGGAAGCAAAAGAGGTAGCCGAAAAGCTACAGGACTTAGGCTACTTAGCTGTGCCATCAAATACAACCTATGAGCCCAGCGCAGAAGAAACAATATTAAATGTAATGGCAAGCATAATGATGGGAATTGCTTGGATATTATCAGTAGTATTTTTAGCATTTTTTATTAACCTATGCTCCTCAAGAGCACTTAGCGCCTTTAAGGGGGATATGGCAATAATGCGTTCAATGGGTATTCAAGTTAAGGTTATTCGTACAGCAATGTATGTAAGAATGTTAATTTCTTTAATTCCGGCAATTATTCTTCTTGCAATAACAGCAATCGTAGTATTTGTAACCCCACAATTAAATGAATATTTCGTATATCTATATGCTTGGCAATATGCACTAATCGTAATAGGAATGCTTATTTTGACAGTACGTATAACTCACAAGCAAATAGATAAGCTGTTTTCAAGCAGTGTTAAAAAATCCTTGAAGGGAGGACGCACAGAATGATTAGAATTAAAAATCTAAACAAGTTCTTCAATCAAGGCAAGCAAAATGAAATACACGTAATTAACGACGTAAGCTTAGACCTTCCGGAAAAGGGAATGGTTGCCATTTTTGGTAAAAGCGGATGTGGCAAAACAACATTACTCAATGTAATCGGTGGTCTTGACAAATATGCAAGTGGTGAATTAACCATTGAAAATCAAAGCATAAGAGAAAACACTGACGAAATAAGAAACAAATACATAGGCTATATTTTCCAAAACTACAATCTTAATAAAAATGAAACCTGCTTCCAAAATGTAGCAGATGCCCTTTATCTCTGTGGAATGACAGATGAAGGGGAGATAGAAAAGCGTGTAATAACAGCCCTTTCCAATGTTGGAATGGAAAAGTTCAAGGAGCGCACACCGGACACATTGTCAGGTGGTCAACAGCAAAGAATAGCAATAGCTCGTGCTATTGTTAAAAACCCACGCATTATCTTAGCTGATGAGCCAACAGGTAACCTTGACGAAGCCAATACGGTTATGATAATGGACCTATTAAAGGCAATATCAAAGGACCATCTTGTTGTACTTGTAACACACGAAGCAAACCTTGTTGATTTCTATTGTGACACAGTTGTTGAATTGTCAGATGGCAAGATTGAAAGCATCAAGAATAATGAAAGCGCAGAGGGCTTTTTAGCAAGAGATAAAAACCACATTTACTTAGGTGAGCTTGAAAAAAGTGAGCTTAAAAACGAAAGTGCTCAAATTGAGTATTATGGGGATGTGCCAAAAGCACCGATTAAGCTAAAAATCATCAACAGTGGTGGAAAGCTTTATGTTCAAATAGGAACGGAAAAGGTTCAAATTATTGATGAATTTAGCGAGATTAAGCTAAAGGACGGAGTATATGAGGAAAAAGCTCATATAAGTGAAAAAGCAGGCAGCATTGATATGTCATCCTTGCCACCTGTAACAGGCACACATCACGGAAAACTGTTCAACCTAAAATCATCAATAAAAAGCGGATATGCATCTAACTTTAAAAATGGCAAAAGAGGCAAGAGCATTTTGCGTAGATGTATGGGAATGTTTGCCGCAGTAATTGTTTTTATGAGTGCGTTTTTCGGTACTGCTATTGGTGATATAATTCAAGCAAAAAGAGCAAATAACCAAAATGTATTTTATCTGTACACCCCGAATTATGAGGTGTCCAAAAAGCTAAACGATGCGATAAATAATAGCGAAACAGGAATAGATTTTGTAAGGCTGACAGAGGATTATCCGTATGGGGATGGAGAGGTGTATTTCCATACAGGAAGCTTTGAAACCTTTATGCAAGCAGGAATGACCGATTCCTTTGGCACAAATGCAGCTTATCTTGATGTGTCCGTTGCAAAGGACTATAAGCTTATCTGTGGTAAAAAGGATAATTTGTCAGACGATGAAATCTTAATTTCAACAAAGGTTGCAGACGCACTTTTAGAAAAGTCAAATCTTGGCTACATAGAAGACAGAAAGGACCTTTTAGGCTTAATTTGTACAGCCTTTACAATTGATGGAAAAAGTGTTCGCATAGCAGGAGTTGTAGAATCAAATGAGTCGGCAATTTACCTTACTCGGCTTGCAATGGCAAGATACACACGCTCAAGCATAGCTATGTCAAGAACCTTCTTAGCATCAAAATTCGGCTTTAATCTTTCAAAGGGCGAAGCTATTCTTGTACAAAGAAATATGCTTGAAGGCAGAGAATATCCAAGCGTTGGCGATGTAGCAACAATTCAAGGAATGAACCTAACGGTTAGAGAAATAATGTACTCCTACAACGATTATGAAAGCTGGCTTGTTGGCAATAAAATTAAAAAGGTTACCGATTATGAATATTTTACAAATCTTGTAATGGAACAAAACCCACAGCTTGAGGAAGGCACCGACGAGTTTTTTAAGGTATATAACGAAATATTCGAGGAAAGATATTTCGAATATTACGAATATTTCTATTCGGATTTTAAGCAATATTGCAGGGATACACTTTTCTTTGACCCGTATTATTTTGAAATGTGGCTTTATGCTGAAAAGGGAGTAGAGGATGCAAAATACGCGCTACTACCGGAGCAATTTTATAAAGCTAACGAGTACAAAAAGCTATACGGACATTACCCAACCATATTGGAGCTTGAAAATATGTATGGCAACCTGCCATATCTTGATTTAAAGCAGTATTTTATAGCATACGAAAACGAGTTTTATTCCTTGAGCAAGGATGTATTTAATGATAGTACATATTTGTTAAGTGACGAGGATTATATAAATACAACAAAAATGTATGGCAAAACCGATGCAATTGTAAATAATAATTTGGATTACAACCTATATACAGTAATTCATTCAGTTAATCCAAAGTTAACCGAAGAGTGGTTAAAAGGTGAATTTTCAGAAATCGAGCCACCAAATGAATATTGGAAAACGTTGATTACCCCAAATGACTTATTTGAAAACGTGATATATGATAATGTGGAAGAAATAATAACAAGCATAATCACAATGATTGTTATTCTTGCCCTGATGAGCCTTTGTATGTACTTCATAATGCGTTCATCTCTTATGAATAGAATTAAAGAGGTCGGCATATACAGAGCCATAGGAGTTACCAAGAAAAACCTTATTTTTAAATTTTTCATTGAGGCTGTGGTCTTAACGTTGTTAACAGTGCTTGTGGGATATATCTTAGTTAGCATATTCTTGTATGCTTGCTTGTCTATCTCACCATTAGTTTCGGAAATCTTTTTCTATCCTGTATGGCTTGCGGGAATTGATTTATTAATTCTTTTTGCAATAAGCTTGTTCTTCGGTACTTTACCGATTTTGTCGCTTTTACGCAAAACCCCAAGCGAAATTTTGTCAAAATACGACATTTAAACAAAGAGCTATTCAGACTTAATGAGCTGAATAGCTCTTCTTCTTTGTGAAAAATAGCCAATATTTAAAAATATTTAATATTTAAGATTGACATTTTGTATAAATAATGGTAAACTAATAATGACTAATAGTTTACTTAGGAGACATTAATGAGAAAGAGGCTAATTAGGCAAACGCCTAAAATATTAATAGGTATTTTAATAGCTCTTGTCCTTGCTCTTGGTGTCTATGCACAGCAAGAGAGTGTAGGCGAATTAGAGTATTCCTTTAATGACGATGGAACATGCTCTGTTATTGGTATAGGTTCTTATGAAGGAACCGATATTGTAATTCCTTCAGTATATAACGGTTATTCCGTTACGAGAATTGAAGACAAGGCATTTTATGATAATACAGAAATTACAAGTGTTACAGCTCCAAGCGTTAAATCAATCGGTGACCTTGCTTTTCACTATTGTATATCTCTTGAAAGCATTACATTTAATCAAGTTGAAATCATTGAAGACAGTGCATTTTATTTTTGTACAGAATTAACAAACGTTAATTTGGGTGAGCATTTAGAAACAGTAGAAAGGTATGCCTTTTATAGCTGCGTAGATATTGATGTGCTAACCCTTCCAAATACCACAAGAGAATTAAAGGAAGCTGCATTTAAGTATTGCAGCAATATCGTAAAGCTTACCTTAGGCGAGGTCTTAGGTATATCTAAGGATGAAAGCAATAATGCTGATTTGGTAGCAAGTGATGCCTTTGCAGAATGTAATAAAATAGTTGAGGTTTACAATTATTCAAAATATGACTTGTATTTTGGCGGTACTGAGGCAGGAGGTGCCGGCGCATATGCAGTAAAGGTACATACAAGTAATGAGCCGAGTATTCTTACCTGGACCGAGGATGGCTATGTATTCGCAACAATGAATGGCGTAAATTTATTAGTTAGTCAAATAGGTAAGGAAACCGAGCTTGTACTTCCAAGTAGCTTCAACGGAAGCAAATATATAATTAATCATTTTGCTTTTGTTAATCGCACAAGCCTTGAAAAAATTGATTTAGGCACAGGAATAACGGTAATCGGTGCTTATGCATTTGAATTTTGCGCAAATGTAAAATCCATTAAAATTCCCGAGGGTGTTTCACAAATAGGGGGATTAGCATTTAATGAGTGTCATTTACTTAAATCAATTGATTTGCCAAGCACATTAGAAAGTATAGGCGAAGGCGCATTCCAAAATTGTTACGATTTAAAATCAATTAAAATACCAAGTGGTGTTACTGAAATTCAGTTTGGAACATTTGTTTCGTGCTTTTCACTTGAAAGCATTTCACTTCCATCAACAATTACAACAATAGGTGCCAATGTGTTTCAAGATTGTGATAGCCTAACAAGCGTGGTACTGCCAAGCTCAATTAAAAATATTGGAGATGCTGCCTTTAGTTACTGTGACAAATTGAAATTTGTTTATATTCCAAAGGGAATATCATATATTGGTGAAAATGCATTCATAAGTTCCCCTGAACTAACGGTTTATTGCGAAGCTTCAGCATCTGGTGAAAATTGGAATACATTGTGGAATGTTGATAATCATACGATTAAATGGAATGCCAAGCTCGATTTATCAAGAGCGTTTACCTTCTTAGGATATTCAAGCAATGGTGATATGGTATCAGCAGGCTTCTCAATTGACCATCTACTCTTAGAAATGTTTGAAAAGGAAAATGGAATAAAGGCAGATATAGGTGTTATATTTGCATCATATCAGCTCCTTGATGGTAAAAATCCACTTGATGAAGCTTGTAATCCAACAAAATTAGATGTTGGTATGGTAATAAAAACGAGTCTGAGAGATAAAGGCTACTTAATATACGATGTTATTATCACAGACCTAACACCGGATTTATATGACCATCCATTTGTAATTTCAGCATATGTGTATGATGGTAAAACAATTAACTATGTTCAAGATAATAGCTCTGATACAGTATCGGGAATAAGCTATAATGAAATAATTAGTAAGATAGGAGAAAAAGTAAATGAAGAAATATGTATGCCCGCTTTATAGTGCGGAAAGCATCGAAGTAAATGATATAATACTTTTATCCTTAGGTTCAAATGCGATTATGGAAGAAATTAGCGAAACCGAGGCAAAGGTAAGCGTAAGCGCACTTGATGTTTTGGGAATAAGATAATTAATTAGGCTAATAAAATTAATATAAAGAGGTAGAATATGAAAAAAATAGTAGTAATTGCCATGTCAATTCTATGTATGCTTGTGATTGTTTCACTTGCATCCTGTGGTCATGAGCATTCATTTAAAACAGAGTGGGATGGTGATGATACAAATCACTGGCATAGCTGTAATGTAGATGGTGAAGCTTGTACTGAGGTTTCAGATAAAGCAGCGCATACAATCCAAATAAAGTCAGAGGTTAGCGCAACCTGTACACAAAAGGGCTCAAAAACAGAGCAATGTACAGTTTGTGGTTATGAAAAAACAACTGAAATCGAAGCAATCGGACACGATTACAGTGAAGAGATTGTAGCTCCTACTTGTACAGAGGAGGGCTACACAAATGTAACCTGTAAGAGAGAGGGCTGTGAGTATAGCGAGAAAAAGAACACAACTCCTGCACTTAATCATGACTTAAAGGAAAATGTAGTAGCACCTACTTGTGAGGAGGCTGGATACACAGCTATTACCTGCACAAGATGCGATTATAGCGAAACAAAGAATCCAACAGAAGCAACAGGCCATGACTATAAGGAAGAAAAAATAGAAGTTGATGCTTGTAAGTCAGATGGTAAAACAATTGTAACCTGCTCAAAGTGTGATTACCGAGAGGAAAAGGATATTGTGCCGGCACTACCACATACATATTATAAGGAAGCAGATGCTGAAAAGGGTACACATTACAGAGTAAGCAAGGACCCAACCTGTGACGAGGCTGGCGAAAAGATGTATAAGTGTATGGTTTGCGGTCGTTATCCAATAGACGGAGCAAACAATATTGAAGAAATTCCGGCATTAGGTCATGACTATAAGGAAACAGTTAAAGCACCTGATTGTACAAATGGTGGTATTACAGAGGTAACCTGTTCGAGATGTGACCTTTATGAAACAAAGGACCCAACAAGTGCTGTAGGTCATAAGTATAACAAAACAGAAACTGCTGTTGAAAATGAGGACTACATTGTTTCTCTTGCTCCAACCTGTGATACAAAGGGCGAGCGTACATATTACTGTACAGTTTGCGATGAGTTAGCAGAGGAGGCAGATGGTAAGAGTGAAATTCCTGAGCTTGGTCACGATATGAAGGTAGTTGTTGAGCCTTGGTGTGGAAATGATGCTCAAATTGAAAAAATGTGTGTAAGATGCTCATATACAACAAAAGAGCCATCAGGTCAAGAAATAAGACACGAATATGCAAGCAACGAGCCGGTTGTTGCTCCAACCTGTGTAGATAATGGTAAGTTTGTATGTAAGAATTGTAACACAGAATTTACTGCATATGATGGCGATGAATACGGACAGGCAACAGGCATACACTCATATGATATTATAGTAGATGATGTAGCATCCACTTGCTCAAAGCAGGGCTATACAGTTTACGGTTGCTCAGCTGGAGCTTGTAACACAACAGAAAACAGAGATTTTAAGGAGCTTGCAGCACATACACTTTCTGAAATATCAGACCGTGGAGTTGCTACTTGCTTAGTATGCAATAATAGTTATATTGATATAACAGCAGAAAAGGTAACGGAAAGTGACGTAATTTGCTTAGGCTGTGGTAATGACCCTTGTACTTGTGAAGGCACAAGCGCAGATTTAGAGGGCTACGTTGAGCCAAAAGCACCATTTGCAATTACAGCAGGCGTTAACCTTGAAATGTCTGAAATCGAGCTTTCAACAGGTAAAGCTCCAATAGCTATCGGTGGTGGCATTATTGTTCTTTATAGCGATGTAGAAACATCCTTTACAGTAACTATTTATAGCTCCGTAGATGGCGAAGCTCTCAAAACCTTTGAAGTAAGTGGACAGGGCGCAATGATAGACCTATATCAATACGATACAGTTTGCAAGGTAGTAATTACTGCTACAAACGATGCGTCAGTATCCTTCTTCAAAGCATCATAATTTAAAAATTTCAGCCACACCAAAATCGGTGTGGCTGACTTTTATATAACAAAGCCTCACAAATGCTGTGAGGCTTAATTTCAATTAAACAATAACATTTTTAGGCGTGCCATTTAAATACCCTTCAATGTTGGAAAGAACAGTATTAAAGCACCTTGTTCTTGACTCAAATGACCCCCAAGCCATATGAGGAGTTATAAGCACATTATCGTAGCCAAGAAGCTTGATAAATGGGTGATTTTCATCAATAGGCTCATATGAAAAAACATCGCAACCAAGCCCACCAAGATGACCGTTAATTATAGCTTCGGTAGCAGCCTCCTCATCCCAAACAGCACCACGGGCAACATTTACCACAATAGCACCCTTTTTCATCATTTCAAATTGCTCCTTGCCAAGCATACCTCTTGTTTTGTCGGTTAAAGGACAATGTATAGAAATAATGTCGGACCTTTTTAAAAGCTCCTCTAATGTAACACACTCAAAATCATCAACAGGAGTGCGCTTGTTTACAATAACATTACAGCCAAAGGCATCGGCAATTTTAGCCACTCCCCTGCCAATATTACCAAATCCAATAATACCCCAAGTAAGCCCGTCCATTTCGTGATATATAGGCTCAAGCATATTAGCACTAATGCTTTTTTGGTATTCACCATCGTGAACAAAACGCCTATATTCGTGTAAATGTGTCATTAAGGAGCATACCATTGAAACAGTTACCTGCGCAACACAGCTTGTGGAGTATGCAGGGGTATTAGCCACACGTATCCCCCTCTTTTTACAATATTCAATATCAATATTGTCATATCCCGTTGCAGTTTCACATATCAATTTAAGGCTTTTTGCATCCTTTAAAACGGACTCATTCATTTTAACCTTGTTAACAATAATAACATCAGCATCCTTAACTCGCTTAGGCGCTTGCTCTTGACTTGTGACAGGGTATTTAATTACATTTCCGAACCTTGAAGCACCGCTTAAATCAAGGTCATCACCAAGGGTTTTATAATCAAGTATTACAATATTCATAAAATTACTCCTTAAGTAGCTTTTGCCTTTCCTTATAGTCAGGCATAAATTTTTCAACAATAGCCCAAAACCT
This sequence comes from Clostridia bacterium, assembly GCA_017621085.1. Taxonomy (GTDB): domain Bacteria; phylum Bacillota; class Clostridia; order Oscillospirales; family CAG-272; genus RGIG2000. The sequence goes on along the minus strand of JAGATW010000057.1, from coordinate 2,016 downwards.
TTTTGAATGGTTCATTTCCTTTAAATGTGCAAGCTCGTGTACTACAACATAGTCAATAGCTTTATCGGGGTATAAGCATAGCCTGAAGGAAAAATTCAAGTGTCCACAGGAGCTACAGCTTGCAAATCGCCTTTTTGCCGAGCTTACACTAACCTTATTTGGTGAAAAACCCATTAGCCTTGAGTAATATTCAACTCTTGGCAAAACAATTTCCAAGGTTTTTTTCTTTAAATCGTTAATTTCCTTACCCGAAAAGCTATATGGATTAACTGAGCGTGAGCTAATTTCATTTATTTTTTTGTTAATCCAATCATTATGACCTATCACAAAATCATCAATATATTTTTTACTTGTTCCAAATGGAGCGCGCACAACAATAGATAAATCAGGCTTAATTTGCAGACTTAAGCTTTTCCTTTTTGCGTAAATAATTTCGTATTCCACAAAATCACCTCTTGATAATTGTAACATATTAGCGATATTTTGTCAATTACGACAATATATGCTATTGAAAAATTGGTAATAATATGTTATACTATCATAGCAAAACCAAGAAAGGAGAGAAATCATATGGCTGAAAAAAGCACAAGAACAATAGCACAAAACAAAAAAGCCTTTCACGACTATTTTGTAATAGAAAAATATGAAGCGGGAATTGAGCTTTTCGGCACAGAGGTAAAATCTCTCCGTCAAGGTCAGGTTAATTTAAAGGATTCCTTTTGTAAGGTCTATGATGGTGAGCTTTTGGCTTTAGGTATTCATATAAGCCCTTATGAAAAAGGAAATATCTTTAATAAAGACCCATTAAGGCATAAACGCTTGCTAATGCACAAAAAGGAAATTATGAAGCTAAATGGCTTATTAACAAGGGATGGCTATTCCTTAATACCCTTGTCCTTATATTTTAAAGGCTCAAGAGTAAAGGTAGAGCTTGGCGTTTGCAAGGGTAAAAAGCTTTATGACAAGCGTGAGGCTGATGCAAAAAAGAGCGCAAAAAGAACAATAGAACGCGTAACTAAGGGAGGCTCCGATATATGAGAGAGTATTTGCTTAATTTAATGAACGACCACGAGTATGAAAAAAAGGACAAGGAGTGCCTGATTTCTGCATACGATACAGTGGTAGCAAACGAAGAGGCTAATAAAATTTTAGAAGACCTTTTAAAGGTATATGCCGAAAATATTAACCTTGACTATTATAATGAAATTATCGTAAACAGAGCGCAAAAAATTGCAGAAATCGTAAATATTCATTCATATACAATTGAGCTTTTAGCATTTATGTGTATGTCTAAGCACCTAAAAACACTTTATGAAGAAAAGAATATTGATGCTCAAATTTTTAAAGACAGTATGCTTGACCTTAAATGGAAATTAGAGGAATGCAAGGCTGTAAAGGGAATTTGTGGCGCATTTGTTGCTTGGTGGTTCCCGGGATTTTTCAATATGACAAGATTTGCCCTTGGCAGATTGCAGTTTGAAATTGTAAAATTCGAGCGTAATTATGACAAAAACGGAGTAAAGCTAACTCCCGATAGCCGTGTAATCAATGTTCACATTCCAAGAACAGGCACACCAATGGACAAGGAAAGCTGTGATAAAGCCTACGCACAAGCAAGAGAGTTCTTTAAGGACGAGGTTGGTGAAAATTGCCCATTTATTTGCTACTCATGGCTCTTGTATCCGGAAAACAAAAACATTTTGTCACCAAAATCCAATACATATCGCTTTATGTCTGAATATGATGTTATTGAAAAAATAGATAATAATGGTGATGACCTATGGAGATTATTTGACACAGACGAAAAAGACCCAAATAAGCTCCCAACAGATACATCCTTCCGTCGCGCCTATGTTGAGCACCTTAAAAAGGGTGGCAAGGTCGGCGAAGGACTTGGCGTAAAAATCTAAAAAATAAAAACCACAGTGGCAAGAATGCCTTGCCACTGTGATAAACTCAAAACCTTATATATGGGACTGTAACGGCTTCGACGGGGATTTTGAGGTATGATAAGCG
>JAGATW010000009.1 GCA_017621085.1 Clostridia bacterium | reverse complement strand
TTCTTGTAAACTCTAACCCTGCTACAATTATGACCGATACAGTTATCGCTGATAAGGTTTATATGGAGCCTCTTACACTTGAATACGTGGCAAAGATTATTCGTCATGAGCGTCCAGACGCAATCGTTCCCGGTATCGGTGGACAGACTGGTCTTAACCTTGCTATGCAACTGGAAAAGAAGGGCATTTTGAAGGAAAACGGCGTTGAGCTTCTCGGCACAAGCTCTAAGAGCATTGAAATGGCTGAGGACAGAGAGCTGTTTAAGGAGCTTTGCCAGAGAATCGGCGAGCCTGTTATCCCCTCCGAGATTGCTAACAATATGGACGAGGCTATGGCTGCTATTGAAAAAATCGGATTTCCTGTTGTACTCCGTCCTGCATTTACCCTTGGTGGCACAGGCGGCGGATTTGCCTACAATATGGATGAGTATGTAGAGCTTGCCGAGGGCGCGCTTGCTGCATCTCCTGTTCATCAGGTGCTTGTAGAAAAGAGCGTTAAGGGCTTTAAGGAAATTGAGTTTGAGGTTATGCGTGATGGCGAGGACAATGCAATCACAATCTGTGGTATGGAAAACATTGACCCCGTTGGCGTTCACACCGGTGACTCCCTTGTTGTTGCTCCTATCCTTACACTAAACGACCACGACCTTAAGATGCTTAACGGCAGCGCGATTAAGCTTATCAGAGCTCTTAAAATCTCCGGTGGCTGTAACGTACAGTTTGCTCTTAACCCGGAAACAAGTGAATATTACCTAATCGAGGTTAACCCAAGGGTTTCTCGTTCCTCTGCTCTTGCCTCCAAGGCAAGCGGATATCCTATCGCAAGAGTTACTGCAAAGGTTGCTCTCGGTATGACTCTTGATGAGATTGAGGTTGCCGGCACTAAGGCATCCTTTGAGCCTTCCCTTGACTACATTGTTGCAAAGTTCCCACGTTTCCCATTTGATAAGTTTACAACCGTTCCAAACAAGCTTGGCACGCAGATGAAGGCAACCGGCGAGTGTATGGGCATCGGCTCTAACCTTGAGGAATGCTTGCTTAAGTCTGCAAGAAGCCTTGAGATTGGTGTTTGCCACCTACATATGGCTAAGTTTGATGAATGGACCACTGAGCGAATCAAGAGTTATATAAACGAGTTCCATGACGACAACGCCTTTGCAATTTGCGAGCTTCTGCGCCGTGGCATAGCTACAAGCGAGCTACACCAGATTACAATGATTACAGAGTTCTTCCTTAAGTCCTTTGAAAAGATTGTTAAGATGGAAAAGGCTCTTTCCGACAATGTGAAAAATGCTGCTCTTCTCAAAGAGGCAAAGGAAATGGGCTTTAGCGACAAGTATATTGCTAAGCTTTGGGGCACATGTGAAAGAGATGTATATAATTTCCGTCACGAAAACAATATAATCCCTAACTTTAAGATGGTTGACACAGCCCACGTTGGCGCTTACACACCTTACTTCTACTCCTCATACCAAGGAAAGAATCAGTCCATTCTTACAGATAAAAAGAAGATTATCGTTCTTGGCGCCGGTCCTATCCGTATCGGTCAGGGCGTTGAATTTGACTACTCTACCGTTCACGCAGTTAAGACAATTAAGGAGTCCGGCTACGAGGCTATTATCATAAACAACAACCCGGAAACAGTTTCCACCGACTACACAACCTCAGACAAGCTCTACTTTGAGCCACTTACTGTTGAGGACGTTATGGAGGTTATTGAATACGAAAAGCCGGATGGTGTTATTGCATCCCTTGGCGGACAGACAGCCATCAACCTTGCAGCTCCGCTTTACGAGCGCGGGGTTAAGCTTATCGGTACAGACTGCCAGGCTATTGACAGGGCTGAAAACCGTGATACCTTTGAAAAGATACTTGAGGAGCTTAACATTCCTCAGCCAAAGGGTCAGGCTGTTACAAACATTGAGGACGGCGTTAAGGTTGCGGCTATGGTTGGCTATCCTGTGCTTGTTCGTCCTTCCTTCGTTCTTGGTGGCCGTGCTATGCAGCTCGTTGCCAACGAGGAGCAATTAAGACACTATCTCAGAACAGCCGTTGAAATTGATGTAGACAAGCCTGTGCTTGTTGACCACTATATCAGAGGTAAAGAGGTTGAGGTTGACGCAATTTGCGACGGACACGATGTATTTGTTGCCGGCATTATGGAGCTTGTTGAAAGAACAGGCGTTCACTCCGGTGACTCTATAAGCGTATATCCATCCTTCTCTATCTCCGACAAGGTTAAGGGCAAAATCCTTACCTATTCCAAGAAGCTTGGTCTTGGCATTGGCATTGTTGGTCTTTTCAACATTCAGTTTATCGTTGACTCTAACGATGATGTATATATCATTGAGGTTAACCCTCGCTCATCAAGAACAGTTCCATTCCTCTCCAAGTCCACAGGCTATAGCCTTGCTGACATTGCAACAGAGGTTATCCTTGGCAAGTCACTAAAGGAGCTTGGCATCTTCGACCTTTACCCACAGGAAAAGAAGAGATGGTACTGCAAGGTGCCTGTATTCTCCTACAAGAAGATTAGCGGTGTTGATGCTTACCTATCACCGGAAATGAAGTCCACCGGCGAGGCAATCGGCTACGACGATACACTAAACCGTGCATTCTATAAGGCACTTCAGGCATCCGGCATGCAGCTACAAAACTATGGTACTGTTTTGGTTACCGTTGCTGACAGCGACAAGGAGGAGGCACTACCTCTTATCAGACGCTTCTACAACCTTGGCTTTAACATTGAGGCAACTGCCGGCACAGCTAAGTTCCTAAAGGAGCATGGCATCAGAACAAGAGTTAAGAACAAGATTGGCTCAGGCTCAAGCGACATTCCGGAGTCTATGCGTCAGGGACATATCGCTTATGTTATTAACACAAGCGACGGACAGGACGAGGCGTCCAATCAAAATCAGAAGGATGGCTACCAAATCCGTCATCTTGCTATCGAGAACAACATTTCTCTCTTTACCTCACTTGACACAGTAAGAATTTTGCTTGATGTTCTTGAGGAAATCACACTTACAATTTCTACAATTGACGCTTAAGGACTAAAAATGAAGGATTTAATTTTTAAGGTTTCAACTAACAAAAAAATCGCTAAGAACACCTATGAAATGGTGCTTCTTGGCGATACAAGCGATATAAAATGCGGTCAGTTTGTAAACATCAAGCTTGATGGCTTCTATCTGCGCCGTCCTATCTCCGTTTGCTGCGTTGAGGGTAATGCCCTTACACTTATTTACAAGGTGGTTGGACAAGGCACAGAGGCTATGGCGAAAATGGGCGCAGGGGTTGAGCTTTTGGTGCTGACAGGTCTTGGCAACGGCTATGACACCTCAAAAAGCGGACAAAAGCCACTTTTGGTTGGCGGTGGTGCAGGCGTGCCTCCTATGTATCAGCTTTGCCGTGAGCTTGTAAGGGACGGCAAGGTGCCGGCTGTTATTTTAGGCTTTGGCTCAGCTGACGAGGTGTTTTACGAAAAGGAATTTAAGGACCTTGGCGCACAGGTTTTTGTAACAACCGTTGACGGTACATACGGTACTAAGGGCTTTGTTACAGACGCATTTGATATGGTGGACTACACATACTTTTACACCTGTGGTCCGGAGCCTATGCTAAAGGCTGTTTATAATAAGAGCAAAACAAGCGGTCAGTTCAGCTTTGAGGAAAGAATGGGCTGTGGCTTCGGTGCTTGTATGGGCTGCTCCTGCAAGACAAAGTACGGAAATAAGCGTATTTGCAAGGACGGACCTGTGCTTGAAAAGGAGGAGATTATATGGTAAGCTTAAAAACCTCACTTTGCGGAATAGAGCTTGACAATCCTCTTATTCCTGCCAGCGGCACATTCGGCTTCGGCTATGAATTTGCTGAAATTTATGATATTAATATTCTTGGTAGCTTTTCCTTTAAGGGAACAACCAAGGATCCTCGCTTTGGCAACCCTACACCAAGAATTGCCGAGTGCGAAAGAGGTCTTATTAACTCTGTGGGACTTCAAAACCCAGGCGTTGATAAGGTTATTGAAAACGAGCTTCCAAAGCTGAAAAAGTGCTTCTTCAAGCCGGTTATGGCTAATGTTAGCGGCTTTTCGGTTGAGGAATATGTGCATACCTGCAAAATGCTTGACTCCGAGCCACAGATTGGCTGGTTCGAGGTAAACGTTAGCTGTCCAAATGTGCACGGTGGCGGTATGAGCTTTGGTACATCTCCCGAGGCTGCTGCTGAGGTGGTAAGAGCCGTTAAGGCAGTTACCACAAAGCCGGTTATTGTTAAGCTCTCCCCTAACGTTACAGATATTGTTGCTATTGCCAAGGCTTGCGAGGCTGCAGGCGCTGACGGCATTAGCCTTATAAATACTCTTCTCGGTATGAAAATTGATTTGAAGAGCAAAAAGCCGGTTATCGCAAACAAAATGGGTGGCTTTTCCGGCCCTGCTATTAAGCCTGTGGCTATTAGAATGGTTTACCAGGTTTACGAGGCTGTAAATATTCCTATCGTTGGCGGCGGCGGTATTTCCACAGCTGAGGATGTTATAGAAATGATGCTTGCAGGCGCATGCGCAGTTGAGGTGGGCGCTGCTAACCTTGTTGACCCATATGCTTGTAAGAATATTATCGAGGCTTTGCCTCGTGTTATGGAAAAATACGGTATTAAAAATTTAAGTGATATAATTGGAGGAGCGCACTAATGGGAAAAGACGTAATTATCGCTTGTGATTTTGCAAGCAAGGAGCAGGTTTTTAGCTTTCTTGATCTTTTCAAGGAGGAAAAGCCATTTGTTAAAATCGGTATGGAGCTTTTTAATGCAGAGGGTCCGGATATCGTTCGTGAGATTAAGAAAAGAGGTCACAAGATTTTCTTAGACCTTAAGCTTCACGATATTCCTAACACAGTTAAAAAGGCTATGGCAGTTTTGTCACGTCTTGATGTTGATATGACAAACGTACACGCAAGCGGTACTATTGCTATGATGGAGGCAGCACTTGAGGGCTTAACACGTCCGGACGGAACACGTCCGCTTTTGATAGCAGTTACTCAATTAACCTCTACAAGCGAGGAAAGAATGAGAGATGACCTTTTAATTAACGAGCCAATGGACAAGGTTGTTATGCACTACGCAATGAACGCAAAAAAGGCAGGACTTGCAGGTATAGTTTGCTCTCCGCTTGAGGCTGAAAAGGTACACGCAGTATGTGGCAGTGACTTTGTAACAGTAACTCCCGGTGTTCGCTTTGCTGACGGCGATAAGGGCGACCAGGTAAGAGTTATGACACCTGAGGAAGCAAAGAAGATTGGTAGCGACTACATTGTAGTAGGCAGACCAATTACAGCAGCCCCCGACCCTGTTGCAGCTTACAGACGTTGCGTTAACGAATTTGTTGGGTAATCTGAGATAATGAGCCTTTGGCTCAGTGATATATATTTGCTAAGCGCAAGTAATATTGTGCTAAAGCACAGTGTTATTTTTCCTAAAGCAAAAGCGATGTGCTACAGATGCGTATTTTTAGCCTCCTTTGTAAAGGGAGGTGGCACCCATAGGGTGACGGAGGGATTTTTAGCCTCCTTTGTAAAGGGAAGATTCCCTGTTAGGGGAAATGTCCCAAAGGGACAAAAGGGTCGCGCCCTGCTAAGGGGGTAGGCACGGTTTATCGTGACGGAGGGATTTTTAGCCTCCTTTGTAAAGGGAGGTGGCACCCATAGGGTGACGGAGGGATTTTTTATGAAATACACTCATAATAAAGATATTGTTTCCTTGGCTAAAAACCTTAGGAAAAATATGACTCCCGAAGAAAAACACCTGTGGTATGATTGTTTAAGAACATATCCTATAAAATTTTTAAGACAAAAGGTTATAGGAAATTACATTGTAGATTTTTATTGTGCAAAGGCTAATTTAGTAATAGAGCTTGACGGTTTTCAACACGGACTTGAAGCAGAGGTGGAAAAGGACGCAAAAAGAACCGAATATTTAGAGTCACTTGGGCTTACTGTGGTAAGAATATCCAACTATGAAATTCACGACAACTTTTTATATGTTTGCCGTTATATTGATAGCTTGGTTTCAAAATCCCTCAGTCAGCAAAGCTGACAGCTCCCTTTACAAAGGAGCCTCATAAAAAACAAAACTATAACAAGGCTTTATATGGCAAAGCAAATGACGCAAGCGCGTACACGTCGGCGTACTTGTGTACGACAGAGTAGCGACTGCGTCAAGAAAAGCAAATCAAAGGAGATTTTCAACGAAAATCTCTACCTTAAATGGTTCTTCACCGTATTGATAATTTAAGGTCGGTTTTCTTATTGCTTTTCGTTTTCACCGTCAGATACAAGCCTTAGAACACAAGGAGATTAAAATGGAACAATACAAGGTAGAATTTATCCAATTTTTACAGAGTGCAGGAGTACTTAAGTTTGGTGACTTTACTGCTAAGAGTGGAAGAAAAATTCCATATTTTATAAATGCCGGCGAAATTAAGACAGGTGAGCATATCGCTAAGCTTGGCGAGTTTTACGCAAAGGCTTATTTTGACAAGGTTGGTAAGAAGAAAACTGCTCTTTACGGCCCTGCTTACAAGGGAATTTCAATTGCAGTTGCTACATCTATTGCTCTTGCAAAGAACGGTCTTGACTTGCCATTCTTCTTTAACAGAAAGGAAGCAAAGGACCACGGTGAGGGTGGTATTTTTGTAGGCTACAAGCCACAGGCAGGTGAAGAGGTTGTTATTGTTGAGGACGTTATTACTGCCGGCACTGCTATTCGTGAAACTATGGAAATTATGAAGAGCGTTGAGGGTATTAAGGTTAGCGCTTGCTTTGTAATGGTTGACAGAAAGGAAAAGGGCAAGGGCGAAAAGGGCGCTATGGTTGAAATTGAGGAAGAATTTGGCTTCCCTGTTTACTCCGTAGTTGATGTTTACGACATTATTGAGTACCTAAGCCAAGATTCAAAGAACGAGGAAAACGTAAATCGTATCAAGAAGTATCTTGAGGTTTATGGAGCATAATTATGAGAAGCTTAATTGATATAAAGGAATTATCGCTTGAGGAGTTAGACGCACTTATTGCCACAGCTCTTGACATAATTGATAATCCACAAAAATATAGTGAAAAATGCAAGGGCAAAAAGCTTGCTACACTATTTTTTGAGCCATCTACACGTACACGTCTTAGCTTTGAGGCTGCTATGTACGAGCTTGGCGGTAATGTTCTTGGCTTTTCTGAGGCATCAAGCTCCAGCGCTGCAAAGGGAGAGAGTGTAGCTGACACAGCTAAAATGATTTCCTGCTATGCAGACATTATTGCTATGCGTCATCCAAAGGAGGGCGCGCCTCTTGTAGCTTCAATGAATGCTACAATTCCTGTTGTAAATGCAGGGGACGGCGGTCACAACCACCCAACACAAACGCTTGCCGACTTGCTTACCATTAAGCGCAAAAAGGGCAGATTTGATAATTTGACAGTTGGTCTTTGTGGCGACCTTAAGTTTGGAAGAACCGTTCACTCCCTTATCTCTGCTCTTTCAAGATATAAGGGTGTTAAGTTTGTTCTTATTTCCCCTGAGGAATTAAGAATACCAAGCTATGTAAAAACCGATGTTTTAGAAAAGAACAACATTGAGTATGTTGAAACTACCGATTTAACAGGAGCTATGCCATCTCTTGACATTCTTTATATGACAAGAGTTCAAAAGGAGCGCTTCTTTAATGAGGAGGACTACCTACGCTTAAAAGATAGCTATATTTTAAACCTTCAAAAGCTTGAAAATGCAAAGAGTGACCTTTGCATTATGCATCCACTACCAAGAGTTAACGAAATCAGCGTTGCAGTTGACAAGGACCCACGCGCGTGCTATTTTGAGCAGGCGCTTAATGGCAAATTTATGCGTATGGCGCTTATTCTGATGCTTCTTGGCATTAAGTAAGGGGGGAAAAAATGAACATTGATTCTATTAAAAATGGTATTGTAATAGACCATATTACAGCAGGCAAGAGTATGGAGCTTTATGCTCTTTTAAACCTTGATAGTCTTTCCTGTCCTATTGTTATTGGCAAAAATCTGCCAAGCGACAAAATGGGCAAAAAGGACATTATTAAAATTGATGCTGATATTGAATTAAACACCGATATTTTAGGCTACATTGACCCTGATGTTACCATAAACATTATTAAGGATGGCAAAATTACAGACAAGAAAACCGTTTCCTTGCCCGAAAGGCTTGTAAACGTAATTTCCTGTAAAAACCCACGCTGTATAACCTCCTGCGAGCAGGAGCTTGACCAGGTGTTTACCTTGACCGATAAGGAAAATCGCATTTACAGATGCCTATATTGCGAAACAAAGGCTAAGGAAGAAAATCATTAATGAGCAAAGACTATAAGGAAAGGCTACAGCTACACAGAAAAGGCTTATTAAAAAAGCTGTTTTTTGTATCCTTTATACCATTATTTATTATAGCTCTTGCAATTACATTTTTCTTTTTGAGAGAGTCCCCTGACCATTGGAAATCCGATACAATCGTAATAAAGGACATTGGCAGTACCACAGTTGCAAGTGGTGGTCGTGGCTCGGGGTCAAGAATTGTTGCACAAATTGTTGATGATAACGGACAATATTTTGTGCTGTCCCAAATGAAGCCCAATGAAGCATCTGATGTGTTGGAAATCGGCAATCAATATGATATTGTTTATTCCTCTGATTTTGCACGCCTGCATATTAAGGGGCTTAGTCAAGGTAATGTAAATATTATAAGCACGACCGATTCGGTACAATCATATGAAAAACACGCAACAGGCACAATGACTTTATGTGCTATTTGCCTTTTAGCTTCTCTTGTATTAATTATCATTACAATAAAATTTGCTTGCAAGGAAGAGGTAAAGCAGATTAAGCATTTAAAGAAAAAGCTTAAAAACGATATAGCACAAGCAAGCTCAAATAAAGAGTAATAATTTGACAAAAGCCCACCGTCTTTCAAGACGGTGGGCTTTGTTCTGCTTTAGCACTCTGTCAAAATTTAAAAAGCGCAGTATCATTTCTGACCTCTCAATTTATGCCATTTTTATATTACTATTGCAACATTTGAAAAAAGGTGGTAGAATATATATAGAAAATTAAAATTGCCTGTAACCTTTTTGGGTGGTTTTCCGTCTATTTGGGTAGAGAGGTAATTTTTTAACTTATTTAAAGGGGGGATTTGCGTGGATGATTCCAAGATAGTTGAGCTTTATGTTCAAAGAAAAGAAGAAGCTCTTTCCAAGACTGAGGAAAAATACGGTAAGTACTGCCACTATGTAGCTAACAACATTTTAAATTCCCACGAGGACAGTGAGGAATGTGTAAATGATACATATCTTCGCACCTGGCACGCAATTCCACCGTCAATTCCTGAAAACTTTAAGGCGTTTATTGGCAAAATTACACGTAATCTTGCCCTTGATGTTTACGACAAAAATCACGCCCACAAGCGTAATGACGCAATTGAGCTTATTTTTGATGAGCTTGCTGAAATTATTTCAGATGATTCAAGCGACACGGCCTTAGTTGAGGACATTGCTCTTAAAACTGCCTTAAATAGCTTTTTAGCCTCTCTTGATAAAACTAAAAGAACAATCTTTTTGCAACGGTATTGGTATTTATCCTCTGTTAAGGATATAGCCGAGAAAAATCGCATATCCGAAAACGGTGTTAAGGTAACACTTATGCGACTAAGAACGAAGTTCAAAAAGCATTTGGAAAAGGAGGGGATTAAGCTATGAACAGAAGAAATTTAATTGACATAATGGACTTAGTTGACGACAAGTTTATAGCTGAGGCAGACCCTAATCTTCCAATTGAGCCAAGAGGACATCATAAAAAATTCAAGTGGAGCACATTTATTCTTTCTCTTTTTTGTGTTTTGCTGATTGTTAATGTAATTGTTTTAGTGCCGATTTTAAGAAATGACGGGGAAAATCCCACACCCCCTGTCACTAATTCAAGCCAAGGGCAATTAAATCAGGTGCAAAACAGCGGTAATGGCTCAGGACAAAAGCCTGATGACAGCGATTCTGTAATTGTGGAAAACGACAAGCTAACAGATGTTTTTGACAAGCTTTTTGCAAGCAGCACGGTAACAAAGGAGCCTGATATGTCCTTTGTTGACCTGTTTGACAAAAATCAGGTTTTAACACAGGATAAAAACGAAATAAAGGGCGATTTTATTCAAAAAACCGACAAGTATGTATATTACCTTTTTGACAAGGAGCTATATACCTACTCCATAGAGGACCAAGGTCTTGTAAGTAAGCTTTCATTAAGCGCTTATATTGATGAAATTACTGCTTATGCAAGGTCCCTTGGCAATTATGCCACCCCACCAAGCACAAGTGCCTCCGGCTATGCTTATGATAATAGCTGGAAAATGTTTTTATCAAGCGACCAAAAGACACTAACTATTATTGCAATTCCATCGGTTTACCCATTAACTGCTGTTTTTACAATTGATGTTAGTCGCACTCCTACCATTGAGATTGGCGACTACAAGCTGTTTTCAGGCAGCCTTGCCTACTCCTATAAAACCGAAAACGAGCTTATTTTATTTACACAGCACAAGATAAATAAAAATACCTATAATAAGGAAAAGCCTCTTTCCTATATGCCATTTACTGTAATAAACGGAAAGGAATATGTGGCAGATAGCATATATTTTCCCGACGATGCAGGTAATTCAACCTACATAATGATAGCTAAGCTTGACAAAAACGGTGAGGAAATATTAGATACCTCAGCTTATCTTTCCTTTAATAGTGTGTCTTACGTATTTAAGGACAATATTTACCTAACACGAAGCATATATAAAGGGGAAAACGGTGTTGACTACCAAAACCCACCGTATGATACGGAAATTTATATTTTAGACAGAGCCGGTGCAAAATATAAAAATAAGGTAACAATTTCCGGTGTTGTTAACTGTATTGACGGATTAAATGAGTATAACGGAATTTTGCGTGTTGCCTCAACCTCTTTTGTAAAAAATACGGAAAATGCAGGATACAGCACAAGCATTAGCCTATTCTTTATAGACCTTAACAAAATGGAGATTGTAGCAAGCCACGAGAATTTTGCCGAAGCGGGTCAAAGGTTATACTCTGTTTGCTTTAGCGGTAATCAAGCTTATATAAGCACTTCATCAAATCCCGTCGACCCTGTGTACGTTTTTGATATATCTGACCTTAAAAATATCACCTATGCAGCAGGAAAAACAAATCAAGATTTTTCCGCCTTTATAACAGATATAGGTGGTGGTTATTTTGTAGGAATTGGCGGTGGGTCTAACTCACTTAGCCTAAGAATTGAAATATACAAGGGTACAAATGATGGCTTTGAAAAAACCGCAAGCTATGAAATATCAAACACATATTATTCAAGCGATTATATGAGCTACTATGTTGATACAACAAGCAAGCTAATCGGTATTGCCATTAAAACCTATGAAAGCACTTATGTAGATAAATATTTGATTTTGAGCTACACAGAAAGCTCCTTAACTCAGGTATGGTGCGAAAATGCCACATTTAGCTCAAGAGATACTGTGCGTAGCTTTTACAAAAACGGAAATTACTACATAGTAACCGAGGACGGAATGAGCAAGCTTGCCTTGCAATAAAATTATACACGCATAACTGCGTGATACTCTTAACAGAGTATCACGCATCGAGATAAATACCTTGCAGGATTTTCGATATACGCCTATGGCGTTCGATATGTGCTGACGCACTCGATATGTTTGCTTCGCAAACGAGGGATTTATCTCATATCGAATTGACGAGTAGCGACAATATATCGATATTGAGCATAGCGAAATCATATCGAGTTGGCGATGTCCACATATCGACAGAAGAAAAACAAGAGCAAGAATAGAAGGATTTTTCTCCTTTTACTCTTGCTCTTTCTGCTTGTG
>JAGATW010000008.1 GCA_017621085.1 Clostridia bacterium | reverse complement strand
GTGTGAGGGCTTAAAGCCGTCAATTTCCGGAATTGCACGAGATACCATTACGCTAACTGCGTATGGCATATAGTTTGACTCAATAGTTTCCGTAATCGGCTGATATATTGGCTCACTTTCAACGTAGGTTTCTTTTCTTATTTGCTTTTTATTTGCCTTCGCCATTTATACCTCCTAATACACGATGCGCACATGCACGTATCATTCTGTTATAGATTGCCAGGGACTCACCTTCATCATTTGGAAGGTGCGCATAAATTGTTTCAACTCCCAATTTATCCGCTTCTCTTAATATAATAAAAAGCCTTTGTGTCTGCTTTTTTATATCGTCCTTGTTACCTACCGGTAACAGGTTTTTGTTTTCTAAAAGCTCTATTTCCTCATTGTAGCACATTATGGCACAATTTTCGGTTTTCTGCTTTTCTTTTGTAAATTCAATAAAATCTATGTAACGGTCATCAATTAAGTAAAGGTTTGCCTGTGGAGCATAATGCTTATACTTCATACCCGGAGACAATGGGACTTGTCCTGCCTGTAATTCCTCTTTAACTGCTCCTGCTATTGTAACGTTTGGACAAATTTCCTTAAGCATTTCAACAGTTACAGCGCCCGGGCGAAGTAATACAATTTCACTTTCTGTAATTTTAATAACCGTTGACTCAACGCCTACATCACACTCACCACCATCTAATATAAGTGGAATTTTGCCGTTCATATCATCGTAAACGTGTTGTGCAGTTGTTGGGCTTGGCTTACCTGAGCTATTTGCACTTGGTGCTGCAATAGGTATGCCACTTATTTTTATTAGCGCATTTGCAACGGGGTGTACCGGGCATCTTATAGCAACGCTATCAAGCCCTGCGGTAACCTCATTTGGAATAATTTCCTTTTTAGGTAAGATTATTGTTAAGGGTCCCGGCATAAATTTTTGCGCTAATTTGTAGTAAAGGTCGTTTGTAAAGGCGATTTTTTCCGCATCCTGAGGCTCGGCTATATGAACAATTAAGGGGTTATCGCTTGGTCTGCCCTTTGCCTTGAAAATATTAAGACAGGCATTTTTATCATAGGCATTTGCGCCTAAGCCATACACTGTTTCAGTTGGAATAGCTACAAGCTCACCCTTGTTTAAAAGCAGTGATGCCTTACTTAATATGTCATAGCTGTCTTTGTTTACCCTTAAAACCTCAGTTACCATTTTTTATTCCTTTACTTAATTTCCACCCTTTAGCTTTTCTGCTGCATCAGCTGTTGCAAGCTTATCAAGCATTTCTCCTATATCGCCATTTAAAAAGGCTTCAAGAGAATAGATTGTATAGCCTATTCTATGGTCGGTTACACGGCTTTGCTGATAGTTATAGGTTCTTATCTTTTCACTTCTATCACCTGTGCCTACCTGACTTTTACGCTCTGATGCGATTTTATCATTTTGCTCACGAACCTTAATGTCGTAAAGCTTTGCTCTTAAAATTTTAAATGCCTTGTCCTTGTTTTTGAACTGGCTACGCTCGTCCTGACATTCAACAACAATGCCTGTTGGCTTGTGTATTAAACGAATAGCACTTTCTGTTTTGTTAACGTGCTGACCGCCTGCACCACTTGACTTACAGGTTTCAACTATAACGTCTCCCATATTAAGCTCTACCTCAACATCCTCTGCCTCAGGTAAAACTGCAACGGTTGCTGTTGATGTTTGTACTCTACCCTGTGCCTCTGTTTCAGGAACTCTTTGAACTCTATGAACTCCGCTTTCAAATTTAAAGCGAGAATATGCACCCTCACCTGAAATCATAAAGGTAACCTCTTTAAAGCCCTTTAAGCCTGTTTCATTAGCACCTGTCAGCTCAAATTTAAAGCCATTTGCCTGTGCGTACATAGAATACATTCTGTAAAGGTCATAGGCGAACAAGGCAGCCTCCTCGCCACCTGCACCGGCTCTTATTTCAACAACTACGTTTTTGTCGTCATTAGGGTCCTTTGGTATGAGCAAGAATTTAAGCTCCTCCTCGATTACCTCTATTTTGTCCTTACATTCCTTGTACTCTTCAACGGCTAAGTCATACATTTCGCCACTTTCCTCATCCATAAGTGCCTTAGCACCATCAAGGTCGGATAGTGTCTTCTTATATTCACGATACTTTTCAATAACAGGAGTCAGATTTTTATACTCCCTCATAAGCTTTGTAAATTCCTGTTGGTTACTTACTGTTTCAGGATTTGCAAGCTCAATTTCAAGCTGTGAAAATCTTTCCTCTGCTTCTCTTAATTTATTAAACATTACTAATCCTTATTTCTTTTTTACAAGATGGATAGCAAAGCCACAAACCTCGCCCTTTAAGTAAATAACTGTTAAGTTACCCTTAGCGTCGTACTTTGCAGTTTCCTCATTAAATTCAATTCCCATTCCCTCAAGGTATGCCTTGGCTCTGTCAGGGAAGTTAGTTGCAATTGCAATATGACCGTGTGTGCCAAGATATTTTGAGTGCATAAACTCAAATTCACTTCCTGCAAAGGTTGATGAATTACCAACCTTACATTCAAGACCAAACATTGAGCAAATTAGCTTAGCGCCCATTTGTGCCTCATCACTACCCTCGCAGTTAATGCCAACGTGTACAAGCTTAAAGCCAAGCATTTTCATAACTGCATTTCTTGTAAGACGTGTAATTTCCTCAAAGTTGCCTGCATCAATTAACGCGTCCTTAACCATAAAGCTACCACCACAAGCAATTATCTTATTAAAGGATAGGTAGTCAAGCATATTATCTTCATTAATGCCACCTGTTGGCATAAACATAATTTGCTGATATGGTGCAGCCATAGACTTAATCATATTAATGCCACCTGCAGCCTCAGCAGGGAAGAATTTAACAGCACTTAAGCCCATTTCAATTGCTTGCTCAACCTCAGATGGAGTTGCACAGCCGGGAAGCACAGGCACACCCTTTTCAAGACAATGCTTTACAACACGTGGGTTAAAGCCGGGGCTTACAATAAACTTAGAGCCAGCCTCAATAGCCTCGTCAGCCTGCTCAGGTGTTAAAATTGTTCCTGCACCTACAAGCATATCAGGCATTTCCTTTGTAATTTTAGCAATAGCTTCCTTTGCGCAAGCTGTTCTGAATGTAATTTCCGCACAGTTAAGACCACCCTTTGCTAATGCCTTAGCAAGTGGAATTGCGTTTTTAACATCTGTGATTTTTATAACCGGTACAAGACCAAAATTGTGTAGCTTTTTAATAATGTCGCTCATTTTATTCACCTCTTATTTGCAAAATGCAACAAACGCTTTATGTGTTTCGTATAGGTCGTTCTTAGCTATAACCTCAAGTGGTGCGTGCATTGAAAGAACAGGCACACCTAAGTCAACGGTGTTAATGTTTTGGTTAGCTATGTACATAGCAACTGTTCCACCACCGCCTACGTCTATCTTGCCAAGCTCGGCTGTTTGCCATGTGATGTTGTTTTCATCAAACAGCTTTCTTATAAAGCCAACGTATTCAGCGCTTGCGTCGTTTGTGGAGCTCTTTCCACCACCGCCTGTGTACTTGTTCATAACGACACCACAGTTTACAATTGCGCTATTTCTCTTTTCAAATACCTCGGGGTACATTGGGTCAAAGCCTGCGCTTACGTCAGCAGACAAGCACATAGAGTTTGCTCTTACTACGTTTGGATTACCACCTAACTGCTTGGAGATTTCCTCAATCAAGTCAACAATCAGACGGCACTTCATGCCGCTTACACCCTCAGAGCCGATTTCCTCCTTATCGGCAAGAATACACATAACTGTATGCTCACTGTCCTTACATTCGATAATTGATGTAAGTGCCGGATATGCGCATACTCTATCGTCGTGTCCGTATGCTGCGATAAATGAACGGTCAAGACCTAATTCTCTTGCCTTACCGGCAGGAGTTGCAATTAGCTCAGCGCTTACAAAGTCGCTCTCTGTAATGCCATACTTATCATTTAAAATCTTGAGCATATTGAATTTAACCTTTTCATCAATGTCACCATCAATTGGCTGTGAGCCTATTAAAAGGTTAAGTCCCTCACCTGTGTGAGCTGTGCCAAGTGGCTTTTGTGACTGCTCTCTTGCAAGGTGTGGTAAAAGGTCGGTAATGCAGAAGATTGGGTCATTTTCGTCCTCACCGATTGTGATTTCAACATTTGTACCATCAAGCTTTGTTACAACACCGTGTAGGGCAAGTGGAATTGTAACCCATTGGTACTTTCTGATTCCACCGTAGTAGTGCGTCTTTAGGTATGCAAAGCCCTCATTTTCAAACATTGGGTGTTGCTTTAGGTCAAGACGTGGAGAGTCAATGTGTGCTGCACAAATTCTAATACCATTCTCAACGCTTTCGGTTCCGGCTGTAAATGCGAACAAGCTCTTATCACGATTGTTGTAGTAATACTTACCACCCTTTTCAATCTTATCGCCTATGCTATAAGCAACAAATCCGTTTGCCTCAAGCATCTTTATTCCTTCCTTTACTGCCTCACGCTCTGTCTTTGCGTTGTCAAGGAAGCTCATATAGCCCTTTGAATACTTTTCAAGGCTCTTTTCATCCTTTTTTGTGCGAACATCGAAAACATTTTCCTTTTTATAGAAAAGCTTCTTCTTTAGTTCCTGTAATTCTGTTTTTTTCATATTTGCTCCTTATCTGTAGTACAAGCTTAAATATTTACTTGTAACTACCTCTAATTTATTAACATAGTATTGTGTTTCCAAGAACTGAATTTCAAACGGCTCTTCCTTCAGCCATTTATCTACATTACCCATCCCCGCATTGTATGCACAGAATACGTATGTCCAGCTTTGGTATCTTTCGTATAGCATACTTAAATAATAAGTGCCGTACTTTATATTTTCCTCAGGGTCTAAAATGTCCCCTGCCTTTTCGTTTTTCCTCTCTGTTAGCCAATTGTAGGTTTGAGGCATTAGCTGCATTAAGCCACAAGCACCCTTTTCTGATTTTGCGTCACTTACAAAATCACTCTCTACCTTGATAACAGAATATATGATATATTCAGGCACGGAAAACTCACTTGAGTATTTTTCCACGTATTCCCTGTAGTCACGTGGGTAAATGGTGCGCTGAAAATATTGATTTGCTATTTGGCACAATCCAATAAACAAAACAATCGCAACAAGTGAAATAATTATTTTTGAATGATTACTCTTCAATTCCCAAATCCTTTAAGATAAATTTAACTTGACTTACAAGGTCGGCACCATCTGTGTTGTCAATTTCATATGTACACATTTTTCTTAATTCATCGTCCTGTATTTGAGTATGTAGGCGAGCTATTGCCTTTTCCCTTGTTATTTGGTCCCTTGCCATTATTCTTGCAAGCTTTAATTCATATGGTGCGGTTACGCAAATTGTAACGTCACACATTTTATCAAAGCCACTTTCAAAAAGCACGGGTGCATCTATAAGGATTGCTAAATAATCTTCTTCTTTATATTTGCAAACAAGCTCATCGGTTTTGATTTTTATATACTTGTGGGTTATGCTGTTTAACTTTTTTAGCTTTTCGGAAGCTCCTTGGGATTCAAAAACTGCTGTGGCAAGCATTTTTTTACTTACCTTACCATCTAACAAAATACCTTGACCAAAGTAATCAGTCAGCTCTTTTATACATCGGCTATCGGTTAAGACATCCTCTCTATAAACCTTATCGGTATCAATAAAGGCAACCTTGTATTGACTAAATTTTTTACAAATGTAGCCCTTACCGGCACCACTTGTAC
Organism: Clostridia bacterium; assembly: GCA_017621085.1. GTDB lineage: Bacteria > Bacillota > Clostridia > Oscillospirales > CAG-272 > RGIG2000. The sequence goes on along the minus strand of JAGATW010000008.1, from coordinate 11,207 downwards.
CACACAAGCCTATTATTATCATAATTACACCTCTGTAATTCTAATCTCTTTACCTTGCTCACTTGAAAGATAAGCACATTCAAGCACACGCTGTACATATGCACCGTCGATAAAGCTTGGACAAGTAGGCTTATTATTTTCAACTGCGTCAACAAAGCTGTAATAGCTACCTATATGACCGCGTAGCCATCCGATAGGTGCTTTAATACCGGGAAAAACTCCACCCGGGCTTGGGTACCTGTTTACACACTCTATTTTAGCGTAGCCACGATTACCGCCATAGCTACCATCAGTTAGGTTACAGTCATAGTATTCTAAAAAATTAGGGTTCATTAAATCAAATTTTATGCTACCCTTTTCGCCATGAATTTCAAGGGTTAAATCGTCATTTGCTCCTGTTGTTAGCTTACTTACCTCAAGCGTGCCTATTGCACCATTTTCAAGTGTTCCGATCATATAAAATGCTTCATCAGCATTTGTTTGCCATTTTTCACCATTTACGCCTGTGCGTACAGGATATGCAATCTGGCTTTTACCAAATACACTTTTAAACTCACCGCAAAGATAGTAAATCAAGTCAACTGCGTGAGAGCCTAAGTCAAACAAAACTCCACCACCGCAAATGTCTTTATCCTGCTTCCAGCCTGCTTTTTTAACAGTGTCAAGGGCTGAGGAGTGAAGGTATTTTATTGAAAATGAAAGTATTCTGCCAAGCTTATCCTCGTTAATAATTTCCTTTGCGCGAAGAATTGGGGAAAGGAAACGATTATTAAACACCATTTGGCACTTAACACCCTTTTCTTGAGCAAGGGACGAAAGCTCCTTTGCCTGTGCATAGCTTACAGCCAGTGGCTTTTCGCAATAAACATGCTTGCCTGCTAAAATTGCTTTTTTAGCAGTTTCATAATGATAAATGTTTGGAGTGCATATATCAATAGTATCAATTTCGGTATTATAAATAATGTCGTCCTCATTGTCGGTATAAAAGCCTAAATCATATCGCTCTGTGGCATTTTTAGCGTTTTCGATATTTTTTGTGCAAACACCCAAAATTTGCACATCAAAGGAGCTACCAAAAAAGAATGGTAGATTTTTTACGCAATATGCGTGGGTTTTACCCATTGAGCCAAAGCCTAAAATACCGATTTTCATAAAACAACCCCATTATTTCATAATACTCAATATATTATAACACTTAAAAATTATTATTTCAATATATTTTATAAAATAAATATAAAAAAGGCTAACCGATGTTAGCCTTTTGTTTATTCCTCTGGTGTTTCTGCTTCCTTAACTACATAGTCTTGGAAATTAAAATGCTCAATTGTAAGCTCAGTTCCCGATTCTTCAAGAAGCACCTTGAAGTTGTCAAGCATATGAATATATGCCATTCCAAACAAAGCCTTAAATTTATCCTTTGTAAACAGATTAGCGCCTGAATTCAAGTAGTTAATGTAATCAAAGCTTAATATTTGGCTATATACGCTTGCGTCAAGCGCACCATTATCGCTTATTGCCTGTATAGCTGTTGACAATGTACCCTTTGCAGTGTATTGTGACCAAGCATGGTCGAAAAATCTTACATCGTACACTTCATTATTGCCATCAATAATAAATTCTGCCGAATAAAGTGGCTTACTTTCGGATATCCAATTTATTCTAATGTATACTATTTCTTCGCTTTCATCGTAAATCAGCTGGAAGGTTCTGCCGTATGCAGAGTTGGTTTCCTTGGTTATTTCAATATTGATTATATATCTTCCATCAATAGTATGCTCGTCGTAGTTAAGCATAACATAGTATGCAAGCGCATTTACACCACTTACACTCAAGCATTCCTTGTATGTATCATAAACCGATTTTTCGTTGCTTGTGTCAACATCGTTTATAACACTTGCAAAAATCGCAAAGTTGAGATTTTGACCATCTGTTGCAATTTGGTCATTAATACCTACAACCTCGCCCTGTGAATTTACAAGTGGTCCTCCACTGTTACCGGGAGCAACCGGCGCTGAAAATACAATGTGCTTAACACCATCTATAACCTTTAATGGGTTAGAAACGACGCCATCTGTAAACACATCATCTATACCGAGTGGACTACCTAAAGCGTACACAGGGTCGCCTGTTTTTACTTCTTCTGTTGAAATTTTAAGATAAGAATTTCCTTCTAAATCTATTTTCAAAACTGCAATATCATTCGCTATATCGTAGCCCTTAACAGATACAACAGGGTATTCTGTACCACCATATAGCTTAACCTTTAGGTTATATGCGCCGGCTATTACGTGATAGTTTGTTACAAGCTCACCACTATCATTAATGAAGAAGCCTGAACCAATGTTTTGTAGCTTACCATCCTTATTGCTACCCTCAATTCTTACGGTTGCAGAAGCAATCATTTCATAAATTTGTGATGGTAAAAGGTTTGTTTCATAAGCATTTGTAATTTCGTAGCCACATTCCTTGCAAATATGCTTTGTGTAGCCAACTCCATCTGCCTCAGGGGGTAATGTTTCTACCAAAAAGCTATGGTTATTGGGGTCCATTGTAATTGCTTCACGATTAAGTATTGTTGAACAGGTTGTACAAATTTGCTTTCTTACACCATCAGAGGTACAGGTCGGTGCTACCTCTACAATCCAAACTCCTTCTGTGTGAGAATCAGTCACCTTTTCGTAGTCTGTTCTTTCGCTGTATCCACATAGCTTACATGTGTGCAAAATGTGCGCACCTACTGCACATGTACCTGCAATTGGCATAGCAACGAAATCATGAAGAAGCTTTTCTCCTACTCTTCTTTCAACCACCTCTGCACAAACAGTACAAATTTTGCCCTCTATCAGATTTTCCGAACAGCTTGCATCAGTTAGCACCTGCCAATCACTTGGCTTGTGACCAACAAGCTCGTGAACCTTTGTTTCTACAGATTCACCACAGTCCATACAAATCTTTTCCTCTATTTTGTTTATTGTACATGTTGGCAAGGTTTTAATTTGCCAATCACTTGGATTGTGACCCTTTGCAGGAATTACGGACACAAGGATTACATCCTCACATTCAGTACAAATTTTCTCATTTCTACCATCCTTTACGCATGTTGCGTTAAAGGTACGCTCTGTATAGTTGTGTACGTGGTCAAGCTCCTCAGTTGTACAGCCAACTGTGAAAAGACAACATATAACTATAACAAGTGCAAGTAAACAAAAAATCTTACTACGCATTTTTATGCTCCTATTAATTTATTTTACCATATCATTTTATCATAAAGTTATATATACTGTCAAGTGAAAAATATGCTTACGTAATCAGATAACTACGTAAGCACGCTTTCATTTATTTTTTAAGTATTCATCAATTGAGTTAGCAGCAATCTTTCCTGCACCCATTGCAAGAATTACTGTAGCAGCGCCTGTTACAGCATCTCCACCTGCATAAACACCTGTCTTTGATGTAAGTCCTTCCTCATTCACTATAATTCCACCCCAGCTTTGAGTTTGCAGTCCTTCGGTTGTGGATTTAATAAGTGGGTTAGGGGATGTGCCTAAGGACATAATTACACAATCAACGTCAAGGATAAATTCACTATCCTTTTTTACAAACGGCTTACGTCTGCCACTTTCGTCAGGGTCACCTAATTCCATTTGAACACACTTCATACCGGAAACGGTCATATTTTTAGGGTCACGTCTGTCGCTTGGGTTATTATATCCAAGAATTTCAACAGGGTTAGTAAGAGTTTTAAATACAATTCCCTCCTCCTGTGCGTGCTCTACCTCCTCGCGTCTGGCAGGAAGCTCCTCAACGCCTCTTCTATAAACAATATAAACCTCAGCACCTAAGCGCTTAGCACAACGTGCAGCATCCATAGCTACGTTGCCACCACCTACAACAGCAACCTTTTTTGCGTGTAAAATAGGTGTGTCGCTATCATCCTTATACGCCTTCATAAGATTTATTCTTGTCAGAAACTCGTTGGCTGAGAAAACACCCTTTAGGTTTTCTCCGGGAATACCCATAAATTTAGGAAGTCCTGCACCTGAGCCGATAAAAATCGCTTCGTAGCCATATTCCTCTATTAACTCGTCAATGGTAATTGTTTTACCTATTACTACATTTGTTTGAATATCAACTCCTAAGTCCTTTAAGCCATTAATTTCCTTTTGAACTATTGACTTGGGAAGCCTAAACTCGGGAATACCGTAAACTAAAACCCCACCCGGAGTATGAAGTGCTTCAAAAATTGTTACGTCATAGCCTTTTTTTATAAGGTCAGAGGCACAGCTAAGACCTGACGGTCCTGAGCCAATAACTGCCACCCTGTGTCCGTTTTTCTGTGGTTTTTCAGGTTTAACGGTGCAATTTTTATTGTGATAATCAGCAACAAAACGCTCTAAACGACCAATTGCAACGCTTTCTCCCTTAATACCTCTTACGCACTTACCCTCACATTGATTTTCCTGTGGGCAAACTCTGCCACAAACAGCGGGCAAGGATGATGATTTAGCAATAATTTCATATGCCTCCTCAAATCTTCCCTCTGCTACCTTAGCAATAAAATCAGGGATATAAATTTTAACAGGGCAACCGCCAACGCAGGGCTTATGCTTACAATTTAAGCATCTTTTAGCCTCGTCTATTGCTTGCTCCTCTGTATAACCGAGAGCAACCTCGTCAAAATTTGTACTTCTTACAACGGGGTCTTGAGTTGGCATTACATTTCTTTTAATGGACATATTTGGCATATTATTTCGCCTCCTTTTTAAAGAGGTTACAGGTTGCCTCATATTTATGACGTTCAAACTCGCCATAAGCATTGCTTCTTGCCATTGCCTCATCAAAATCTATTAAATGTCCGTCAAATTCAGGTCCGTCAACACAAGCAAAAACTGTTTTTCCACCTACGCTTAAACGACAGCCACCACACATTCCTGTGCCATCTATCATAACAGGGTTCATTGATGCAACCGTTTTTATGCCATATTCCTTTGTTAAGGCACAAACAAATTTCATCATTATAAGCGGACCTATGGTGATTACCTCATCATATTTTTCGCCCTGCTCTATTAGCTTTTTCAAAGCATCTGTTACAAGACCCTTTTCGCCTATTGTTCCATCGTCACTCATTAATACAAATTTACTTGAGGCTTTCTCAAATTCTTCCTTTAATATAACTAAGTCCTTTGTTCTAAAGCCACAAATTGCGTGTACCTCACATCCCTGCTCGTGTAGCTTTTTAGCCACAGGGTAAGCAATTGCACAGCCTACGCCTCCACCAACAACAGCTACTTTTTTAAGACCCTGTGTATGAGTTTTTTTACCAAGAGGTCCTACAAAGTCATGCAAATAATCTCCCTTTTCAAGCATTGAAAGCTTTTTAGTTGTAGCTCCCACTATTTGAAAAATTATTGTAACACTTCCTTTTGTTCTGTCAAAATCTGCAATTGTAAGAGGAATTCTTTCCCCATTTTCGTCAGTACGTAAAATTATAAACTGACCCGGCTCTGCCTTTTTTGCAACCAAGGGAGCTTCAATTTCCATTAACGTAACTGTTGGATTAAGCTCTCTTTTTTCTAAAATTTTATACATTATTCATTAACCTTTGATAGCTTTTGTCTTAAAATTTGATAAAAGCTTATATCATTTACCTTTATTGTTTTTGCTGTATTTTCTGCTCTTTTAATTCTGAGCATATCTCCGTCATAAATCTCCATAGAGCTATCTCCATCTATTTCCAGGGAAATAGTGGCGTTTTCAAGCAAGGAATTAATTTTCACCTTTAATTCGATTGTATCATTACCACCCGTTACAATTGAGGTATGTAAAAATTGCATTGGGGAAACAGGAGTAATTACCATATTATTTGATTCAGGTGTTAAAACAGGACCTCCTGCCGATAAATTATAAGAGGTTGAGCCTGTTGGAGTTGCTATAATAACTCCGTCACCTAATATAGTTTGTGTGTTTAAGCCATTTATGTATAGCTCTGTTTTAAATGCTTTTTTAAGAGTTGAACGGAATAAGGTTACCTCATTTAATGCAACAAAGGAGTGTATTACCTCATCCTTTCTTATTACCTCACCCTCAATCATCAGACGGTTTTCAAGCTTATATTCACCACTTACCACCTTGTTTATACATTCTACTGCGGTATCGGGGTTACAGCCTGTTAAGTAGCCTATGTTACCAAAGTTAATTCCAAAAACAGGAATATCATACTTATAAAGCTTTTTACAGGCACGAAGAATAGTGCCATCTCCACCTAAAACAAGGGCAAAATCTGCTTTTGAGCTTGGCATATCATTTTCAACCATTACCTCGATGTCATAGCCAATATTTTCAAGCATTTCCTTTGCGACCTTGCAAAAGCCCATGCTTTCCGCCTTTAAGTAATTTGGAACAATTATCGCTTTCTTCATTTTTGCCCTCCTAATTGATAACTTTAAGTTATTTTAGCACTTAATAATGCCTTTGTCAATATAAAATTAATATAACAAAGCAGACACAAGGGGACTTGTGTCTGCTTTGTTGGTTTAATTAAGCTTTGATACCTTATCAAATGCCGGGTTGTAGCCATAAAAGTTTTTGCTGTCCATATTTTCCTGAGCTATGCCAAGGGCATCGGCAAAGCGCTGATAGTGAACAATTTCTCTTGCACGCAGGAATTTAATTGCATCGCATACATCGGGGTCATCAACAAGACGCAAAATATTGTCATAAGTTGCTCTTGCCTTTTGCTCTGCTGCTAAGTCCTCGTGTAAATCTGCTAAAACGTCACCCTTTGACTGGAATTGTGAGGCTGAGTATGGGTAGCCACTGGCTGCTACCGGATATATACCTGTTGTATGGTCAACAAAGTATGTGTCAAAGCCACTTTCCTTAATTTCCTTAGGGGTTAAGTTGCGTGTTAGCTGATAAAGTATTGCACTTATCATTTCAAAGTGAGCAAGCTCTTCTGTGCCAACATCGGTTAGTATGCCAACTATCTTAGAGTATGGCATTGCTATTCTTTGAGTAAGGTAGCGAAGGGATGCGCCAATTTCACCGTCCGGTCCACCTAATTGACTAATGATTATTTGGGCATATTTAGGGTTAGGATTTTTGATTTTTACAGGGTACTGTAATCTTTTTTCATACTGCCACATATATTATTTTCCTCCTTCTATATGCCAAGGCCATGGTGAATCTGTCCATTGCCAGCTATTTGTATCATTGGGGGCGGTTATTGGCCCGAATTTAGATTCATATTCTGCCTTTGCTCTTTGAGATAGCTTTTGATATTTATTGTAGCTGTCTAATGCTTCCTTGCTATTTGGGTAAGCATCAAGATACAAAAGTGCGTCATAAACTGCAAATGAGTAGGCTTGATACGCTTTCATTAAGCGTTCTCTTGTGTTATTATTTATCATTTTACAGACACCCCTCCCCGTTTTTTGACTTACATCCGGTAGGATAGAAGGGTTTATTTAGCTCTTCAAATATTGTTCCGTTTTCAAGGGCTATTTCCGGGTCGTATATTCTTGTAAAATCTTGATTTACACCATAGACCATACCTACGACCTTACCTGAATTCTCTTTAGTTATATTGCTTTGTGTAACGTTGTTTCTGTTATCCTTTGCGTATCTTGGTTGTGTTAAGCCAAGAAAACCGGCAAACTGCTCATAGTCTGAGCGATTAATACCTCTTGAATTTCCTTCAAATCGCATTATAGTTTTCTCCTAACTAAGCGTTGCCTTACAACGCTTATTACATTATATGACATTTTTCGCCCCGTGCTACCTTAATTATTTTTTAATTAGGTATTCACTTTTTATTGTAATAGTGCTATAATATAGGAAGCTGTCCCAATTTTGGTGGCTAACTATTATTCTTTAAGGGAGAAAACTATGAAGATAGCTATTATAGGACTTGGTACTGTTGGTAAGACCATACTTAAAAGCTTAGCAGGTATGGAGCATACTATTACTATAATTGACGATGACAAGGACAAGGTTGAGAGTCTTATTGAAAAATATGACGTTTTTGGTGTTGTCGGTAACGGCGCTTGTATGGACATTCAAAAGGAAGCCAATATGAGTGATACTGACCTTGCCATTGTTTTGACTAACAGTGATGAGCTTAATGTTTTTGCTTGTCTTGTTGCTAAAAAAATCGGAGTTAAAAATACTATCGCCCGTGTAAGAAACCCTGATTACAGTAAGCAAATTGCTGAAATGAAGGACCAGCTTGGTATTTCTATGATTGTAAATCCCGAAAAGGAAACTGCGGCAGAAATTTTTAATCTTATTAACTTGCCTTCCGTTTCACAAATGGAGCATTTTGCCAAAGGGCGTGTTTTACTTGTTGAAATTATTGTTGACAAGGATTGTGCTCTTGTTGGTGAAACTCTTATTTCCTTAAGCAGAAAGCTTAGCACAAGAGTGCTTGTTTGTGCGGTGCAACGTGGGGATGAGGTTGTTATTCCATCCGGTAACTTTATGTTTCAGTTAGGGGACAGGGTGCATTTTACATCTGATGCCGGCTCCTTGCGTAACTTTTTGGCAGAGGCTCACCTTGAAACAACGCCTTTTAAGGACATTATGATAGTTGGTGGAAACAGAATTGGCTATTATCTTGCAAAGGAGCTTTCAAGAAAGAAGTTTTCAATTAAGCTTATCGAAATGAATAAGGAATTAGCCGATGAATTGGCTGACTTGCTTCCTAAGGTTACTGTAATTTATGGTAACGGTACACAGCACGACCTTTTAATTGAAGAGGGTATTGAGGCAATGGATGCCTTTGTTGCTCTTACTGATATTGACGAGGAAAACATGATTGTTTCTATGTTTGCAAACAAAATGAATGTTTTAAAAACAATTACTCAAATAAAGAACGATGACCTTTATGATATGCTTGATGAGCTTGGAATTGAAAACAAGGTGTCCCCTAAGAGAATTGTTGCTGACAGAATTATTAGCTACATACGCGCTATTGCAAACAAAAGAGGCAGTAATGTTCTAACCCTTTATCGTCTTGTTAATGACAGGGTAGAGGCACTTGAATTTTTAGCGAAAAAGCCGGAAAAGTTTTACGACAAGCCATTAAGAACTCTAAAAATCAAGCACAATTGTTTGATTGCTTGCATTATTAGAGAAAATGAGGTTATTATTCCTGATGGTAATTCCTCTATTAGGCTTGGTGATAATGTAATTGTCGTTACTACTCACAAGAATTTTGACGACTTAAATGATATTTTCGAATAGGTGACACATGAATTATAAATTACTTGGCAGGATTCTTGGCAAAATTATGATTTTAGAGGGCATTTTAATGCTTGCTCCCTTTGCGGTTTCTATTATTTACAAAGAGGGACTTTTAAATAATTTTGCCTTTGCTATTCCTATTTTTCTTCTTGTGCTTTTAGGAAGTCTTTTGCAAATTCCTAAGCCTAAAAAAGCCTCGCTTTATCAAAAAGAGGGCTTTGCCTTAACTGCTCTTGTTTGGATTATAATGACACTGTTTGGAGCTGTTCCCTTCGTTATTAACGGTGATATAACTAATTACATTGATGCTTGCTTTGAAATTATGTCCGGTTTTACAACCACAGGGTCGAGTATTATTACTGATATCACGTTAATTTCCCATTCATCCTTATTTTGGAGAAGCTTTTCACACTGGATTGGTGGTATGGGAATTCTTGTATTTGTGCTTATATTTATTCCTGAGAGTGATGATGGCTCATCCATGCATCTTTTACGTGCAGAGAGCCCCGGACCACAGGTTGGTAAAATAGTTTCAAAAATGAAGGTTACATCAAGAATACTTTATCTTATTTACCTTGGTATGACTGTTTTGCAGGTTATTATTTTAATGTGCGGCCCATTAATTGATTATGCTCAAACCGATGCAGCTATTGGCATTGACTATCGTGGAGATAAGCTATTCCACGCACTTTTAACCTCCTTTGGTAGTGCAGGTACAGGTGGATTTGGCTGTATTCCAAACAGCCTTGAATATTTTACTCCATTTGCTCAATATGTGGTTTCAATATTCCTTATTTTATTTGGCTGTAACTTTGCCCTTTACTATTTAATTTTAATCGGCAAGGTTAAGCACATTTTTAGAAGCGAGGAGCTTAAAATCTATCTTTTGATTATTATTTCCAGTGTTAGCATAGTTTTTATGAGCCTTGTAACAAGACTTGAAGCCTTAGGTTATTCCGTTGAGGAAGGCTTTAGACACTCTCTTTTACAGGTTACATCTCTTATGACAACTGCTGGCTTTACCTCAACCGACTATAATCTATGGCCTAATTTGGCTGTTACAACTCTTGTTGTTGTAATGATTTTCGGTAGTATGGCAGGTTCAACTGCAGGAGGTGTTAAAATTTCCCGACTTGTAATTGCAGTAAAGGGTACTTATGTTAACATAAGAAAGCTAATTAATCCAAGGTATGTACCAAAAACAAAGTTTGAGGGAAAGAGCCTTGAGGAAAAGACAACTAATGACGTTTTTGCTTTCTTTACCCTGTATTTTTTAATTCTTATGAGTACAACTCTGCTTTTGTCTATTGACCCAATCAATGGTGAAATTATAAAGGTTACATCCGACATCGGTGGTAATTATGAGGTTAAGCACGGATTTTTTTCTAACTTTTCTGCATCTCTTGCCTGCCTTTCCAATGTTGGCCCTGCCTTTGAGGCTGTTGGCCCATATTGCAGCTTTGCCGGGTATAACTGGTTTTCAACACTAATTCTTACCCTTACAATGCTTCTTGGCAGACTTGAAATTTTACCTGTGCTTATTTTATTCACACCAAGAACTTGGAAAAGAACATAATATCAAAATGTCGGGAGCTTGCTCGACATTTTTTAGTTAAAAAAGGCATTGCCGAAGCAATGCCTTTAATATGCTTATTTCTAAAATTAGATTTCAGCGAAGTACTTAATTGTACGAACCATCTGGCTTGTGTAGGAGTTCTCGTTATCGTACCAAGAAACAACCTGTACCTGATATGTGTCGTCATCAATCTTAGCTACCATTGTTTGTGTTGCATCGAAGAGTGAGCCGTATGTGATACCGATAACGTCGGAGGATACGATTTGGTCTTCGTTGTAACCGAAGGAAGCAGAGGAAGCAGCCTTCATAGCAGCGTTGATACCCTCAACTGTTACATCCTTACCCTTAACTACAGCAACAAGAAGTGTTGTTGAGCCTGTGCAGGTTG
>JAGATW010000056.1 GCA_017621085.1 Clostridia bacterium | reverse complement strand
GACACCTTTCTCGCTTCGGCTCGGTCACACTGTGGCTCTAACACTCCCCGAGTGTTATTCACTACCACAGTGACACTACGTTACCCACTGGAGAAGGCTTTTTAAATATGCTTTAGCTTCGTATTTTTTAAGACTTGGAGAAATAACTACACCTATAATTGCCTTCTCCAGTGGGAGAAGGTGTCAACAAAGTTGACGGATGAGGTGTTTTTACGCATTTGTAGCTTATTTCTTTTGCAAAATTAAAGGGTCGTCGGCACACGTCGACCTCTACGAGAGAATGTTACATTTAATTTGTTACTCGTTTTGTTTGCAAAGGGTCGCTTTTTTGTTGCAAGAAGAAAGGCAAAGGATGTATTTAAATAAGAAATTTTTATTTATTCAAAATTTTGTAACATTTTGGGTATATAATGTACCTATAATGGATTAGTGTTGTTTTTGATTTATAATGTTGAAATATTAAAAAATTAAGATTTGAGAGCAGAGAGAGCAAGACGAAATTTGTCGTAAAGGTTTGAGATTACCATAAGGTTGCTTTGCTATAAGGAGATATTATATGAATACATATTATGCAGGAATTGACGTAGGTTCAACTACTGTCAAGCTTGTTGTAACCGATGAAAACGGAAAAATGCTTTATGCAGAATATAGGCGTCACTGTGCCCACACAAAGGAAACTCTTGCACAGCTTTTAAGCGAGGCAAAGGAGCTTTTGGGAAACTGTCTTTTAAAGACAAAAATAACAGGCTCGGGTGCTATTAATCTTGGTAAAGCCTTAGAAATTGAATTTATACAAGAGGTTGCCTCAGTTGCCTCAGCCCTTAAATTTGTAGCTCCGCAAACAGATGTAGCTATTGAATTAGGTGGCGAGGATGCAAAAATAATTTACTTTGACGGAAACAACGTTGAAGAAAGAATGAACGGTATTTGCGCAGGTGGCACAGGCTCATTTATTGACCAAATGGCTGCCATTTTGCAGACCGATGCGTCGGGCCTTAACTCCGAGGCTGAAAACTATGTTCAAATATACCCAATTGCAGCGCGCTGTGGCGTTTTTGCAAAAACAGATATACAGCCACTTATAAACGAGGGTGCTACTAAGGCAGACTTGTCTGCTTCTATTTTCCAGTCAGTTGTAAACCAAACTGTTTCAGGTCTTGCCTGTGGTAAGCCAATTCGTGGCTGTGTTGCCTTTCTTGGTGGACCACTCCACTTTTTGCCTGAGCTTAAAAAGGCATTTATAAGAACTCTTAAATTAACACCCGAAAATATAGTTGACCCTGAAAATTCCCATCTTTTCGCCGCCCTTGGCGCCGCCCTTGAGGCAAAGGACACAAAAGAGCAAGAGCTTGATAGCTTACTTAATAAGCTAAACAGTGGCATTGAAATGAAATTTGAATTAAAAAGGCTTGACCCTCTATTTGAAAATCAAGAGGAGCTTGATGAATTTAATTCAAGACACGAAAGCGCCTGTGTTAAAAAGGGCGATATTTCAACATATGAGGGCGATTGCTACCTTGGAATTGACGCAGGCTCAACTACAACAAAGCTTGCCTTAATCGGCAAGGAGGGAGAGCTTTTATATTCCTTTTATTCAAACAACCAAGGCTCACCAATTAAAACAGCAATTCGCGCAATGGAGGAGGTTAGCAAAAAGCTACCTAATAGCGCAAGAATTGCATATTCCTGTTCAACAGGCTACGGTGAAAACCTTTTAAAATCTGCCTTTAACCTTGACTTAGGCGAGGTTGAAACTATTGCACACTGTACTGCTGCTGAATTTTTTGACCCTCAGGTTGACTGTGTCCTTGACATTGGCGGACAGGATATGAAGTGCGTTAAAATTAAAAACGGCAGTGTTGATAACATTTTATTAAATGAGGCTTGCTCATCAGGCTGTGGCTCATTTATTGAAAACTTTGCAAATTCTCTTGGCTTTACAGCACAGGAGTTTTCACACGAGGCATTATTTGCCAAAAACCCAATTGATTTAGGCACAAGATGTACTGTGTTTATGAACTCCAATGTTAAGCAGGCACAAAAGGAGGGAGCAAGCGTTGCCGATATTTCAGCAGGTCTTGCATATTCCGTTATTAAAAATGCCTTGTTTAAGGTTATTAAATTAAATTCTGCCTCCGATTTAGGTCAGCACGTAGTTGTACAGGGTGGTACATTCTACAATAAGGCAGTTTTAAGAGCCTTTGAAAAAATTTCAGGGGTTAAAGCCACCTGTCCTGACATTTCAGGTATTATGGGAGCATTTGGTGCAGCCCTTATTGCAAGAAATAACCATCACGGAAAAGAAACAACTACCCTTCCAATAGAGGAAATTTTAAAGCTTACATACGAAACCAAAACAACAAGATGTAATGGCTGTAACAACAAGTGCCTTTTAACAATAAACACCTTCCCCGGTGGCAGACGACACATAACAGGAAACAGATGTGAAAAGGGCTTAGGTCAAGAAAAGGGACAGGAAAAGGGCGTTAACCTTGTTGAATACAAGATGCAAAGGCTCTTTGACTATGAGCCACTTGCCTTGTATGAGTCCCCAAGGGGCGAAATTGGTATTCCGCGTGTGCTTAATATGTACGAAAACTATCCATTCTGGGCTACCTTTTTTAAGGAGCTTGGCTTTAGAGTAGTTTTGTCCCCTAAATCATCAAGAAAAATTTATGAGCTTGGTATGGACACAATTCCATCGGAGAGTGAATGCTACCCTGCCAAAATATCTCACGGTCACATTAAGTGGTTAATTAACGAGGGTGTTAAAACTATTTTCTATCCTTGCGTTTTCTATGAAAGAAAGGAAAAGGAAAGCGCCCAAAACCACTTTAACTGTCCTATTGTTGTTTCCTATTCGGAAAATTTAAAGAACAATGTTGACGAAATCGTTGAGGGACAGGTAAGATACCTTCGTCCGTTTATTGCATTTACTGACGAAAAAACCACATACGACAGACTCCTTAACTTCTTTATTAAGGAAAAATCCTTTGACATTGAGCCAAATGAAATAAAAAGGGCTGTTTCCAAGGCTTGGCGTGAGCAGGAAAGAGCCAAGAGCGATATTAGAAAAAAAGGCAAAGAGCTTCTTGAACAAATGGAGCAGAACAAGGAAGCACGTGGTATTGTAATTGCAGGCAGACCCTACCACATAGACCCTGAAATTAACCACGGTATTCCTGAGCTTATAGCATCCTATGGCTTTAATGTATTTACAGAGGACTCCTTACCAGAGGTGTTTGACGAAATTGAAAGCCTAAGAGTAAACGACCAATGGGTTTACCATTCACGCCTTTACAATGCGGCAACATTTGTAAGAAGAAATGAAAATTTAGAGCTTATTCAGTTAAACTCCTTTGGCTGTGGACTTGATGCGGTTACAACCGACCAGGTTTGCGAAATTATGGAGGGGTCAGACAGGCTTTACACAGTTTTAAAAATAGACGAGGTTAACAACTTAGGCGCTGTAAGAATTAGAATAAGAAGTCTGATTTCAGCAATGAATATGAGGCGCGAAAAGGGAATTGTGCCAAATGTAAGACCTGTTAAATATGAACGCACAGAGTTTACTAAGAAAATGCGTGAAAGCGGCTACACCATTTTAGCCCCACAAATGTCACCTATTCACTTTAATATTTTGGAGCCTGTTTTTGCTAAAAACGGCTACAATATGGAGATTTTAGGTAACGATAACAGAAACGCGATTGATGTGGGACTAAGGTATGTTAATAACGATGCCTGCTTCCCATCAATAACAGTTGTAGGTCAGGTAATGGAGGCTGTGCTATCAGGCAAGTATGACACAAATAAGTTAGCTATTATAATGACCCAAACAGGTGGCTGCTGCCGTGCAAGTAACTATGTTGGCTTTATACGTCGTGCTCTTGATAAGGTGGGAATGTCCCATATTCCCGTAATTTCCTTAAACGCAGTAGGACTTGAGAAAAACGAGGGCTTTAAATTAAGCATTCCCCTTGTCTTAGGTGCTTTAAAGGGAGCAATACTTGGTGACCTTATTATGCGTTGCCTATATAGAGTCCGTCCTTATGAAATAGAAAAGGGCTCAGCCAATGCACTATGGAAAAAGTGGAACGATATTTGCGTTGACCTTTTGACAAACAAGAAAACAAAATATAAATACAAAGAGGTTTGCCGTGGCATAGTTAATGATTTTGACACATTGCCGATTTACGAGGATATGAAAAAGCCACGTGTTGGCGTAGTGGGCGAAATTCTTGTAAAGTATATGCCACTTGCAAATAATCACTTAGTTGACCTTTTGGAAAGCGAGGGGGCGGAGGCTGTTGTGCCTGACCTTATCGACTTTTTGAACTACTGTATGTATAACTCCGTTTACAAGCATAGGTTCTTGGGAATTAAGTGGAACTCTTCCTTTAAGTCACAGCTTGGAATTAAGGCAATTGAACTTATAAGAAAGCCTGCAATTAAGGCTCTTGAAAGGAGTGCAAGATTTGATACTCCGATTAAGATAAGCGAGGTTGCTAAGCTTGCAAAGCCGTTCTTGTCTATTGGTAATCAATACGGAGAGGGCTGGTTCTTGACAGGTGAAATGGTAGAGCTAATTAAAACGGGTGCGCCGAATATTGTATGCATTCAGCCATTTGCTTGCTTGCCTAACCACGTTGTTGGAAAGGGAGTAATTAAGCTACTGCGCAAAAGCTACCCTGAATCTAATATAGTAGCAGTTGACTACGATCCCGGCGCTTCCGAGGTTAATCAGCTTAACAGAATTAAATTAATGCTTACCTCAGCTAAGAAAAATCTTGAACCTCCTAAAACAGAAAAAACCGAAGAAAAAGAGCTTGTGGGCGTATAACCCGCAAGCTTTTTTGAATATTTTTGGAAAATTTTTAATAGGTATTGACAAATCGATTTGATAGTGATAAGATATTAGCATAGTAAACCGTTGAAGTGGAGATAAAGCCTTTTAAGACTACACAGAGAGCTGTACATTGGTGGAAGTATGGTTAGACACTGCTTGGCAAATGGACCACGGAGGGCATAGTCAAAGGCATTTTTGCCAAGTATTCTATGACGTTTTGCCTACGTTAGTGGCAAGGGGTATGGTAGTACCCTTAAAAGTGTACGCATTTTTGCGTAAATTCAAGGTGGCACCGCGGATATTTATATTCGTCCTTGGTAAGATTGGCTTTATAGCTTTTCTTGTCAGGGCTATTTTTATTTATTCTTGGGAGAAAATTTATGTTAGACAGACGATGGCGTGGCTCAAACGGTAAGAGCAAAAAAAGATAATTTGAATTTTGAAAAGAGGTAATATATTATGGAATTTAATGGAGTAAATTTTGACACTTATTTAAAGAACTACCCAAATGAAGAGGGTTATTTTGGCAAATTCGGCGGAGCTTATGTTTCCCCTGAGCTTAAAAAGGCTATGGACGAAATAAACGAGGCGTACTTTACTATTTGTAAAAGCGCTAAGTTTATTAACGAGCTTCGCAGAATCAGAAAGGACTTTCAAGGACGTCCAACACCAATTTCACACCTTGAGCGTCTTTCAAACAAGTATGGCAATGTTCAGCTTTATGTAAAGCGTGAGGACTTAAACCACACAGGTGCCCACAAGCTTAATCACTGTATGGGTGAGGTTTTGCTTGCTAAATATATGGGCAAGAAAAAGGTAATTGCAGAAACGGGCGCAGGTCAGCACGGTGTTGCTATGGCAACTGCTGCTGCATATTTTGGTCTTGAATTTGACATTTATATGGGTAGCGTTGATATTAAAAAGCAAGCTCCTAACGTTGCAAGAATGAAAATTCTCGGTGCTAATGTAATTGAGGTAACACACGGTCTTGCAACACTTAAGGAAGCTGTTGATGCTGCCTTTGAGGCATATGCTAAGGACTACGAAAACAGTATGTACTGTATAGGCTCTGTTGTTGGTCCACACCCATTCCCGATGATGGTAAGAGAATTCCAAAGCGTTGTCGGCTTTGAGGCAAGAGAGCAGTTTAAGGAAATGACAGGTGAGCTTCCCGACGCAGTAGTTGCTTGCGTTGGCGGTGGCTCAAACTCAATGGGAATGTTCTCAGGCTTTTTAAATGACCCTGTTGATATTTACGGTGTTGAGCCTCTTGGCAGAGGTCCAAAGCTTGGCGACCACGCAGCTACTCTCCAATATGGTGAGGAGGGCATTATGCACGGCTTTAAAAGTATTATGCTAAAGGACGAAAATGGCGACCCTGCTCCTGTTTACTCAGTTGCAAGTGGTCTTGACTACCCATCCTCAGGCCCTGAGCACGCATTTTTACACACTCTTGGCAGAGTAAAATATGACGTTGTTGATGACGAGGAAACAATTGATGCATTCTTTGAGCTTTCAAAGCTTGAGGGAATTATTCCTGCAATTGAAAGCGCCCACGCAGTTGCATATGGCATTAAGCTTGCAAAGAAAATGGGCAAGGGCTCTGTCCTTATTTGCCTCTCCGGCAGAGGGGATAAGGATATGGACTACATTATTGAAAAATACGGTATCAGATAATAGTCAAATTAAATAAAAAAGCTCCTTGATTTAAGAAAAAATCAAGGAGCTTTTTGTTTATTCATACAAAAGTAATCTTAAATCACCAATGCAAAATTAAAGTATGCTATACTTATATTATGACAAAAAAGGAGAAGCCTTATGAAAAGAATTCTTATACCGTTATTCCTTATGCTTATATGCATAGCTATATTGACTATCGGAGCATTAGCAACAGATATTAATACAGAGGAAGAAATAAAAAGCATCCTTTTTGCATCCGGTACAGGGGACGAAATTGAAATTACCCTAAAGAGTGATGTGGAAATTACAGAGCCGATTATTATTGATAAGGGAATTACATTAACAATTAATTTTAACGGTTACACAATTAATTATACAGGTAACAAGGGGTCGGACTCCTCAAAGGGAGCATTTGTTCTTAAAAAAGAGTCTGCAATTCTTAATTTAAAGGGAAGCAACAGGCTTGATAATTACAAGACCTATACCCACTATGCTGATAGCAAAAGGGCTGATATGACGGGAACAGGCAATTTAATTATTGTGATACACGGCATACTCAATATAGAAAATGCTTACATAATGTCAGCAGAGGAAGCGTGGGCAATTTACGGAAAGCTTGAAGACAATAATTGTGAAATTAGAATTAAAAATTCCGTTTTAAGATGTCCGCAGGGCTCGGCAAAATCTGCCATAACATCGGAGGGCTTAAACAATGGCTCAAATGTAAAAAAGAGAACTATTGTTATAAACGATTCAGTAGTTTATGGTGGCTTTAAGGGGCAAAACTCCTTTAACTATACATTAGGCACAGCCTTTAATAACGTAAAGTTTTATGATTTTAAAATTCAAAACGACTGCTGGTATAATACAGATGTAGCTGACATAAAGGCAATAATGATGAATAGCTTTGAAAATGCAGCGCCATTTACAGGCTGTATTTTCCACACCTATGCAGAGGAGCCTTCTGAAATTGCTGTTAGCACAGCAACAGGAAAGCAAAACATAAAAATTATTGATTGTGAATTTAATGGCAAGGTTACAGGCTCACTAAACGGGGACAGAGGTGGCTCAGCTTATGTTTGGGTAGTAACAAAGCTTCCAAGCTGTAAGGAAAGCGGCACAGCCATACAATACACAGGCTGGAATGCATCATCTTCCGGTAATGTAGAGGTTTCTGCTAACATACACGAGTTTGAAAACGGAAAAATAAAATACCTTAATGGATACACAAAATCAGGAGTATTACAAACAGTATGTAAGCTATGTGGCGATATTGGTATAAGCGAGGGAGTAAGCTATGCACCTATTTTTACAAGTATGGGATATGCAATTTATGAAGAGGGTGGCTCTGCTTCCTTCGGTGTAAGAGTTAACCAAATAGCTCTTAATGAATTTAAAGCTTCAAACCCGGATGTAAATATTGAATTTGGAGTTATGGCAGGAACTAATTTAACAAGCATCACCTACGAAAATGGGGAAATTAGTGTTACAAATGGCATTTTCAAGCCTTGTAAATTAATGAACGCCGATGCTTTTGATGTTAAAATTACCAATATTAAGAACAACCAAAGAGATATAAAGCTTTTATTAGAGGCTTATGTAAATGATGGTAAAACACTTGAGTATATTGATGGAGGACTTGAATTGTTAAGCTACAACGAAATTAAGGAATCATTAGATAAGGTATTAACAGAGGTAAGAGCGCTTTTAAAAACAAAGCACAAGCTTTATTATAATGATGATGGCTCCTTTAGAGTTTTAATAATTGCCGATGCACATATGAATGTAAAAGCGGACGCAACAAATGTGCAAGAGGTAAAGGACAGAATAAAGCTTTTAGTTGACAGGGAAAATCCTAACCTTGTTATATTCACGGGAGATAACACAATCGGCTCATCAAGTGAAGAAGCATTAAGAAATAATATAGATGCATTAGTCAGCTACATTGAGGAAAAGCAAATTCCTTGGTGTCACGTTTATGGTAACCACGACCACGAGGGCGCGCTATCTCACGAAAAGCAACAGGAGATATTTGAGTCCTACGAGTATTGCGTTTCAAAGACAGGACCGGAAATTTCAGGCACAGGCAACTACGTCCTTGGTATTTATAATAAGGACGAAACATTAGGCTCTGTAATTTATTGCCTTGACTCAGGCTCATACGATACCGTAAACGGTGGATATGATTATATTAAGGCTGACCAAATTGAATGGTATAAGCAAGCCTCTATGCTTTTACAGGAATATAATGGCGGTAACATAGTCAAGGGTATGATGGCATTCCATATTCCACTTATTGAAAACAATATAGCTTATGAAAACAGAGGAAACACAACCATTGTTTACGAAGCAACAGGAGATAGAAACGAGGGCATTTGCGCATCTAAAACAGATACAGAATTGCTTGAAACCATATTTGAGCGTGGGGACATTAAGGCTATTGTAACAGGACACGACCACGTAAATGACTATATGTACAATTATTATGGCGTTAAGCTATGCTCATCTCCTAACGTAAGCGACCTTACTTATTATAGGGCAAACGTACAGGGCGGACGCGTATTTGATTTAAGATTGGATAGCCTTGATAATATTCCTACCTATGTTTCATATATTGTTGAAAGAATTAATCCTGATAGCTATGGCACATTAGATAGTAATGTAACCCTTGAGGACTTTGAGAAAGATATGCCACAAACCAAGGCAAACGGATATGATGATGGCAAAATTGATGGTACTATTACCTTTGAAATAGTAGAAGGCAAGGGCAAGGACGGCTCAAGTGCTATTGAGGTGAAGCGTAGCCAAACCTCTAACTCTGAATTCTATATTTACCTTGATAAGAGCGAGTATGGAAAGCTTGGTAGCAATAAATATGTTGTTGCTTGGATGGACTTTACAAGCGTTGAATTTAGAAAGGCTTGTATTGGCTTGCTTTCATCGGAGGGTGTTGATTCATACAGAACAGACGACGATGATAAGACTAACCCGCCAATGTATTATTTAGCAGATGGAAGCGACCAATGGGTACAGCTTTCTCATGGAGTAGACGGATGCTTTGGCTCGGCAGAAAATTGCTCGGTTAATGGCAAAAAGGGCTACTTTGCATTTAGAACAGAGGACCTTTGCCAAAACTCCAATTCAAACACAATGACAGAGAACAAGCTGGTAACAGGCTTTTATATGTACCTTGACCTAAAGGACAACTCCTTTGCAAACCAACCCTTCTACATAGACAACATTATGCTTGTAGAGGACTACAAAACGGTTAAATAAAAAAATACCGATATGGGAAACCATATCGGTGCTTTTTTATTCTAATATTTCCTTAATTGCATCGGCTACCATTTGGGCGCAAAGGTCTATGCCCTCGCTTGATAGATGGATTTTGTCACATTCCTTTATATATTTATGAACGTCCTTGGATACTGCTGTGTGAAGGTCGTTTATTTTTATGCCCATTTCCTTAAGCCTTGGAACAATAATTTCATTAAAGCGAATAATCTTATCGTTATGAGTATATTCAAACTCGTCCCAAACAGGAGTGGTGGTAGCAAAAATAACATTTGGAGTTACCTTTTTTAGAAGGGTAGCTATGCGCACCATATTTTCTACATATTCGTTTTCACTTGTGAAAAGACCATCATCGAAAATTTCGGTACAGTCCCAAAGTCCGTTATTCCAATGTATAACATCAGCACCCTTGATTATGTCCTGCCAATCAAAAAGTCCTCTTAATGTATATTTAGCAAATCGACAATTGTCCTCGGGCTGACAAACCTCGTAATTTTCCCCTAAAAGCTCACCAACCTTAGTGCCATAGCCCCACAAACGAATTGAATCTCCCAGTAAAACAACCCTTTTCATTTTTAATCTCCTTAGTTTTTTATTATTATAACCCAAAAAATTCCTTGTGTCAACACAAACAGGGACGGATGATACCGGTTTTTTTATGCAATAATGAAAGTGCGAAAAGGAAAGGAGAAACACCATGGCAAGAAAAAAGAAAGAGCTAACTCTTAATCAACTCACAGAGGAAGGTAATGGGACCTTAATTCCCGATAATGAAAATTTTAGCTCAAGTGAGGTGGTCACTACGTTAGAAAATGAGGAAAAAAGCAAGAAAACGCCGAATAAACGGGGTCGCATAAAAAGGCGAAAGGGCGAGAGCTTTAAATCAACTCTTGACTCAATTCTTAATATGGTAATAGCTCCCGAAACAGTCGCCGAGGCGGTGAGGGCCACACCCCTTGGCGACATGATTACCTATCAAGAGGCTATTTTAATAGCGCAGGTTTTAAAGGCATCAAACGGAGATACACAAGCAGCAGTTTATTTAAGAGATACCTCGGGCAACAAGCTAAAGGAGCTAAAGGACAAGGATTCTGACATAAAAAGCTTTGAGGAGTTTTAAATAAGAAAGGAGAAAAATGAAATTAGGAGAAATAAAGGCACAAGCAATTACCATAATGTTTCCACAGGCTACAATTAAGCTTGACACTTCAAGCGATGAGGGCATTATAAGAGCCATTTATGAAATGAAGTCAAACCCTAATTTTGAAAGCATATTAGAGGGCTCGATAGGTGCAATTAACAGAGCATTTTCCTACATAGAGTTAAATGACCTTAGCGAAACAAAATGCGTTGATGTTCCATCAAGCCTTTGCAAAAGGCAAAATGACAAAATTCTATTGCCTAAAGAAAACGACCTTTTAAGAGTGGAAAGAGTATTGTTTCATACCTACGATAAAGCAATTCAACAGGAGTTTGATATAGGAAACGAAGGAATTTTGACAAAATACAGGCAAGGCGTTTACACAGTTATTTATAAAAGGAAAATTCCGAGAATTACAAGTGTAACAAGTGACGCATATGAGCCGGAGCTACCATATGGAATGGCAGAATATATTCCGTATTTTATAGCATCCGACCTTGCAAGAGATGAAAATGAGGCTTTGGCAAAATATGCCCTTGACCATTTTGAAAATGGCATTAAGGCTCTTAAAGGAAATGAAGCACCTTGTAGTCAATGCTTTGAAATTGTTTATAGGTGGGACTAATATGAAGAAAAAGATTTATTCATTTAATGCGCTCTCTGACAATGAAATGCAAAAGCACAGCCTTGGCTACATACGTAATATGCTTTGTGACAACGGAGTTAATAAAAAAAGAAATGGCTGGCACATAATCGGTGAATTCAGAAACGAAGAAAGCCGGCCATTAAAAATTAATGGAATATTTGAGTATCGTGGCATGGACAAAAGTGTAATTATAGTCCACGCAGAGGACAAGCTTTATGAATGTGGGTATGATTTTAGCATAATTAAGGAAATACCCAAAAGAGGGGAATTTGACATAGGCAACGAAAAAAGCAGCGGCTTAATGTATGATGGCTACCTATGGCTTGTATGTAAGGGCGGGCTTTTAATTTATGATGGCAACGAGCTTGCATCCCCTTACGGAATAGGCTTTGCCTATGCGCCAACAACTACTGTTGGAATACACGAGGTTTATCAAGAGGCAAAGCCAACTAAGGTTGAAAAGCCAAATTTACTAACAGGCAGAAGAATAAATTGTTTAACCGGAACTCAAACAGAAACAAAGGAGCATCATTTTCGCCTTGATGCAAGGGCTATGTACGGAAAGCCCTTTAGCTTAAAAGCAAGATTTCGTGTAGCCTCCGGCGAGGGCAAGGGAGATGATTGGACAAGCAAGTATGTAGGCAAGAACTCAAGCAATGAAGGAATAAACACCATAGTCAACATAAGCTTCTACATACCAAGCCTGAAGGAAACTACAATGGAAGGGGTAGTTATTCCCGTCGATGATAGTGGACAGGTAATAAATGTAAGTGGTCTTGAATGCTTGTTTGAGGTAACAAACGGGTATGATTTAACGCTTAAATTTGATGCAGTTTGTCCATATGGGGAAACTGATAATATTGTTGTGGAGTTCTACAACTATGCTCAAGATGACAGTATATTTAAAAGCGTTAATCAAATTGCCATAGGCGAAACAGAAACAGGAAAAGCAACTATTGTAATTTCTACAAATGAGAGAAGGCTATATTATTCGGTGCAAATGGAAAATGACCTTTATTTTGCAAGTGATAATGTAGTAACCGTCGGCAAGGATGCACAAAAAATAACAGGTCTTATGCCTATGGCTAATAACTATGTGGGAATTTATAAGGAAAGCTCCTTTTATACACTGCGTATAAATGAGGATACAACAGGCAAGTACAAGCTGTATTTTAGCGATAGTACAGTTGGCTGTGCTTGTCCTAAAAGTATAAGGACGGTTGATAACGATTGCTTAGCACTTAATTATAATGGCATTTTTGGAGTGTGCCACAAGGATAATGCGGAGTATGGTGTTGCTCGTTTTTACAACAGGTCAAGAAGCATTGAAGAGGAGCTATGTAGCTTTTCAAAAGAGGAAATAGAAAATGCTTATGCAATTGTAATAAATGACGAATACTGGCTTTTTGTGGGGGGACGTGTCTATATTTGCACTCCTAAATACAAAATTAAGGGAGCGGATGCAAACAGCTTTACCTACCAATGGTGGGTCCTTGACGGGTGCAAGTGTGAGTGTGCCATCCAAATAGATGGAAAAATCTATATGGGCAGGGATGATGGCTACATAGCAGCATTTGATAATGAATACACAGACAGGGAAAGAGTAACCCTTAATGTAAAGGATGCAGATTTTGTCCTTAGTCAAGAGAATGACTATTTATGTATCACCTTTAACTCAGCCTATGAGGTTAAGTCAGGAGATAAAATAAGATTAAGCCATCACTATTATTATGGCTTTGAGTGTGAATACAAGAAGGAAAAAGACTTAGTTTATGTTTCACCGGGTCGCTTTCTTGATGAAAACGGTTGCGTTGCCCTTTATGAGGGAATGAAATTTATGCTTACTGATTTAGAGGGCGAGGTTGTTTATCGGGGCAAAATCAAAAATACATATAACGATGAATTTGCCCTTATAGCAGATGGCGAAATAGGCTTAAATTCAGACACGTCCTTAAGGATTTATTTCGAAAGGGATGAAAAAACAGAGTATGTGCTGATAAAAGAAAATGATAGCTTTATGGTCTTTTATAACGAAATGCCCGTTATCCTTTTGGATGCGGATGTTGAAAGAGCATACCTTATAAAAAGCAGAGAGGTTGAATGTGAGCTTGTAATGAATATTACAGACCTTGGCACAAGGGAGCCAAAATCTCTTTACGGAATAAGCATAACTCCAACAAGGGACACAAGATGTATGTGCGATATAGGCTATGAAACAAGAAACGGGCCAAGCACAAGGTCGGTTGTAGTCAGCAACACTATTGATTTTGACGATTTTGATTACTCTGACCCACTTTTAGCTCCTACATTTGTGCAAAGCATAACCGTCCCGTTTTTTGAAAGAAATTTTGAATACATTAAGGTAAAGGTAGGCTCAAGGTCAGGTGGTGAGCTTGGCATTGAGAAAATATCTATCATTTACTCCACAAAAAAGTAGAAAGGAAGGGCAAATGAGCAGAAATTTTAAATTAACAGAGGAAGAAATAAACAAAGCAATAATGCGCTCCCCTTATGCCTTGCCTGATTCACCGGGAAAGGCAGGCTTAAGCGCCTCCCAAATTAAAAGGTACTTTTATGATTTTATAAGGTCCTTAGGGGAAAGCCTAAACATTCATTTTGATGAAATTGACTTGTCAATGACCTATTTTGATGAGGTAATTAATCAAATTAATGAAAAAATCAATGAGCTTAGTAACGGCAAGGAGGATAGCTCGGGCAGCGAGGGAGATGGCGAGGTTAGCCAAGGCACTCTTGATGCGCACAACACAAGCGCTACAGCCCACGAGGACATACGCGAGGAAATAAGGACAGCACGTTCATTAAGCGCCCGTGCCTTTGACCTTGCCAAGGGCAAAAACAGAATACACGTTTTTGCAAGCCTTGAAAAAATGTTTGAATTTATAGACATTCACAGGTACTATGAGGACTATGGAAATGCGGACTTTGAGGGCGTTCAAGAGGGGGACGTGTTTATAATTGCCCAAAAAGGCATTCCGGAGCTTGCTGTTTTACAGCTATCAATGTATGAGGATGAGCAAACGGTGGAAATAAACGATGACAACATTGGTACAACCGAATTTAAGGCAGGTGGAATATACTATTACGCAAAAAGAAAAATCACCTTAATCGGTATGGAGGGGGATGCTGATACAAGCACAATTGTAGATATGTCTCAGGTACAAGAAAAAATTGATGAGCATAATGAAAGCACAGCCTCTCACAGCGACCTAAGAGCTGAAATAGCGCTAAAGCAAAATAAGCTAAAGGCAGGCGACAACATTACAATCAGCGATGACGGAGTAATTTCTTCAACCTATGAAACAGAGGAAACAGACATATCGGGCAAATTAGATAAGGCAACAAATACAAGCGACTATGCGCAAGCCTACATAAAAAATTCCGATGGCACACAGGCTCTTGTTAACATAAAAGACGAGTGCACAACTCCAACAGGAAATGAGCTTGTAACGGGAGAGGCAATAGCAAACAGGATAAATGCTCTTGAAGGGTACATAGAGCAAGCATATCTAAGAAATGACGCATCAAAAACATCCTTATCTCAGGCATATGTTAAAAATGCAGACGGAACACAGTCAATGGTTGATTTGTGCGTAGGCTTAAAGCCTGATAGTATAGTTATACGTGGAGCAAATGGCTCTATTACTGTGGATTATGCAACAAATCCGACAGATGCAGTTCCAAAGTACTATGTTGATAGTAAAATAGGCGAGGTTGACTCTGTCCTTGATAGCATTATAGCTATTCAAAATACACTAATAGGTGGTGAGGCATAATGACCATAGCAGAAAAGCTTCAAACAATAGCCGAGAATGAGCAAAGAGTCTTTGATGCAGGAAAAAATGATGTGTTTAAAAATATGGACAGTCTAAACTATTTCTTTGCCGACGACTTGAATAGCTATTATTTTGACAAAATAAGTGAATACGACTTAAGTGGCATTACAAAAGCACAGTATATTTTCCAAAGCAGTAAAAAAACCGAAATAAAGGCATTATCACTTCCGAATGTAACATATCTTCACGGAATGTTTAAAAACTGCGCTTCTCTTGAGATTGTGGATTTTACCGATTGCAATTTGAAAAAAGCAAAGGTTTTGACGGAAATGCTTTATGGGTGTGGTGCATTAGAGCAAATAAAAGGAACACTTGATTTTCCTTTGGCGGAGTATGCTTCAAGGTCATTTCAAGGCTGCTCGTCTTTAAAGGAGATAAGGCTTGCAGAAGGCTCAATTGCAGTTAGCATAAGCTTTGCAGACAGCCCCCTATTAACAAGTGAAAGCGTGCAGAGCATAATTGATGCTCTTGCAACAGTAACAGAGGCAAAAGCAATCACCTTTAATGAGGAAATTACACTAACAGATGCTCAAATAGCAGAAATTGATGGAAAGGGCTGGGATTTGGTACAATGACCATAAAAAACAACATATTAACAGCAGATAGCGGCAAGGTTTTAACAAATGGCGAGGCATTTGGAAAAACAGTGCGCTTAGGTAAATTCGGAAGGGTGGAAAACTGGTACGAAATCACAGATGCAGAATACGAAAAAATTAAAGAGGAGCAAAGGGAATGAAAAAATTATTAATCGTCTTATTTATAATGACAATGGCTTTTGTAATGACATCTGTATGCTATGCCGGTGAAATAGATTTTGACGTTGTGGAGCTTGAAGCCTACATAAGTGAAAAAATCGTTCCTGTGGTGGCAGGAGTTTTAACATCTATCGTAGCATTAATGACTCTGCTAAGGAGCATAGCAAAAAGCCTAAAGGGGTTAAAGGACACAAAAAACGCATTTGAAACAGAGGCAGAAAAAAGAGAAATAAGCTTTCAGAGCAACAGAGAGCTTTTAGAAAACAAGGCACAGGAAATAAAGGAAATTGTAAACGACGTGCCATCAATCCAAAGACAGATAAGTCAGCTTGAAAATAATGTTGATACACTGATTAAGGAGTGTGAGGTTTTAGCTAAAATTATGTCCCTTGGCTTTTCGGCAAACAGCGAGATTGTAAAAAGTGGCAAGGGCAAAAAAATGAGTCTGCTTATTGAGTCCTTAAATAAAAATGAGGAAGCAGTTAAGGAGGCAGAATTAAATGAAGAAAATTAAAATCCCACTACTGTACCTTTTGTCACTTTTCTTTAGTGTCGGCCCTGTTTTAATTTACTTTTTTGCAAATATTGACAGATACGTGCAAACAGCGCCACAAGGAGTTAAGGTAACCTGTGGCTTTGCCTTGCTTTTTGTAATTGCCTTTTTAAAGGTAATCGGAAAATTAAAAATCCCGTCAAGAATATACGTCTTTGCCATAGTGTTTTTGCTAAGCTATCTCTTAAAGGATGTGTTAAAGGACTTAATTGTTTTTTCGATGCTTGCCTTAATAGGTGAGCTGCTTGACAGCGTTTGCCAAATTTTTATAAAAAGAGCTAAGGAAAACGCATTAATAGACAAAACCGCACAAAAAAGCGCTATGGAAATTAAGCAAATATTCAGCGGCAGAGTATAAGGAGAAAAAATGAAAAGAAAAACCTTTGGTGAAGCCTTTTACAAAAATGCAGGGTATGTGGTAGTTGTTTTAATTTCATTGGTTTATGTGGCAAGCAGCTTAATCAATATTTCAAAATCAGGCAAGAGCATTTATGAAATTCTCGGCACGGGAGTTTTAAGCTTAATTGTAGGCATTATGATAAACGGAGTATTCCGTTCCATAGGCATAAGACGAGGTGACGAGGACGAAAGAACAATTGCCACAAATCAACTACACGCACAGGTGGTTGATGAAATTACCCCAAATATAGACAAGCTTGACGAGTTTTGCGAAATGGAAAACAAAAGAGCATTGAGGGAAATAAGAACAAGGATTTTAGCCTCAGAGGGAATGAGGTATTCCGACTATTTTGATGAATACGGATGCGCCCTGCCTGTGCAAATTAACAGCAAGGCAAGAAAAAGAGCGTACAAAAAGGCTCTGAGAGTGAAAATCAAGCCCCTTGTTTCCTCAAATTTAACCTCGGACGGAGTAAGGGCAAACGACCCCTTTGACTTTGGAGCAAGCAAAAAGGACTATACCTCACAAAGAAACGCAAGTGATGCCTTAATCAAGCTGATAATGGCAATTATTTTTGGCTATTTCGGAGTTAGCCTTGCAAACGAAATAAATGTTGCATCTATTATCTGGAACGGACTGCAAATAATTTTGTATGTAGCAGGCGGCGTTATTCAAATGTACTACTCATATATGTGGGTAGTTGACGATTATCGACAGGGAATTATCAAAAAAATAGATTATTTGCAAAAATTTAAAAAATTTGCGATTTCTTTCCAACAATGAATACCATTACCTCTAAACTTATTATTGACATTGTAGAATAAAAGTGATAAAATAACCATATATATTTTATTTCGGAGGTTCAAAATGAACAACGATAAGGTTTTAGAGTTAAAAAAGATAGCTACCGATATAAGACTTGGAGCTATTGAAGCGGTTTATAACGGTAAATCAGGACACCCGGGTGGAGCACTTTCAGCTTCCGATATTCTTGCTTGCTTATATTTTTCAGAGCTTAGAATAAATCCTAAAAAGCCAAAGGACCCAAAAAGAGATAGATTTGTTTTGTCAAAGGGACATTCTTGTCCTGCACTTTATGCGGCAATGGCGCTTCGTGGCTACTTTGATATAAAGGAGCTTAAGAATTTCAGACACTTAGGCTCACTTACACAGGGTCACCCTGATATGAAAACAATGAAGGGCATTGATATGTCAGCAGGCTCACTTGGTCAGGGCTTTTCCGCAGCCTGTGGTATGGCTCTTGCAGCTAAGCTAAACGGGGATGACTATCGTACATATGCTATGATAGGCGATGGCGAAAGCCAGGAGGGTCAAGTTTGGGAGGCAACTATGTTTGCTGCCCACTATAAGCTTGACAACCTTTGCTTAATAGTTGATAACAACGGCTTACAAATTGACGGTCGTGTAAAGGACGTTATGAACGTAATGCCATACCCAAGCAAATTCAGAGCCTTCGGCTGGAATGTAATTTCAATTGACGGACACAATATTGAGGAAATTTTAAATGCCTTTGAGGAAGCTAAAACGGTAAAGGGAAAGCCAACTGTAATTGTTGCTAAAACAGTTAAGGGTAAGGGTGTTTCCTTTATGGAAAATCAAGCATCATGGCATGGCAAAGCACCAAACGAGGTGCAGTATAATCAAGCTAAGGCAGAGCTTGAAAAATACAAGAGTGAGCTTTAAGGAGGTAACGAGAAATGGCTGATAAAATCGCAACAAGAGAAGCGTATGGTAATGCGCTTGCAGAATTTGGCGCAAAGTATAATGATATAGTAGTTCTCGATGCCGACTTGGCAGAGGCTACAAAGACTTGCGTATTTAAAAAGAAATTCCCTGAAAGATTTTTTGACTGTGGTATTGCCGAAAACAATATGTTTGGCGTTGCTGCCGGTCTTGCAGCAAGTGGCAAAATTCCATTTGCATCTACCTTTGCAATGTTTGCAGCAGGCAGAAGCTTTGACCAGGTAAGAAACTCAATCGGCTACCCACACTTAAATGTTAAAATTTGTGCAACTCACGGTGGCGTTTCCGTTGGTGAGGATGGCGCAACACACCAATGCTGTGAGGATATGGCGCTTATGCGTACAATTCCGGGTATGGTTGTTATGAACCCAAGTGATGCCGTAGAGGCAAGATGCGCAGTTGAGGCTGCTATTCAGCACGACGGACCTGTATATATTCGCTTTGGTCGTTTACCTGTTTCCGTAATTAATGACAATGAGGACTATAAGTTTGAAATCGGCAAGGGCGTTAAGCTTTGCGATGGTACAGATGTTACCATTATTGCCAATGGCCTTATGGTTGAACAGGCGCTTATAGCAAGAGAAATGCTAAGAGAGGATGGCATCTCTGCCTCCGTTGTTAATATGCACACAATAAAGCCTATTGATAAGGAGCTTATAATTGCCGAGGCTCAGCAAACAGGAGCAATTGTAACAACTGAGGAGCACAATATTATAGGTGGTCTTGGCGGAGCAGTTGCCGAGGTTGTAGCCGAGGTTTGCCCTGTTCCCGTTGTAAGACACGGTGTTCCGGACCAATTCGGTAAGAGTGGTGCAGGCAAGGACTTGCTTGAGTACTTTAACCTTAATGCAAAGGGAATTGTAGAAAAGGTAAAAATAGCATTAAGCCTTAAGAAAATGAGATAATAACAAAACGTGGTGTTTTTTGACACCACGTTTTTTATGCAATGCGCCACAAGGCAAATAGACACAAGGCCTATTTGCAATGATATTATCCTGTCGTTTAAAACAAACAACACCCACAAACAAAATGGTCAATTGCGTTTTGTCCCAAACAAGATTTTTATTCGTTTTTATTATTCCATCAAGGATTTTTGACATACTAATTTTATACAATTTTTACTAACATATTATAATATGTTAATAAAATGTGAATTTGTAATCAAATTACTATATACAGTATTTACTTTTTTGTATAAATATGTTAAAATGAAAAAAATTTGGGCAATAGCCAAGTAAGGGAGTGAAAATATGGTAAAAGGCTTATTTTTAGCAGCTGATTTACACTGGGCACTTGTGTGTCTTATCGGTATTGCAGTTGTCTTTGTTGGTCTTGTAATCATTATCGGTCTTGTTGAGCTTATGAACTTAATCGCAACTAAGGCTGAGGGCAAAATGAAGACAAGCGATACAATAGCAACACAAAGCAAACCTGTAGCTACACCTGCTATAAGCGGTGTTATTGAAAACCGTGATGAAATTGTGGCAGCAGTATGCGCAGCAGTTGCTGAGGAGAACGGAACTGATATTTCAGCTATCCGTGTTGTATCATTCAAAAAGATTTAATTATTAAGGAGATATATAAAAATGAAAGCTTATAGAGTAAATGTAAATGGTAATGTTTATGAAATCACACTTGAGGTAATTGATAAGGCAGATATTAAGTCAGCTCCTGCAGCACCTGTGGCAGCTCCTACAGCACCTGCAGCTCCTGCAGCTCCTGCACAGGCAGGCGCAAAGACTGTTACAGCTCCTATGCCCGGCAATATCTTAAAGGTAAATGTACAAAACGGACAGGCTGTAAAGAGTGGCGATGTTCTTATGATTCTTGAGGCTATGAAGATGGAAAACGAAATTATGGCTCCATGTGATTGCACAGTTGCATCTGTTAATGTAACCCCGGGTACAACAGTTGAGGCTGGTACAGTTCTTTGCACACTTGCATAAGTGAGGTCTTTTAAATGGATGGCGTAATTCAATTTTTAAAGGATACAGGCGTATATCAGTTTTTCACTGTAGGTGACGGTTGGAAAAACCTTATTATGATAGCAATTGCTTGTCTTCTTTGCTACCTTGCTATCGGCAAAAAGTTTGAGCCATTGCTCCTTTTGCCAATTGCTATCGGTATGCTTTTAACCAATTTGCCGGGTGCCGGCATATTCCACGAGGAGCTATTTGCCGGTGGTCACGTTCACTGGGAAGAATTCGGCTCAATGTCTGTGGGACTTTTAGACGTATTATATCTTGGCGTTAAGCTTGGTATTTACCCTTGCTTAATATTCATAGGTGTTGGTGCTATGACGGACTTTGGTCCATTAATTGCAAACCCAAAAAGCTTGATTTTAGGCGCTGCTGCACAAATCGGTATTTTTGCAACCTATGCAGGCGCTGTTGCAATGGGCTTTACAGGTCCTGAGGCTGCATCTATCGGTATTATCGGTGGTGCTGACGGTCCTACTGCAATTTTCGTAACATCACAGTTAGCTCCGCACTTGCTTGGCCCTATTGCTGTTGCCGCATACTCATATATGGCGCTTGTTCCTGTAATTCAGCCACCAATTATGAGAGCCTTGACAACAAAAAAGGAAAGAGCAATTGTAATGAGTGGACTTCGCCCTGTTTCCAAAATCCAGAAGATTTTGTTCCCAATTATCGTTACAATAGCAGTTGCTTTACTTGTTCCTTCAGCAGCTCCGCTTGTTGGTTGCTTAATGTTTGGTAACCTACTTAAGGAATGCGGCGTTTGTGAGCGTCTTTGCAAGACCGTACAAAACGAGCTTATGAACATTGTTACAGTTTTCTTAGGTCTTAGCGTTGGTGCAACAGCTACTGCTGCAACCTTCTTGTCACTTAATACAATTAAGATTATTGTAATGGGTGTTGTTGCCTTTGCAGTTGCAACAGCCTCCGGCGTGTTAATTGCAAAGCTTATGAATGTTTTCTTACCAAAGGGCAAGAAAATCAACCCACTTATCGGCTCAGCAGGTGTTTCTGCTGTTCCTATGGCAGCCCGTGTTT
>JAGATW010000055.1 GCA_017621085.1 Clostridia bacterium | reverse complement strand
CTTTACCGAAAATGAAAAGATAAGCACAGGGGAATACGGTGATATTTCAGTAGGCATTGATATCGGCACAACAACCATTAGCGCAGTAGTATACGACTTAGATAACAAGTCTCAGCTTGAAGCATACGCACTCCCCCACAACTCCTACATAAAAACAGGCGATTTTTCGGAGCAGAGTGTAGCTATAATTATAGAAAAAGCAAAAAGACTACTTGACCATATAATAGATAACTACAAGGGTGTAGTCAGCATAGGTATTACAGGTCAAATGCACGGAATAGTGTATATAGATAAAGATGGAAAAGCACTTTCAAGCCTTATAAACTGGCAGGACAAGCGCGCTGATTTAGTTCTTGAAAATGGCAAAAATACATCTCAGCTAATTTACGATATAACAGGCGAAAAAATCTCAGCTGGCTATGGCATTGCAACCCATTATTACAATATAAAAAATGGACTTGTGCCAGAAAACGCCCATGGCATATGCACAATAATGGACCTGTTTGCTATGGAAATATGCCAAAGCAAAAAGATACTTGCACATTCATCAGTTAGTGCCAGCCTTGGGATGTTTGATGTAAAAAATAATACCTTTAAAAAGGAAAAAATATCCCTACTTGGTATAGACATTTCATTTTTACCAAGCACAGTATCAGATAGCCTTATTATAGGTGAGTATAGGGGCATTTCTGTTTCTGTGCCTATTGGAGACAATCAGGCAAGCTTTTTAGGCTCAGTTGGTAAAAATAAGGATACTATGCTTGTAAATATAGGCACAGGGTCGCAAATTTCATATGTAAGTGATGATTATTTAGAGTTAGATAAGGACCTAGAACTAAGACCATTTATTGAGGGAAAATATCTTGTTTGTGGCTCAGCCCTTTGTGGTGGCTTTGCCTACTCAATGCTTGAGGAATTTTTTAGAAGCTATACAGTAAGCCTAGGAATAAACGAAAAATCACAATATGCGCTAATGAATAAGCTAGCTAAGGAAGCATTTGAAAAGGGTGAAGAGGGGCTAATGGTTGATGCCTACTTCTGTGGCAAAAGAAGTGACCCAAGCCTAAGGGGAACTATAAAAATGATTGATAGATATGGCTTTACCCCATCTGCCTTAATTCTTGGCGTGCTTAAGGGAATGTGTAATGAGCTTTATGAGCTATATGAAAATGTGCCAAACAAAAAGTCATACATTGTTGCCTCAGGTGGGGCTATAAAAAGGACAGAAATTCTAAAAAGCATTATTGCACAGCGCTTTGGTGCATCAGTTACCACTAGTAAAATAGAAGAGGAGGCTGCAACAGGTGCAGCACTTTTCTCAGCATTTTCGTCAAAGAAAATAAAGTATAATGATGGCTTTGATAGATACATAGGAGAATAATATGCAGGGTATAAAAATAGACTTTGAAATAAAATCTCTTCCCGCCTCTTTCGTTGCTTGTAAAAACGGCCAAAAATCGCTTGAAATTAAGGCAGAGGAAAACAAGCTTATAATGTCCGTAGCATATGATTACGACACACGCCCACTTGCGCTATGTGCTGAAATAAAAGCAGGCGACATAGTAGAGGCTATATTCTATGAATATAGAATTGAATTATATATAAATGGTGTGCTTGTAGATGAGGAGTGGCCAGCGGGCAAAATGCTTTTTAATCTAGGTGATGAGATTTTAGGCAACCTAGAAATAAATGTAAGCGAATTTTCAAGCAAGGAAGAAAAAAGCCCAAGCGTTATTTCAACCTTTGAAAACGCAGAGGGATGGCGACCAGGAAACGGCGTTTTTGTCGGTGACTGTATGCCGTATGTAAACGATGGTAGATACCATGTCTTGTACCTTAAGGATAGACACCACCATAAAAGCAAATGGGGTATGGGTGCGCATCAATGGGAGCATATATCAACAAGTGATTTTAAGTCTTGGCAGGTGCACCCTATGGCAGTGCCTATAACTAATAGTGAGGAGGCATCAATTTGCACAGGCTCCTTTATAAATGGTGGTGACAAGCAGTATCTATATTACACCATAAGGAGAGGGAAGGGCTTGCCTGCAACGGTTGCAAGGAGTGCTTCTTATGATGGCTATCACTTTGAAAAGGACAGCGCTTTTGGCTTTGTAGTGTCCGAAAAATACAATTCACAGGTAGCAAGAGACCCTAAGGTATTCAAGGGTGAGGACGGAGTATACCATATGATTTTAACAACCGTTTTCTTAGAGGAAGACAGGGGTTGCTTGGCGCACTATATTTCAAACGACCTAGAAAAATGGCAGGAGTGCGATGCGCCACTTTATAAGGTGGAAAATAGCGACCACCCAGAATGCCCAGACTACTTTAAATATAAGGGAAAATACTATCTAGTTTTCAGCATCCGTGGTAGAGCTAGATACCTAGTATCAAATAAGCCCTTTGAGGGCTTTGAGCAAATAGACAACTCACTTATTCCTTGTGCAGGCGTTCCAAAATGTGCAGAGTGGAATGGCAAGCTTATCTTTACAGGCTTTGAGCCGATAGATGGCTACGCAGGCACAATGACCTTTAAAAGCGCCACTGCTGATAAAGACGGTAAGCTGATTTTTGAAAATTTATAGCCTTAATTTGTTTTTTGTAAAATTTTTCAAAAAAACTATTGACCTTGACCCAAGGTTATAGTTTACAATTACAATGAGCAATAGTATGCTTAATCAAAAAATACGAATTAAAGGAGAAAAAAATGAAAAAAATTTTACTGATTATTGCAATGGTTGCTATGATTTCGTGTGTTTTTGCTGTTTCTGTTTTCGCTGCGGAATACACAGCAAGTAATAAGGACGAACTCTTAAGCGCAATTTCACAGGCAAGTAAAAGTGCAGAAGATGATATTATCACTTTGACGGGAAATAATTATACAGGTTCGGCGTATTCCATTGATCAAGATGGTGGAAAGATTACGATTAACTTAAAACAAAATGCTGTTTTTAATAGTTGCTTTCGTTTAAATTGTGCTACTACTTTGGTAATTAACTTGAATGATTTTGAGTTGCGCAATGAAAATCAAAGACAAGGAGATTGGGGTACTCTATTTTATCAAAATGCAGAGGAAAGTCGCTTAGAGGTTTATAACGGAAAAATTTATATTAAAGACGTTTGTTTTTGGATTAATAAAGGAAATTTGGTTTGTCAAAATGTTGATGTTACAGCTAATGAGGAACTTATATGGGGTTCGGGCAACGGTTCGGAATGTGAAATAATATTGAAAAACAACATTGTTAATTGCGTAGGAACAACGATAGGTCTTTCAAATGTTTTGGAAAGAACATACATTATAGAAAATA
Organism: Clostridia bacterium; assembly: GCA_017621085.1. Classification (GTDB taxonomy): domain Bacteria; phylum Bacillota; class Clostridia; order Oscillospirales; family CAG-272; genus RGIG2000. The sequence goes on along the minus strand of JAGATW010000055.1, from coordinate 806 downwards.
ACACATTTAATAAAGAACTAAAAATCAACTATCCTAAAAACGGTTCTTCTATCAAAAACAATACCGTGGACGGAAATATTGTAATAGAAAGCAAATCTGAAAATGTAGAAGCAGCTGAAAACAATACCATAATTGAAGGCAATAACTGTAAAACCTTTAGCATTGTATCCGGTACTGAAAACTTTACTATTAAAAATAACATAGTAACTGAACTTAAAGTAAATGGCAAAGATAACGGGGGAACAACTCTTACTGCTATTGATGGCACCTATCCAAAGGTAAGTTTCGGCGGTACAAACAATGCTCTTTGCAATATTAAAGTTATTAATCATGCTACTTGTACACAGAACGGTGAAATTATAGAATATATCGGTGGTAACACAATCGGAGTTAAAACCAGTCAAGAGGCACTTGGACACAATATTGATGCAGGAATCATCGTAGGTGCCCTATATGAAAATGGTTATGGCCAGACAGGAACCTACATCTATGATTGTGCGAATTGCACTGAGGGTGTGGAAAAGGATGCTCCTAAACTCTTCACCTGCCTTGGCTACTCAGCACCTGAGGACGGCAGAGGCGGAATTGCAATTGGCTTTACTGTAAACAATGTAGCTATTGCAGAATATGAAAAAGCAACAGGCAAGACATTAAAATACGGTGTATTTGCGGTATTAAAGGACAGACTTGGTGATAATGATATATTTGGTAAAGACGGAACACAAGCTGAGGGCTCAATTATTGCTGAAATATCAAGCTATAAATTTGCTTCATTTGAATTAAAGATAACAGGCTTTGAAACAAAT
>JAGATW010000054.1 GCA_017621085.1 Clostridia bacterium | reverse complement strand
TTTCTTCTTAAACTTAAAAGAATTTAGAGTTTCCGTCTTTTGTACATTAGTTCTCTATTTCCTAATTTCGTTCATTGTTCAATTTTCAAGGATCTTTTTTTCCGAGCATCAAACCCTTTTGGGTTCTGTTTCGTGCCTCCGCTTTTCGCGTTAGCCTTGCTATTATATCACTTGCTTCTTACTTTGTCAAGTACTTTTTTAAAATTTTTCAAAAAACTTTTTTGAAGCACTAAACATTGTTTTCGGCTCAGTGTGGACTTCTATTTTATCACCATTTTTCTTATATGTCAATAGTTTTTTGTCTTTTTTGTTACTTTTTCTATTTTTAACAACTAATATTCATCATTTTACATATTTTTTGATGTTTTGAACAAGAATAACTAAAAAAGCTATTTGGAGCATATATGGTCACTGTTTTAATTAGAGCTACTATCATTTACTCACTACTATTGATTTCTTTAAGATTAACAGGAAAAAGGCAGGTTGGAGAATTACAAATATCAGAGCTTATTACGACATTTATGATATCTGAGCTTGCTGCAAGTCCTATTCAAGACTTATCTATTCCTTTAATATATTCTATTTTCCCCATAATTCTTTTGTTATGTGCCGAAATTGTACTTTCCTTTTTAGCTACTAAATCCAAAAAGCTTAAAAAAGTGTTTTTTGGCAACCCAAGTATTATTATTAATAAAGGAAGATTAAATCAAAAGGAGCTATCTCGATTAAGGATAGGCATAAATGAGCTTTTAGGTGAGCTAAGACTAAAGGATGTAAGTGATATTAGCGACGTTGACTATGCTATTTTGGAGCAAAATGGCAAGCTTTCTGTTTTTTTAAAGCAAGATAAACAACCGATATGTGCTCAAGATTTAAATATTGAAAGAAAAAGTGTAGGTATCGCCCATGCCGTTATTATTGATGGTGAAATTAACGAAAGTAATTTAAGACTTGCAGGTAAAAACAATGCTTGGCTCATCAAATATCTAAATAGAATTGGCTTAAGCTTAAATAAAATTTATTTAATGACAATAGACGATAATGAGAATATTAATATTATTAAAAAGGAAGAGAAATGAAAGCATTTGTAATTTCGATAATAGCTTTAGTGCTTATTTTATTCTTGGCAATTTTGAATTCTGTTTTCATCCAAAGTACAACAAGCTCGTTAATAGAGGGAGCTGATATGTTACGAATTAATGACAATAGTGTAATTGAATATTCTAACAGATGGGAAAAGCTACAACCTTTTATTAAAATTTCTTCATCTCATAAGGAAACTCACAGAATAGATGAGGTTATAGGAGTTTTATTAGCAAAGGTCGAAAGCCAAGCAATAAACGGTTTTGAAGAAGAAAAGGCACTTCTAATTGAATACTTAACCCAAATTCAAGAAGACGAAAAAATTTCATTTGATAGCATAATTTAAGGAGCCTATCCTTTGGGATAAGCTCCTTTAAAAGCTACTTATTTAGCACAAGCTCCGATAAAATCTTAATTTCATCAGCATAGCCTTGTAGGTCGTTTGGTGTTTCCAAGCAAATTGGAAGCTTACTGATTACAGGATGTGTAATAATGCTTACAATACCATCTAATGTAAGATTTCCTTGACCGATTTTTTCGTGTCTATCCTTGTGTGCGCCTAATACATTCTTCGAATCGTTTAGGTGTATAGCCTTTAGTCTATCAAAGCCAATGATTTTATCAAATTCATCAAAAACACCAATTGCATTTTCTGATATGTTATAGCCACCATCGTGAACGTGACAGGTATCCAAACATACCCCGACGCGTGTGGATAATTCCACTTTATCAATTATTTTTTGTATTTCCTCAAAGGTCTTTCCTATTTCCGTACCCTTGCCAGCCATGGTTTCAATTAGAACTACTGTTCTTTCGCTTTGAGAAAGAATAGTATTAATTGTGTCAGCTGTTTTTTCAATACCGATATCAACTCCTTGTGACACGTGACAACCGGGATGAAAATTATAAAGAGCATTCGGTATTTTGTCAAGAATTTGCAAATCCTCTGTCATTACACGTTTTGTGTAGTCTCTTATCCCCTCGTCAGCGGCACAGGGATTAAAGGTGTATGGTGCGTGAGCGATAATTGGTGCAAAACTATTTTCTTCCATTAATTTAACAAGTGCATTAATATCTTCATCTGTTGGCATTTTAAAGGAGCCACCACGCGGATTTCTTGTAAAAAACTGAAAGGTATTAGCACCTATGGAAAGTGCCTCCTTGCCCATATGCTCATAGCCCTTTGATACTGACAAATGGCAACCTAAATTTAGCTTCATTTTTACCTCTTTTCAAATACAGGTTGGCAAAAAAATTACCAACCCTGTGTGTATTATATTACAAAATCAAATTCAAAATCGTACATTGACACGCTGTCACCGTCTTTACAGCCGGCATCCCTTAGCTTGTCAATTACTCCACTCTTTAAAAGTACACGTTGGAAGAACATAAGGGATTCTCTGTCCTCAAAGTTAACCTGTCCTACAAGATTGTAAAGCCATTCTCCCTCTACAACGTATGTGCCCTTGTCATCCTTTGTAATTGTAACTGCGTGGTCTTCCCCATCGTTAAGTATTGCATCCTCCGGAGTATAATCGGATTCGTAAATAGTGAGTGGTGGCAATTCAAGAAGCATTTTGTCAATTTCATTAACAAGCTCTTCTGTATTTTCGCCCGTATAAGCTGAAATATACATAAGCTTCCAACCACGCTCCTTGACATATGCTTCGAATGCGTCAACATCAACTAAGCTTCTGTCTAAGGAATCAACCTTATTTGCCACAATTATGCGGGGACGTGTGGATAATTCGGAAGAAAACTTAGTTAATTCCTCATCGATTGTTATAATATCGTCTATTGGATTTCTTCCCTCAATACAAGATATATCTACTACTTGAACAAGCAATCTACATCTTTCAATATGACGCAAAAATGCGTGTCCTAAGCCTAAGCCCTCACTAGCTCCCTCAATTAGTCCCGGTATGTCTGCCATTACAAATCCATGACCATCTCTTACATTAATTACTCCAAGATTTGGAGAAAGAGTTGTAAAGTGATAATCTGCTATTTTTGGCTTTGCGTCGCTTACTGCTGCTAAAAGCGAGGACTTTCCTGCACTTGGCAAGCCAACAAGTCCAACGTCAGCAAGCATTTTAAGTTCCAAGGTAAGCTCCCATTCCTGTCCCTTTGTTCCACTTTTTGCAAACATAGGAATTTGTCTTGTTGGGGTAGCAAAATGCTTATTTCCCCAGCCACCTCGTCCTCCCTTTGCACATATCCAATCTTCACAATCGGACATATCCTTAAGGATTTTTCCACTTTTTTCGTCTTTAATTATAGTACCCTCAGGTACTTTAACTATTACATCTGCTCCATTTTTACCGTGAAATTTCGCTCCTGCTCCATCTCCACCGTTTTCTGCAACAAACTTTCTTTTATACCTAAAGGCAAGCAAGGTATTCGAGCCCTTGTCTATGGTGAAAATCACGTTTCCACCGTGTCCACCATCTCCACCGTCAGGTCCACCCTTGGCTACATATTTTTCACGTCTAAAGGACACGCAACCATTTCCACCATTTCCTGCCTTGACATATATTTTAACCTTGTCAATAAACATCTTTTTTTCTCCTTTCCCAAGCTGCTATTTTTCTTGTTCATCTCTTATATTTTTCCTTCTAATTGCAAATAGCTCGTCTGTATTTGAAAACTCCTTTGGCTTTTCATCTTCTTTAACTTCTTGCTTTTGCAATTTCTTTTTTATTCTCGGAGCATGTACATATCTAATTCCGGTAGTGCTTGGAATAACTATTGCCTCGCGTAAAGGAACATCAATAGTTGCTTTGGTAATATCTACATAGCTAACAGCTACAAGCTCTTCTTCCTTATCTATTTTTATGTAAGCAAAGGACAGCGCCATTGTAACTATAAATAATAAGAAAATTCTCTTATCTATCCATACGTAATTGAAGATGCCAACCGTTAATACTGCAAGAATTGAGCATAGTCCCGCACATCCGTTTACACGTCTGTAAGCATTTTTAGCTTTTACAGAATAGGACATAATTAATCTTACAAACATAAGAATCATCAACGCAAATATAACTGTTCCTATGATTCCATAGCTTGCTAATAGCTGTAAGATTAATCCGTCTGCATGATTGGTGCCTAACACCTCTTCTGTAGTAACACCTGCTATATTCAAGCCAAACGGATATTTAATTAGCTCCATAAAGGTCCCCTTTATATATGCAAGCTCCATATTTACGCTTGAGCCGGCAAACGGTCCGAATGACAATATTGCTTCTATGGCACTATCAGGCAAGAAAAAGTATAATAGCGGTATTGCGATTGCAAAAATTATAAGTGCATAGATTGCCCTTTTATTAAAGAAAGCGAATACCAAAAGCACTCCCACCAAAAGTCCTATCATGCTTGATGCGGTTCCTGCCAAAACCAAGGCTGAAATTAGTAATGCTGAAAGCAAAAATCCTCCAAATTTCCTAATATCATTTGCTTCTGAAATCATATGCACAAGAGCAAACGGAATTGCAACAACCATAAAGTGTGCAAGCACACTTGGACTACCAAGAGTTGATGTAATATCTGCATTTGGTGGAAATATAGGTTGTAAAGCCTCTACACTTTCCGCTATTTTCCCAAGTATTGCTTGTAATACTGCGACTATGCCTACGATAAGTGATGATGTAGTAAATGCAACAATACTACGCTTAAACCATACCTTTGAATAAATTAGGTTTGTAAACAAAAAGTATGAGAGCATAATAATTAATGTAACTGCAAGTCCACTTATCGATGTCAGTGGATTTTTGTAATTAATGCCACATATGAGTAGTGCAAATATTGTTATGCAAAACCACAAATCAAAGTACTCAAACTTAAAAATTCTCTTTCCCAAAAGAACCTTTATTATATAGCAAACAAAGGTATATGCTATACATATGCAAGTAATATAAATATTCACAAATGGAATTAATAATATTGTTGTTACAGCACCTATTTCAGGAGTTTTAATTGTGCTGTACGCAAGCACCAAGCCAAGCAGCACAAGAAGTGTACCTGTTGGCATAATGAAATATGATGCAACTCCTAAGCCTGCACCTATTAAAAACGCAAAGGTTGCAAAGCTAACCTTATTTTTTTCAGAGGCAACTCTGAAATTTTCACTATCCACGCCCAAAAATTCAAACAAAATGTAGCAAAATAGCTTACTTGATAAAACATTTTGCGCAAGGGAACGTGATGAAAACAGTAGTGGTATTGATGCAACACAGGTTGCTGCACCAAGAACAAACATATCAAAGGTTACATTGATAAACAAAATCATATCATTAATAGGATACAAAACCGTTACCACTGCACCTGTCATAAACATCATTATTCCATAGTCCCTTAAGGGCACACGCATTAAAAATTCCGTAATCTTAGGAATAAAATTAATTACAGGATTTTTTTCAAGAAGGCTTGCAAGTCTTTTCCTGCTTTTATGATTAGATTCCTTAACGCCTTTTACAAATTTGTCATTTACTCTATCGTATGAGGTGAAAAATTTACCTAACAAGCTTTTCCTTAGCGAAAGCAAGAGCCATATGATAAACCTGTCAAAAATTGATTTTTTTCTCTGCTTATTTTCCAAATTATCACATCCAATTATATAATCTTTTTCTTCTTTTTCTTTTCTAATTTTTCAAGCTCTTCGCCATGCTCCTCTACATATTTTTCGTAAAGGTCAGGACGTCTTTCTTTTGTGAGCTTTAAGGACATTTCGAGGCGCCACGTGTCGATATTTTCGTGGTGACCGGAGAGTAAAACCTCCGGAACCTCCTTGCCGTGAAACACAGGGGGACGTGTGTATTGAGGGTATTCCAAAAGTCCGGATGCAATACTTTCCTTCTCGTAGCATTCCTTGTCGGAAAGGACACCCGGGACAAGCCTTGCAACTGCGTCAACAATTATACAAGCAGGTATTTCTCCTCCTGTTAAAACGTAGTCGCCTATAGAAATCTCCTCATCCACTATTTCATCAATAACTCTTTGGTCAACACCCTCGTAGTGTCCGCAAAGAATTACAATATTATCATACTCGGTAAGCTCCTTGGCTATTTGATGATTGAAAATCCTTCCTCGTGGAGATGCGTAGATTACATAGGTTTTGGTGTTTTCCTCGTGCTTTTTCTTTATCGCCTCGAAGCAATCGCAAATTGGCTGTGTTGCCATTAACATTCCCTTGCCACCACCGTATGGTGTATCGTCGGTTTTCTTGTGCTTATTCAAGGTGTAGTCTCTTATGTCGTGGGCCTCAACGGTAATGTGTCCGTTTTGCTGTGCTCTGCCGATTATGCTACTGTCAAGCACACAATTAACCACCTCAGGAAATAGCGTCATTATATCAAATCTCATCAGTCAAGCATTCCTTCTATTGGGATTATAAAAATCCCCTTTTCTAATGATATTTCTTTTACAAATTCTTTTATTGCAGGAATGTACGCATCAGTCTTGCCTTCTCTTTTGATTACATATAGGTCTTGCGCCCCCTGATTTGTTACATCCTTGAGTATGCCATAAAGCTCATTTGTGTTAGCATCTAACACCTCTAAGCCTATAAGGTCGGCTATGAAATAGTCACCATCATCCCTTAAAATATCGTTTCTGTGAGCATAAACATATTCCATTCTCATTTTTGTGACCTCTTCCGGAGTTGTTATTCCGTCAACAATTACAATTGCAGAATTTTTATATGGTGAGCATTTTTTTACCTTTAATGGTGAAAATTTGTTTCCCTTTTTAAGATATATGGTTTTCAGCTGAGCAAAAACCTCATAGCTATCGCAAAAGGGATTTATAACCATAGCACCGTTAATTCCATGCGCTCTTGTTATTTGTCCGCATTCCAAATATTCATTTATCATAAATTAATTCACTTTCAATACATAATTTTTCATTTTATATTCTATCACAATTGACTAAAAATATCAAGCATAATATTAATTTATATAAAAATAAAAAAAGTACTTGACAAACTAAATCTTTTGTGCTAAAATGTTTTCACCTCGTGTAGGGGTTCTTTTTTTGCGCCTGTAAATTAAAGATTTTCCTTGCGTAAAACGAGGGAGGTACAAGTGCTTTTATGCACAATTCAATGGGCTTGTCCCAAATCAAAATTAGGAGGTGCCGCAAAAATGGCTAATGAGGCAAGAGTCAAGGTTACTCTCGTTTGCTCCGAATGCAAGCAACGTAACTATGACACAAAGAAAAACAAAAAGAACGACCCAGATAGACTTGAAATGAATAAGTACTGTCGCTTCTGTCGTAAGCACACCTTGCACAAAGAATCTAAGTAAGGAGTAGAATCATGGCTGAAAAGGAAACCAAAATCGTTTCTGCTAAGGCAGATACAAAAAAGAAATCCAGCAGCGATAAGCCCGGTTTTTTCAAGAGAATCGGCAACTGGTTCAAGGGTCTTAAAAGTGAATTTAAAAAGATTACTTGGGCTTCACGCGAAACAACCTTCAAAAACTTTGGCATAGTTCTCACTATCGTTATCATTTCTGCTGTTGTTATCAGCGTTGTTGATATCGGCTTAGGTACATTCTTCAATTTCTTACTTGAAATTATTTAATTGAGGTGAAGCAATGAGTGATTTTAACGAACTTAATGTTGGACCAAAATGGTATGTAGCTCACACCTATACAGGCTATGAAAATAAGGTTAAGGCTGCTATCGAGAGAGCAGTGGAAAACAGAAATCTTTCACATCTCATTTTTGATGTTAAAATCCCTGTTACCCCAACAGTGCAAATTGATTCAAAGGGTAGAGAGAAAATCGTAGAGGAAAAGACTTTCCCTGCATATGTTTTTGTTAAAATGATAATGAACGACGAAAGCTGGCACATTATCAGAAACATTACCGGTGTTACAGGCTTTGTAGGTCCCGGATCTCGTCCTGTTCCACTATCAGATGAAGAAGCTATGTCAATCGAGGTTGAGGCTAAGGTTGAAATGAGCGCCTTCCAAATCGGCGATGAGGTTGAAATCATCGACGGCTTCCTTACAGGTCACTCAGGTAAAATCAGTGAAATCGGTGAAACCGAGGTTACTGTTATTGTTACTACCATCGGACGTGAAATGCCTGTAAGCCTTGACGCAAAGTGCGTTAAGAAAAAATAACATAGGATTTGCGACGCCTTTATTTTGTCGCTAATAAGTGGGAGAAAGAAAAATACTTTTCAATTCTTTCGTATAGTACCACTAAGGAGGATTTTTATTATGGCAAAGAAAATTCAAGGCTATTTCAAG
>JAGATW010000053.1 GCA_017621085.1 Clostridia bacterium | reverse complement strand
TTAAGATATTGATTTTTAAAGCTCATTGTTGTTTTCCTCCCGATTTTCTTAATTTAACAATGAATATATTATCGCTCTTTTTAAGTGAGCTAACTTTTACTTTGATTTTTTGCGTTTGATTAGCACAAGTGCAACAATAACCACGCCTACAACCACCAATGCTGATATTACAGAAATAAGAACGATTTGTACTGTATTATCTTTCTTTGGTTGACAGTCATTATTTGTTGGAGAATTTGTGTTATTGTTTGTATCTTGGCTTGGTGGATTGCCTTGCTCATTCTCGTCTATCGATGGCTTATTTAAGTCATCCGGATATTTTAAGAATGTAGGTGGCTCAACCATTTGGTTTAATCCCTCAAACATAGGAGTTTTACCATTTGGTGAGTAAATTTCAAGCTCCTTTAGATTAGCAAAGGTGCCGTTACCTCTTGTATATAAAACTCTTATATCGTCTGTTTCAACAGGCTCAAATTCAAATGCCGGCGAATATTTCAAATCCTTGTGATAGGACTTAGCATCAACTATCGTTACATATTCACCATTAATCAATGCTTGAATTTGTATATCCATAATATCTATGCCCTCTTCACTTGGCTCATAGAAATATAGAGCAACCTTGTCGATTAATTGTTTTTCAGTAAATTTAATTCCACAGTAAGCCGGCATATCAATAACACCGGTAAACCATACATAAGAATCCTTTGTAATTTGTCCGTCATTAATGTAGCTGACATCAGAATACGGAGCAAAGTCCTTATTTGCGTAAGGTGTACCAACTATTGCAATATTTCCCTTTGATGCTGATGCTCTACGTACAGAATCATATCTATCCTCTACATAATAGGTTTTATCAGCACTCAAATGAGCCTCAAGCTCATAAACACTTGGTCGCTTTGAATGACTATTGGTAATAACAAGTCTTAATGCCTTTGTTTCTATTTCCTCAAATGAGTATTCAGTTATAAACGTTTTGTTTTCCTCGTCAAAGGCAGTGCCACTTGCAACCTTAACCCATTCATCATTAATAAGCACCTCTATATCAAAGCCATAGTCTACAACTGTAACGCCATCTAAATACTCGCCAAAATTTACTCTTGCTTTGTTTAGCTTTTGTGGGGTTAAAAATTCAAGCACTAAGTATTCGCCATTATTCTTTTCCTTTGGTGACCAGGCTGATTTTATATCACCATCTATGGCACAATAAGGATATTTGAATGAGGACGACGAAGATGCATACGGAAAGGAGTGATAACCTATATTGGTTGAAATAACCGCTCCTTCAGGTAGTTCAAGCTCCGGTGTTACACCACGCTTACCTATAAGCTCAAGCTCATATATGTATGGGAATATAATTACATCTCCACCAGGATAATTCTTACCATATCCACTAAGATTTACTCTTACATTATTTGTTGTAACAGGCTCATCAAGAGTTATGGTAATTTCAGCCGGAATATGATAGAAGCTTTTATCGTTTGCCATAGCATCCTCATAAGATGAGAACACAAGGCTGCCATCATCATTTTTACCAATCGGCTTTGCATCAGAATCGCTAAACTCAGCAACTGTTGTCCATACACCCTCAACTAAGCATTGAACTGTATAATGAGCATTTTGGCCACCCATTGCGGCATGCATTCCAAGATTAAAATACATACTGGAAATTTCATAATACTCGCTATTGGTAAATTTGATACCACAGTATTGACCGGAAAAGCCATTGGAAGTATCAGAGCCGTAAATTATATTGGGATAACCACATTCCCAGCCCTGCCAAGTGTCCTTGCTGTATTTTCCATCATTTAATGCAACAACCGGTGTCCACAAAGTATTTTTTTCACTTGTGGCATACGCCAAGGCATTTTCAACTTTGGCTATGTTTGTAAGCTCCTCTTCATTTTCTGTTTCACTTGCAAATGTTACAGTGGTGATACATGATAAAAGGAAAGCAATTGAAAGGATTAATGATATAATTTTTTTCATTTTTACCCCCAATCAAATATTTATTTATTTTATCATAACACACGCATGAAATAATTTCAAGTTTTTTGTTGAGTTTTTACTAAAAAAATTACTTTTTTGCTAAAGTTATCTCTAAAATACAAAAGAGTGGTGACAAAACGGACAAAACCGTTTGCATCATCACTCTCTTCATTTAATTTTTAAACACAATCTACCTTAATTGCGTCATTCTTAACAGAAACCGCTGCCATAGAAATATTGCCTTTGATGACAAATATCATTGCCTCGGCAAGCTTATCCTCTATTTCTGTTTGAATGTATCTGCGCATATTTCTTGCGCCAAATTTTCTACTAAAGGACTTTTCAGCTACAAAATCACAAACCTTATCAGTAAAAGTAAATGAAATGTTTCTTTCAGCCAATGCTTCCTTTAAGTCATTTAACATAATTTTTGCAATTTGCTTAAAGTCTTGCTCGTCTAATGAACGGAAGGTGATTATTTCATCAATTCTGTTAATGAATTCGGGACGAAGGAAGCTTGATAGTGCCTTTTCGGTCCTTTCCTTATCTATCTCGCTTTCGCTTGCACCAAAGCCTGCCTGCGAGGAGCTAACGCTTGCACCTGCATTTGTTGTCATAATTATAACGGTATTTTCAAAATTGATAAGCCTACCCTGTGAGTCGGATATTTTGCCATCATCCAAAATTTGAAGTAAAATATTTAAAACATCAGGATGTGCCTTTTCAATTTCATCAAATAACACAACGGAATATGGTGAGCGTCTGATTTTTTCGGTTAGCTGACCCGCCTCATCATAACCTACATAGCCGGGAGGAGAGCCTACTATTTTTGACACTGAATGCTTTTCCATATATTCGGACATATCAAGACGAACTAATGCTTCCTCAGAGTTAAATAGCTCTTTTGCAAGAGTTTTTACAAGCTCGGTTTTACCAACGCCTGTTGGTCCTGCAAAAATGAAGGATGCCGGACGCTTTTTAACACTTACGCCTGCTCTGTTTCTTCTAATAGCAGAGGAAAGTGCCTTAACAGCCTCGTCCTGTCCTATAATTCTGCTCTTTAGCTTAGGCTCTAATTCTGCAAGCCTTGTAAATTCCTCCTCGGAAATGTTACTTGCGGGAATTCCTGTCCATATTTCTACAACACCTGCTAAGTCCTGCTTGGTCATTACTGTGTCCTCGCACTCCTTATCAAGTCGCTCCTTATCGAGAAGCAGCATTGACCTTTCGGTTTTAAGCTCAGCAAGCTGCTTATACTCTGCTTCAGTTGGCTCTTTACCACTCTCAGCAATTTTTGCATTGAGTGCTTCATTGCTTGAATCTATTTGAGCTAAACGTTCGATTACTCTATGTCTTTCATTAATATGAGGTGCGTGTAATACAATATGAGAGCAAGCCTCATCAATTAAGTCAATTGCTTTATCCGGTAAAAATCTGTCCGTAATGTATCTTTCGCTCATTACAACAGCACATCTTGCCATCTCGTCGGGAATTTTAACACCATGATATACTTCATAGTAGGTCTTTATTCCCTTTATCATTTCAACACACTCATCAATTGATGGTTCGTCAACCTTTACAGGTTGGAATCTTCTTTCAAGGGCGCTGTCCTTTTCAATGTATTTACGATACTCCTTTAAGGTTGTAGCACCAATAACCTGTATTTCGCCTCTTGAAAGTGCAGGCTTTAAAATATTTGCAGCATTCATGCTACCCTCGGAATTGCCTGTGCCAACTATGTTATGAATTTCGTCAATTACAAGAATGATGTTTCCTGCTGCCTTTACCTCGTTAAGTAGTCCATTGATTCTTGCTTCAAACTGACCTCTAAACTGAGTACCTGCAACAAGTGCTGTTAAATCTACCAAATAAACCTCGCAATTCTTTAGTTTGTATGGTACGTCACCGGTTGCAATTCTTTGAGCAAGTGCCTCTGCGATTGCAGTTTTACCAACACCCGGCTCACCAATTAAGCAAGGATTATTCTTCTGTCTTCTTGAAAGAATTTGGATTACTCTTTCAAGCTCTCTTTGTCTTCCAACTATTTTATCAAGCTTACCATTCACAGCGTCTTGAGTTAAGTTGTGACAAAATGTTGTCAAATTCTTTCTATTATCTTTTTTCTTTTTATCCTTGGACGCATCCTTATTCTCGCCTTGAGTAAAGCCTGCGTTTTTCATAAGCTTTGAAAAATCAATTGTCGGGCCTTCGTCTTCCTCTTCTCCGTCTTGCGAAACAGGAAGCATTTCAGAAAACATTTTTTCCATGTTTTCAAGCTCTTCCTCAGATATGCCCATTTTTTGCATAAAATCATTTACCGGCTTAATGCCAAGCTCTTTTGCACATTGAAGGCAAAGTCCCTCTTGCTTTTGAACATTGTTCTCAAGCTTCATTATATATACAGTTGCCGGTCGTTTTTTGCATCTTGCACACATTTCCATATTGAATTATTTCCTTTATTTTGCCGTTTGAGTTATAGTTTTAATTATGCTGATTAGCATAGATTCATTTACTGTTTCATGAGTTAGATTTCCACCAAAACCACCTGTCATATCAATCAAGAAGTCAAGACCATATGAAACCAACCAAATTACGCCACCTGCTAATGCCACGCCCATTACAAAGCCAAGAATACGATTGATTGCTTTTACTGCTGTAAAGTTCATAAGTCCATCAAGAAGCTTGATTACTATGGACAGTATTATAAGTGCCACAATAAACAATACAATTACCGCAATAACTGTTGACAAAAGCATTGAAATTGATGAGCCTATACTTAATGATAGCTCTTCAACCTGCTCACTTGTTGCTTGCTCCAATGTACCAAGGTTGCTTACGTCGCCAAGACCAAATGCAGATAATACTACGCTGAAAAACTCCGGTACATTTTCATATAGCTCCTGAAAGTTTACAAAAGAATCTGCCCCTGCAATTGTATCATTTAAGGACGTACGTACCCAATCAACTATCTTACCTTGCAAAAACCACGAATTTACTAAATTTGCCACAGGCATTCTTATGATATACGCAAGAAACGCAGCTATAAAAACCTTTAATGTATCAAGCACACTTCTTAAAAAGCCTCTTACTGTGAACTTGATAATTATCAGTAAAGCTACTATGCCTAAAACTATGTCTATTATTGTGTTTGCAGTCATTTTATACCCTCCAAAATCAATGAATAAGGGGTGGGAAGTGATAAAAACACATAACCAGCCCCTTTATTTATTTGTCGAAAAAGCCCTTAACAACAGTAAATAGGTTGTGTTCCTCAAAAAATTCAACTATTACTGTCTTTTCAATAATTGAGTGATCAAATATATCGGGATAATAATTCGAGCCAAAGTCAAATACGTATAATATTGCAGTTGAGATTAGCCAAGCAATAACTACTGCTACAACTACGCCAACCAAAGCGCCAAGAATTATGTTTACTGTTCTAAATATCGGTAGCTTTCCAACCTTGTCCAAAAGCTTACCTACAAAGAAAAGAACTATTTCAATAATAATAAATAGTGAAATAAAAGCTATGACTGTGGAAATTAGCATTGATAATGCATTTCCAAGTGGTGATGCAAATTCATCTATTATTTCCTGAGATGCAAGATTTTCTTCAACAAAGTAATATGTTACTTTTTCTTCATCTATGCCATGCGTTACAGTTATTTTTGTAAACCATTCAGGAATACCATCAAAAATCTCATACAAAGCATACCCACCATCACCTTTGTCTGTGGATAGCATCAAGTCACGCACCCAACCATATGATAGGTCTTTAAAAAACCAGCCACTCAAGCCTCTTGCAAGAGGGGCGTTAAACAAATATGCTAAAAATATTGCAAGCACAGATTTCATAAGTGTTATAAACGACTTTAAAAATCCTCGTGCAGCATTTCTAATTATAATGATTAAGCAAATAAGGGCAATTCCAATGTCAAAAATCAAACTTGCTGCCAAATCTTTACCTCCTCGTAAATTTTCTTTGACGCATATATTATATACTTAATTTAGACATTTGTCAAGAATTATAGACTATTTTTTTCAAATACAACCCATCCGGCTTAGCTGTAAATCCAGCATTTTCCCTGTTTTTTGACTCAATTATTCCAGGTATGGAATTTGGTGGAATTTTACCACGCTCAACCTGTAAAAGTGTACCCACCATTATTCTCACCATATTATATAAAAAACCGTTAGCGCTTACGGTAAATTCTACTAAATCGCCATTTCTTTCCACCTTTGCGCTGTAAACAGTTCTTTCGGTATCGTCAATTGAAGAGCCCTGTGACATAAAAGCATCAAAATGATGTGTGCCTACAAAATAACTTGCAGCCTCATTCATTTTTTCCACCCCTGTGTCGCTAATTTCTCGTCCATACTCAAGAGCAAGTCCATCATAAAATGGATTTTTTATTCTGCTTGCGTGGATTTTATAAACATATTCTTTTTTGATGGCATCGTATCTTGGGTGAAAATCTACATTTACCTCTTTAGCACTTAACACAGAAATATCCGGTGGTAGCTTAATATTGATTGCAATTGGAATTTTTTCAACCGGTACAGTTATTTCATTATCACGGCTTTTTGGTTCAATACCTGCACAAAATCCAAGTGCGTGAACTCCAGCATCGGTTCTACTACAACCTGTAACATTACATTCAAAGCCAAATGCAGAATTTACTGCATTATTAAGCATAAGTGCTATGGTAGGCAAATCCTCTTGAAGCTGATATCCATGGTATCCTCTTCCATTATACGCAATAGTAATCAAAACTTTTCTCATAATTAAATTTTATAGCCCTTTGCATAAATGTTTAAAAGAACTACTCCTGCTATCATCAAGATTGTAATCAGCAAAAAGATATAATCTCTTGCTTTCATTTTTAAGACCTTCATTCTTGTTCTACCATTTCCACCACGATAGCAACGGCATTCCATAGCAGTTGCAAGCTCATCAGCACGTCTAAATGCTGATACAAATAGTGGAATAATAATTGGTATTAAAGCCTTTGCACGCTTAACCAAGCCACCATTTGAAAAGTCTGCTCCTCTTGCCTTTTGAGCATTCATAATTTTTGTTGTTTCATCAATGAGAGTTGGTATAAATCTTAATGCAATTGTCATCATCATTGCAAATTCGTGAACAGGAACTTTAATTTTCTTCAATGGTGCTAAGCCTGTTTCTATACCATCTGTTAGCTCAATTGGTGTTGTTGTATATGAAAAATATAAGCTTGTACAAGCCATCAAGACTATTATTCTTAAAGCCAATACTCCAGCTCTGATTAAGCTTTCCTTGTAAATTGTTAATGTCCAAAAATTAGGTATTACATTTAAGCTTACCAATACCGTTTCACCCTTTGTCCAGAATAAATTCAAAATAGTTGTAAATATTACTATTACGAATATGGGCTTTAAGCCCTTTAAAACCAAGGTGAATGGTACTCTACTTAATAATATAGACGAAATCGTAATTAAAATTAACAATAAATACGAAAAAATATCTTTAGCAACAAAAATGCTAACTAAAAACACTATCATAAATAGAAGCTTTGCTCTTGGGTCGAGCTTGTGAATTACAGAATCCTTTTCATAGTATACTCCAAAGGATGCTTCCATATTACACACCTCCTCCCACACTACCATTTAAGTATAAGCTTTTAATGGCTGTAACGGCTCCATCTACTGTATAGATATTATCAGGAATGTTAATTCCTTTTTTTCTAAGCTCTAATATAATACCTGTAATTTCAGGTACATCCAAGCCTACATCCAGCAAAAGCTGGTGCTGAGAGAAAACCTCCTCGCAGGTACCATGAGTAACCACCCTTGCGTGTGACATAACTATGGCTCTGTCGCAATACATAGCCATATCCTCCATACTGTGGCTGACAATCACTACGCTATTGCTACTTTTCCTTTGATATTCCTTAATGCCACCAAGAATTTCACGCCTGCCCTTTGGGTCAAGTCCTGCTGCCGGCTCATCCAAAACCAAAATTTTGGGGTTCATTGCCATAACTCCGGCTAAGGCTACACGTCTTTTTTGTCCACCGGATAAATCAAAGGGGGATTTATCAAGAATGTCCTTTTCAAGACCACAAAATTCTATACTTTGCAATATTCTTTTCTCAATTTCTTCGTCGGAAAGACCCATGTTTTTAGGTCCAAAGGCAATATCCTCCTTAACGGAATCGGCAAAAAGCTGATATTCAGGATATTGCATTACCATTCCAACATCAAATCTTATTCTACTAATTTCCTTTGGCTTTTCCCATATGTCTTTGCCATCAATGTAAACTACTCCACTATCCGCCTTAATAAGACCATTCAAAAGCTGTACAAGAGTTGATTTACCAGACCCCGTGTGTCCTATTATACCAGTTATGCAGTTTTCCTCTATGGTAAGGTTTACGTTGTCAAGAGCCTTTATTTCATATGGTGATTTTTTGCCATATATAAAATTAATTTCCTTTAATTCAACAATTGACATTTTATTCCTTCATTAGTTTGTTCTTAATTATTTCAGTACATTCGTCTAAGGCATAGACCTTAAGTGGTATATCAAAGCCGAGCTCTTTATTTAACTTGTCTATTAGTTCTATGCTTTGTGGCACCTCAAGTCCTGCATTCCATAGCTTTTGTGGCTGAGAAAACACTTGATTTGGAGTTCCCTCAAGATACACTGAGCCGTTTTTCATGACTATAACCTTATCGGCTTGCACTGCCTCGTTCATATAGTGAGTAATCAATACAATTGCAATTCCCTCTACCTTATTAAGACGTTTAATAGTGTTCATTACGTCTTTTCTGCCCATTGGGTCAAGCATTGCTGTTGATTCGTCAAAAATTATGCATTGTGGCTTCATAGCTATTGTACCGGCTATGGCAATGCGTTGCTTTTGACCACCTGAGAGCTTATGAGGAGCATGTCTTGCATATTCCTTCATATTGACAAGCTCCAAGGCTTCATCTACCCTTTTGCGTATTTCCTTAGGGTCTAATCCTAAGTTTTCAGGGCCAAATGCCACATCCTCTTCTACAACAGTTGCAACGATTTGGTTGTCAGGATTTTGGAAAACCATTCCTATTTTCTTTCTAACCTCAAATATGTCGTCTTCAGTCATATTTTCGTCAGTTATATCCTTGCCATCTACAAATATTTTTCCACTTTCTGCGGTTAAAATCATATTGATTAGCTTTGCAGTTGTAGATTTACCGGAGCCATTATGACCAAGAATTGCTACAAACTCGCCCTTGTTAATCTCCAAGGAAACATTGTTAACAGCAAAATTATTTTCCTTTATCTCCGAGTCCGGATACTTAAAGGTTACATTTTCCAGTTTAATTAATGGATTTGACATAATACTTCTTTCTCTATTTTTTGTTCGCTACCCAGCGAGCACTTGCACCACAGGGTAAATAGCTTTTTGTTTGTGTAACAGGTAAGGCAAGCTCTGCAGTTTCTGCTTTACCACCGTGCTTTTTTACAATTTCGATATCTAAAACATAGCCCATTGTCAAGGCACTTAAGCCTGTGGTGTATGAATTAATCAGCATAAACAACGGGTCATCTGATAAGACTTTTTCGCAAAGGGACACAAAATCGCACACTGCGTCCTCAAGCTTCCAAACCTCTCCGCCCGGTCCTCTTCCATAGGATGGTGGGTCCATTATAATTCCGTCATATTTATTTCCACGCCTAATTTCACGCTCAACAAATTTGCGACAATCATCAACTATGTATCTAACAGGTGCATCACCTAAACCACTTGATGCTAAATTTTCCTTTGCGCACGCAACCATACCTTTTGAAGCATCAACGTGAACCACCTCAGCACCTGCCATAGCTGCTGCTGCAGTTGCGCCACCTGTATATGCAAAAAGATTTAAGACCTTTACGCTCTTTCCCTCTTTTTTTCTTTCCTCAATTAGCTTAGAAAACCAGTCCCAGTTAGCAGCCTGCTCGGGAAACAAGCCTGTATGCTTAAAGCCCATTGGCTTTAAATTGAAGGTGAGCTTACCATAATTGATTGTCCATTTTTCCGGAACGTCATTTTTTATCCAAGCTCCTCCACCACTACTTGCACGTCTATAAATACCGTGAGCATTTTTCCATAGCTTATGCTCTCTTTTGCCCTTCCAAATTACTTGTGGGTCCGGGCGAATGAGAATATATTTTCCCCATCTTTCAAGTCTTTCGCCATCAGATGTATCCAAAAGCTCATAATCCTTCCAATTGTCTGCTAAATACATATTCCTCTCCTACTTACATTTTGTAATACTTACTTAATACGTTTGAGCCAACGTGACCATGACAAATAGCAAGTGCTAATGCATCGGCCGTGTCATCAGGCTTTGGTGGTTTAGGCAAATTCAAAAGAGTCGTTACCATGGTTATTACCTGCTTTTTATCAGCTCTGCCATAGCCAACTACTGCTTGCTTTACCTGTAACGGTGTATATTCAAATATCTTTAAGCCTTTTTGATGTGCTGCAAGCAAGATACTTCCTCTTGCCTCGGCAACACAAATACCTGTCTTTTGGTTAGTATTCCAAAAAAGCTCCTCAATAGACATAACTTGTGGCTTATATTTGTCAATAATGATATTCATACCATCATAAATTTGCTTTAATCTTTCCTCAATGGGTAAGCCGGCCTTGGTTTGAATTGAGCCATAGCCCATAACTCTGAATTTGCCACCAACACACTCTAACACACCCCAACCAACTATGGCAAAGCCCGGGTCTATACCTAAAATAACCATTGCCCTCTCTCCATTCACAGTTTTTCAGTATATTATAACACATCTTTACTTTAATGTCAAATATTATATTATGAAAATATTGTGATTTATCATTGATTTTAGTTTCCTTTTGTGGTACAATGTATTATGTATTATTATGGCATTTTTAGGAGGTTTATGAAAACTATACCTATTATTAATGTTGGCGATGTATTAGAATTGAAAAAGCCTCACCCGTGCGGATGTAAGCTTTTTTCGGTTTTACGCATTGGCTCTGACATAAAAATTGTTTGTACTGGTTGTAATCATCCACTTATGCTTGAAAGAGTCAAGCTTGAAAAAATGATTAAAAAAATTATCCCGGGTGGGTCAAATAATGAATAATGAAATTTTAGTTGATAACAACAAAAGCACATTTGCTAATAGGATTAAATGCTTTTTCAAATCAGTTTGGCAGGGCTTCAAAATAAGTCTGGTTGAAAAAAAGCATCTTTATCTTTCTTTTCTTTTACCTGTTGGAATTATGTTTTTAGTTTTTGCCTTTTTGGAAATGTTTCCTTTTGGCACTCGCTCAATTCTCACTGTTGATATGGATGGACAGTATATTTATTTTTTTGAGCAATTACGTGACATTTATACAGGCAAGGAATCCATATTTTACAGCTTTGAACGAAGCTTAGGTGGCGAATTTTTAGGGTGCTTTACTTACTATCTTGCATCCCCTCTTTCATTTATTGTTGTTTTGTTCCCAAATTCCATGGTAACAGAGGCAGTTATGATAATGATGGTTTTAAAGTGTGGCTTTTCCGGTCTTACATTTTCAATTTTTCTTGAAAAGACCAGAAAAAAGAACACGCTTGGCTTTGTTATCTTCTCTGTAATGTATGCTCTTTGCTCTTATGCTACAATGTTCCAATTTAACACTATGTGGGTTGATGCCTTAATTTGGCTTCCTTTGATTGCACTGGGTGTTCATTCCATTGTTACAAGGGGCAAATTTAAGCTATATATTATTTCCTTAACCTTGGCAATTTGCAGTAACTATTATATCGGCTATATGCTTTGCATATTTGTTGCTATTTATTTCTTTGTTTGCCTATTTTCTACACCCAAGGAAAGTATAGAGGTTAATAATGATTTACATGGTATTAAGAGTTTTATAAGGATTGCTGTTTACTCCGTTATTGCTTTAATGATAGCAGCAGTTGTAGTTTTTTCAGCTTATTATTCCTTGCAATTTGGTAAAACAAGCTATCAAGAAAACTCCTTTGACCCAACACTAAGGTTTGATGCTCTAAATCTATTAACTAAAATGTTTGTAGGGTCCTTTGATACTGTAAGGCTTGAGGGAACTCCAAATATTTATGCCGGCGTTTTATTGCTTCTCTTGCTTCCTGCATTTTATGCTTCTAAAAAAGTAACACTTAGAGAAAAGATTTTTTATACCGCATTCGCTGTTATATTCGTAGCAAGCTTTTCTATTAATACTCTTGACCTTGTTTGGCACGGATTTCAAACTCCTGTTTGGTTTAACTATCGTTATAGCTTTATGTTTTCCTTTGTTATGCTTGTAATGGCATACAGAGGCTTTGAGGAGCTTGACGTGCATCGCCCATCGTTTTTTGGCAAGGTGGCTATTGCTTTAATTGGAATTTTGTTAGTTATACAAAAAACAGTAACTCTAACAAGATATGAATGGGAAGGCGACTGGATAAAAGTTGACTTTAAGCCTGACCTTTCAATAGTTTGGCTTTCCACATTATTTATTCTTGCTTACTTATTGATTGTGTTTGCAAGAAAGCATTTTAACAACAAAAGGGTTACCTCCATCGTTCTTCTTTTGGTTGTGTGTGTCGAAGCATTTAGCAATTCATTTATTAACTGGCTTGGTATAATAGAGGATGGTGGATGCGCTTCCCGTAACAACTATCGTGAATTTGTTGACAGAATGGAAGCAATTTCAAGTGATGTTTATGAAAGAGATAGTTCATTTTACCGTATGGAGCACACAATAAAAAGAAAGGCAAATGACAATTTAGTAGCTAACATAAATGGCATATCCGAATTTACATCTACCTTTAACAACTCTTCTGTTAGCTTTATTAAACGCTTAGGCTTTTATTGCGATTCTCCTACTGTTATTTATCTTTCCGGCAACCCTGTGACCGATTCCTTGCTTGGAATTAAATATGTAATCGGCTCAACTACCGAGGACACAAATGGCACTTTGCCCGGGCTAAATAGCATAAATGGCATGTACAAGGATTGTATTAACAAAGACGGATTTGTTGTTTATGAAAATCCATATGTATTTCCGTTAGCATTCAGAGTTGACGGTAATCTTAACACTTCCTTTAAGGAGCGTGATTTCTTTGAAGATAACAAATCTCCATTTAGCACTATAAACAACCTTTTAAGCAGTATGCTTGGCAAGGATACAAACGTATTTCAGGTTTGTGATTATACTCGTCACAAGGAGGATTTAAAAAGCATTAGTCTTGATGAAAAGGGTGGTATTAGCTTTAGAAAAAATACAAGTGATGAAACAGGCTCATTTTACTTTAAAGTAACAGCTAATGAAAATGGCAACATCTATATGTATCTACCAAGTCCTTACACAACAATTGCGACTCTCATGCTTAACGATGAGGTTGTTACTGAAAGCTTATTCGTTGGCGAAAACACAAGAATTTTTGATTTAGGCTATTATGAAAAAGGTGACACTATACAGGTTAAACTAAAGTTTAGCCATTATAGAATTTACCTTTGGGACACCAAGAATTATTTTGTACAGGTTGATGAAGATGTGCTAAAGGAAATGTCTGATACATTTAATGCAAACGGACTCCAAATAGAAGAATATTCTGACACAAAATTTGTGGGAAAGGTTAATTCTTCATCAAATGGCACTATATTTACAAGTATACCATATGATGAAAACTGGCGTGTTTACATTAATGGCAAAAGGGTTGAAACATATGAGCTTGTTGACTCTATGCTTGGATTTGATATTGGCAGTGGCGAATTTGATGTAGAAATTAAATATGTTCACACACCGTTTATTATCGGCTCTGTTATTAGTGTTGTTGGTATTGGACTTTTTGTGCTTCTCTGCTTATTTGAGAAACGGAAAAAGAAAAATTCCTTAAAGAATAACGGAAGCTATGAGGATTTTGATTACTATGACATAGACGACGGTGAAATTGACTTAAGTCAGGTAGAGGATGAAATCGACGACTATAGCATAGAGGATGACGAAAATTTATACGATGAATTAAGCGAGGAAAATAATGATATACCATCTTAATGGCACACTTGAGCTTTGTGAGGAGGGCTCTTGCGTTATTGACTGTAATGGTGTTGGCTACAAGCTATCTATAAGTGACAATACCTATTCCTCTATTGTTGCTCACGTAAATGAAAAAATGAAATTACTTACCTACCTACAGGTAAGAGAGGATGCTGTTGAGCTTTACGGCTTCAAAACAAATGATGAATTAAGTGCATTTAAGCTTTTAATTACAGTATCCGGTGTTGGTCCTAAGGCTGCTATGTCTATTTTGTCACTTTTAACACCGGATAAGCTAAGTATGGCAATTTGCAGTGAGGACACAAAAACAATTGCAAAGGCAAATGGTGTTGGTGCTAAAACCGCAGCAAGAGTTGTTTTAGAATTAAAGGACAAGATTGCAAAGCAGGTATTTGCTTCATCAAGTGAGGCAGTTAGTATGCAAGCTCCTATTTCTTTTGCTAAAAGCTCTAATCTTTCCGAGGCACTTGATGCTTTGGTTGTGCTTGGTTATTCACGTCCCGAGGCTCAAAGAGCATTAAGCGGTATTGACCCAAGCCTTGATGTTACAAAAATTATTCCAATGGCTCTTTCTAAGCTGATGAAATGAGGTTTAAACGATGATTGACGAAACAGAATTCGATTTTGAAAGCAGAATAGTTTCAACTGAGGCTTCGCAAGAGGATGGAGATGTTGAAATAAACTTAAGGCCCAAAGCCTTTGATGAGTATATTGGTCAAGAAAAGGTTAAGGAAATGCTTAAGGTTTATATTGAGGCGGCTAAGGGCAGAGGGGACTCCCTTGACCACGTGCTTTTATATGGCCCTCCCGGTCTTGGTAAAACTACCTTATCGGGAATTATTGCAAACGAGATGGGAGTTAACTTCCGTGTAACCTCTGGTCCTGCCATTGAAAAGCAAGGTGATTTGGCTGCTATACTTACTAACCTTGCCCCAGGTGACGTTCTTTTTATTGATGAAATTCATAGACTTTCCCGCTCTATTGAGGAAATTCTCTACCCTGCAATGGAGGACTATGTCCTTGACATTATTATCGGTAAGGGTCCTGCGGCAAGAAGCATACGTGTGCCACTACCTAAGTTTACTTTAATCGGTGCAACTACAAGAGCAGGTCAATTAACTACTCCTTTGCGTGATAGATTTGGAGTTTTACTTCGTCTTGAGCTATATACACACAACGAGCTTGCTACAATTATTAAGAGAAGCGCTTCTCTTTTAGAGGTCGAAATTGACGATGAGGGTGCTTATGAAATTGCATCTCGCTCAAGAGGTACACCACGTATTGCAAACAGACTTTTAAAGAGAGTACGTGACTATGCTCAAGTAAAGGGTGATGGTAAAATTACTCTTAGTATTGCTCAAACAGCGCTTAAGGCTCTCGAAATTGATGAGCTTGGACTTGATAATATTGACAGAAAGATGCTTGAAACTATTATTAAGTTCTATGACGGTGGTCCTGTTGGTCTTGAAACCTTGGCTGCTACTATAGGTGAGGAGGCAGTAACTATTGAGGACGTTTATGAGCCATACCTAATGCAAATAGGATTTCTTTCAAGAACTCCACGTGGTAGATGTGTAACAAGACTGGCATATGAGCATTTAGGCTTACCATACAAGGGAAACACAATTCAAATAAAAATTGATGAATAAATAAATAAATGACACGTCAGCAAAATTCGGGCTGACGTGTCGTTTATTTTACAAATTATGGTTTTTTTACACGGAAAAATAAGGATTTAAGAGCTCTTGCATTGAACGGGATTAATGGGTATAGATAATCTCTTTTGCCTAAAACTGTTTTATTAGTGGCAACTAAAATAATTGTTATTATTGTGCCTATTATTAGTCCCCAATAATTTAAGAAATGAATTAAAATGATTGTTAAAATACGCATAAACTTAAATGCGTAGCCAAGCTCATAGTTTGATTGAGTAAAGCCAGCTATTGCCTCAATTGCCATATAGAATATAGCATCGGGACAGAGCCAGCCAATTTGGACTGCAAAGTCACCTAATAAAAGTCCCCCAACTACACTAAAGGAATTTGAAAGAACATTTGGGGTATTAAGAGATGCAAGCTTAAGTCCGTCCAAGACAAATTCTACTATTAGTAGCTGAGCTATAATGGGTACTTGACCTGTATTATCAGGAACGATAAATGCAATAAATTCAGGCAAGTGCCCTGCGTTTACAACCAAGGTGTACCATACAGGAGTTAAGAAAATTGCTCCTAAAAACACCATTTGGCGAATAAGCCTTAAATATGTGCCTGTAAAGCAAGGATAATAGTAATCGTCGGCCTCTTGTAAAAAGTCAAATATTGCCGTTGGCAATATCATAGCCTCAGGTGAGGTATCGCACAGTACAACAACACTTCCTTCAAGAATAGAGGCACATGCAGCATCGGGTCTTTCGGTGCATCTTACCTTTGGAAATGGGTTATACCACCTTTTTCTAATTAAGCATTCAATTAAGCTTTGGTGTCCCATTGGAAGCGCATCGGTTTTTATAGAATTAATCTTTTCAATTAACTGTTTTACGTACACAGGGTCGGCTTTTCCATCTATATAGACTATGGCTATATCTGTTTTTGACATTTCTCCAACATTTGCATACTTTACTGTTAACCTTGGGTCCCTTATTCTTCGTCTTACCATTGCAGTATTAAAAATCAAGGTTTCAACAAAGCCATCTCTTGCTCCACGCATTACCTTATCGTTGCCCGGCTCTTCAGTTACTCTTGCGGGGTAGGAGCGTGCATCTACTATTACAGCGCCCTTACCAAAGCCCTGTGCTAAAATTGCTGAACAACCACTTAAAACCATTGTTACTATTGTATCGTAATCATATACTGCATCAACCTCAACGCTTGGAACACTTGATTTAACAAAGGACTCAACCGAGCCCTCTTTACCGTTGCCAAAATCCTTAATTGTAGTTAAGTGCATTATAAGCTTTTGCATTATTGCTGATGTAACAAAGCCATCTACATAATACATTGTTACTCTTTGAGAATTGATTTCCATTTCTCTTTTTATTATGTCAAAATTATTTTCAACATTTAATATTTTATCAAGGACTTTTATATTTTCGTCAAAATCCCTTGACAGCTCCTTCATATAAAAACCTCCGCATTACTACTTTTTTGTAGTATTTGCAGAGGCTTACTTTTTTATCATTATTTTTTATCGTTTTTAAAGAATTGGTAGAAATAACAGGGTATCATACCATTATATAGCTTTCTTACCTTGTCAGCCTTTCTGCCAAATAGCTTACAAAACTCCTCGTGGCTTGTAATAATGTACATTTGCCATCTGTCAAGAGTTTTAAAATGCTCTCCCATTTTCTTGTAAAGCTCCTCTGTTTCCTTCATTGAAAGGAGTCTTTCACCATATGGGGGATTGCACACAAGAGTGCCACGCATTCCATTTGTTTCAATGGTTAAGGCATCCCTTTGGAAAATTTTCATATTCCCATAAACGCCTGCGTGCTTGGCATTTTCCTGTGCTAATTTAACACATTCCGGGTCAATATCAGAGGCATATGCCACAAAGTTAGAGTCCTTTATAATTTTGCTCCTTGCCTCTTCTCTTGCATTTATCCAAATTGATTTATCAAATTGTGGAAATGCTTGAGCTGAAAATGACCTATTTAAGCCCGGGGGAGTATTTGTCATTAACATTGCTGACTCAATTGCTATTGTACCGGAGCCACAAAACGGGTCCCACAAAATAACGTCCTCACGTGGCCTTGATAGCTTGGCAAGAGCGCAGGCTAAGGTTTCTCTTATTGGAGCATCATTTGATTTTGGACGATAGCCTCTTTTGTGCAAGGGCGTGCCTGATGTATCAATCATAAGAGTTGCTCTGTTTTTAAAGATAAAGAAATCTATTTGATACTTTACGCCCTTTTCATTAAACCAAGTAATACCATACTTATTCGAAAGACGGGACACTACTGCCTTTTTTATGATTTTTTGACAGTCGGGGATGGAAAACAGGTTACTTTTAATGCTGTGTCCTCTTACAGGAAACTCATCGTCCTTGCCAATCCATCTTTCCCATTCCAAAGCCTTTGTGCCCTCAAACAAATCATCAAAGGTGTATGCTTCAAATTCACCTATTTTAATGTAAAGGCGCTCTGCAAATCTTAGGTTTATGCTGCATATTGCCAAGGCTTCCATATCGGCTATAAAGCTTATGCGACCATCCATTGTTTCAGTTCTTTTATAGCCTAACTTTTCTATTTCCTCGCCCAGTAGGCTTTCTAAGCCAAACAGGCAGGTTGCTACATATTCAATTACCAAGTTTTTTCTCCTTTTGCAAGTGTAAAGGTAAATTCACACCACTTGCCATATTCACTCTTAACACTCATATCTCCGTCGTGAGCATCTATAATTGTTTTTGAGATAAACAAGCCTAAGCCTACTCCGCTCTTATCAAGTCCACGACTCTTGTCACTCTTATAGAATCTGTCAAACACGAAGGGAATGTCCTCTTTTGTTATTCCTATGCCCTCGTTATACACGGAAACCATAATTTTATCGTTATCCGAATACTTTATTGTTACCTTGTATTTGCTCTTATCATAGGAGAACTTAATTGCATTATGAAGTACATTATACACAACCTGATGTATAGCATCAGTATCTCCTATTGCTATCATATCGTATTTTTCCTCTTCAAATTCTACGTCCAATTGCTTTTCATTAAACTTGTTTTCCAAGGAAATAATTGTTTGACGAACAAGCTCACATATATTAAACGGCTTTTTGTCAAATTTACGAGCTCCCGATTGAAGCCTTGATATGTCAAGCAATGAGGTTACAAGACGGCTAAGCCTTTGAACCTCGCTTTTTATAATATTCAAGTAGTGCTCGTGCATGCTTGGTGGAATTGCACCATCTAAAATACCATCAATAAAGTCTGCTATTGTAGTCATTGGTGTTCTTAGGTCGTGGGATGCGCTGCTTAAGAACTGCTTTTGCATATCGTCCTTTGACTGAATTTCAATTGCCATTTTGTTGAAGGAACGGGCAAGGTCACTAACCTCATCATTACCTCTTTCAGGTACACGAACATCGTATTTACCACGGGCAAAGCTTTTTGCTGCGTTACTGATTTCACGAAGTGGCGCCATTACCTTATAGGTAACAACATAAATCGCAACTAAGGCAACAAATAAGAGCCAAACTGCTGTTAAGGAAATAGACTGAAGCATTTCATTAAACAAGTCCCCATCACCACCGGCATCGGTAAAGGAAATGATATAGCCACAAGGCACCTCACTATCATTTTCCAAGGGGGATGCGCACCAAACAAGGCTCTTTTCAAACAAGCCATAACAGCTATTGTTCATTGATAGGTCGCCCTCGCTTGTTAGTGCTTCCATTGTTCTTTTAGGAATTGTATCAAGCTTTAAAAGGTTGACAAAGGAGCTTGCATCCTCTTCAACCTTAGTATCCTCCTTTGAGCCCTCTTCATTTTTGTCTGTGCTTTTAGTGTCCTTTTCTTCATCAGAGCTTGGTGGCTCTTCCTTTTCAAAGTCACTAAAATAATATATTACAGGACCTGTACCCTGTGGGTCCTTATAGGTATGCATAACGATTTTTCCGGTTTCGTCAGCTATTATAATTTGACAGCTTTCCGTTGATAGAAAAACGCTTTTCAGAGTCTTTTTAAGCTCCGTATCAGTTTTGCGGAAGGAGTTTTCCAAATCCTCATCTCCCGTTTCCTGATAATAGGACTTAAACAATATGTTTGCAGTAGTCAGCTTTTCCATTCTTACGTCTATTGAATAGTTAGATAAAATTGTTGCAACGATTGTACCCAACACAAAAACTATAAGAAAAATAAGTACCATAAATATCAACACATATTTAGTGGTAACTGCCCTTAATATCCTTTTCATAGACACTCCTGTTTTTTCTCGCTTTATTATACTTAGTATAGTCTAAATTTAGTACAAAGTCAATATAAAAATGGGTTGTTTTGACACAACCCATTTTATTTTAGTCATTATTTTGCGGTAAAACCTCAAACTTATAGCCAACGCCCCAAACAGTCTTAAGCTCCCACTTGTCAGACACGCCCGAAAGCTTTTCACGAAGTCTTTTTACGTGAACGTCAACAGTACGTGAGTCACCAAGATAATCAAAGCTCCAAACCTTGTTTAAAAGCTGGTCTCTTGTATAAACTCTGTTAAAGTTCTTTGCAAGGAAGTACAAAAGCATTAATTCCTTGTGTGGAATATCAACGCTTTCACCCTTTATTTTAAGCTCGTGATTTGCCAAGCTGATTTCCATATTATCAAAACGGAGTGTATCTCTGTCAACATGGTTTTCCATTGTGCTATATCTTCTTAACACCGCCTTTACTCTTGCTAAAAGCTCCTTCATATCAAAGGGCTTAACAACAAAGTCGTCAGCGCCAAGCTCTAAGCCTAAAACCTTATCAAAAACGTCACCCTTAGCTGTTATCATAATCATTGGCTTGTTAGAGTTTGCTCTTATCTCACGGCAAACATCAGTTCCATCCTTTTTAGGAAGCATTAAGTCAAGCAAAACTATATCCGGGTCATAGCTTTTGAAAAGGGACATACCCTCAACACCGTCATTAGCAACGGCTACCTCATAGCCCTCATTTTGAAAATAAACCTTAATAAGCTCGCAAATATTTACATCATCATCAATTACAAGCATTTTAGTTCCTAACATTTTTTAGACCTCCGTTTTATTCCTTTTGATAATTATATCATATTTTTAACTAATTGTAAACAAATTGTTTGAAAATTTACTGACAAATTTCATATGTTGTTTATATTCTATATTATGTTTGTGACAATTATGTGAATAATTAGTGTGATTATACCAAAAATAAAAAGATTTTTATTTTTTTACCATTTTATCTTGAAGATGGCAAAAAAATAATGTATAATAGGTACGACTTATTATTATTTTTTAAAGAGGTATATAATGAAGCTTGGTATTGTTGGTTTGCCAAACGTTGGCAAAAGTACACTTTTTAATGCTCTTACTAATGCAGGGGCGCAAAGCGCTAACTACCCATTCTGCACTATTGAGCCAAACGTTGGCGTTGTTATGGTGCCGGACAGCCGTTTAGATGTGCTTGCTGAAATGTACAAGCCTGAAAAGTACACTCCGGCTGTTATTGAATTTGTTGATATTGCCGGTCTTGTTAAGGGTGCTTCTAAGGGTGAGGGTCTTGGTAATAAATTCTTATCTCACATAAGAGAGGTTGATGCAATTGTACACGTTGTACGTTGCTTTGAAAACAGTGATATTATTCACGTAGACTGTTCTATTGACCCCATTCGTGACTTGGAAACTATTAATTTTGAGCTTATTCTTTCCGATATGGAAATTCTTGAAAGAAGAATTGATGCTGTTAAAAAGGCGATGAAGGGAGATAAGACCTTAGCGCCTAAGCTTGAGCTTTACGAAAGAGTTATGAAGGCTCTTGAGGAAGGAAAGAGCGCACGCAGTCTTGATTACGATGAGGAAGAAAGAGCTATGATTTCCGAGGTTGCTCTTCTTACAATTAAGCCTGTTATTTACGCAGCTAATATTAGCGAGGATGATTTAGCATCTGACTTAAGCGATAATGAGTATTACCAAAGAGTGCTTGAATTCGCAAAGAGTGAAAAGAGTGAGGTAATACCTGTTTGCGCAGGAATTGAGGCTGAAATTGCTGAGCTTGATGACGAGGAAAAGAAAATGTTCTTAAATGACCTTGGTATTGAGGAAAGCGGTCTTGATAAGCTTATTAAGGCAAGCTATTCTCTACTTGGTCTTATCAGCTATTTAACAGCAGGACCACAAGAGGTACGTGCTTGGACC
>JAGATW010000052.1 GCA_017621085.1 Clostridia bacterium | reverse complement strand
TGGTAGACAAAAGTTCTCTTTTTGTTGGCGTGGGAAAGAGGATTCGAACCTCCGCACCGGTAACCCGGCCTACATCCTTAGCAGGGACGCCTCTTACAGCCAACTTGAGTATTCCCACATTCCTATTTTAAGCGTCACTAAATTCGTTACGCAATAGGCAAACGAGTGCTGTAATTCTCGATTGCTTTACAATTATACACAATTTTTATGTGTTTGTCAATAGTTTTTTGATTTTTTATTTTGAAATGAAAAATATGCATCATTTATTATAAATTAATAAAAGCCACAACGAAAAAAAGTGGCACTTCAATAAGAAGTGCCACCTTGCTTTATTTTATTGGATTTGTGTTAGTGTAATTGTTCTTTACATCATTAAAGCTTTTGCCATCAATTTGTGCAAGAGTTTGATTGTTATCAAGGTAGAATGTTTTTTCGCCGTCAATAACAAATGCACAGAATACAAGTGGAGAATTTGTATAGTCGCTTGTGCCATCAGTACCGTTTGCAATGTTAGATATCTTTATTTCAAAAAGCTCATGTGCAATGTGTGATGTAATTACAATTGTTTTTGTACCAATATATTGGCTGTTAGCCTCATCTAAAGGATTGTTAATGCTTGATGCGACAACACCAAATGCAAAGCTTTCCCCTGTAAAGTCAGTATATTCCTTAAGATTCTCATTGTTAATACTAAAGAATTGGGACATTGCATAGCCGCCATTAATAGGAGCCTCTGTGTAAGAATAGCCCTTATATGTAAAGATAGCGCCAATTGTTTTTGTTACAACTGCTTTGCCACAGCCGTTTCTTGTACAGGTATCACCAATTGTAATAGCTTCAAAATAGCTATTAACAGTAGCGGTTTCATCATTTGACATTGCGTGCGCGCCCTCATAGAATGCATCGCAAACGCTATAACTGTAAACTAAATAGTTGCCACTTGCACCTAACTCGCCAACGCTTTTGCCTGTTAATTCCTCGTATTCCTCAACAGAGCAAAGAGTTGCACCGTAAATTCTTTTAAGACCTACACAACCCTCTCCTACTGCCTTGTCAGCCTCTTCAAATCTTGTACGCAAAGCTTCAGCCTGAGCCTTAGTGCCTGTATATACAAATGTAATGTTCTTTGGGTGATTGCTATTTCCACTAACACCGTTTGTTTGTGTGCCTGCCCAGTGGAACATATTAGAAGGTGGTACACTTGTTACACTTGAATCATAGAAGGTGGATGGCAAATACCAAACAGAGCCACCTGTACCTGTTGCACAGTCGGACATAGAACCGGCCATAGTTTGAACGTTAGCGCCTAAAACAATCTTCTTTAAATTGCTACAGCCACCGAAGGCGCCACCCCGAATTTCTGTTACGCAGTTTGGAATTATAAGCTCCTCAAGAGATGTGCAGCCGGAGAAAAAATTTTCGGGAAGGCTTGCAACAGAGTAGCCCTCCTCAAAGGTAACGCTTTTAAGCGCTGTACAGCGACACAAGTGGTTTACACCGTTGTATTCAGTCATACTTGCGGGAATGTTAATTTTTTCAAGTCCGCTGTTTTTCTCAAAGCAACCCCAATTCCATTTATATACCTGAGAATCGGAAGAGAAGTAAACCTCTTTTAAATTATTGTTTTTACCGTAGTTAAATACTCCACTTACAATAACCTTAACTGTATTTGGAATTTCAATTCTAATTACACTGTTGTTAGCTGTGGAATAGGATTTACTAAATGCCTCGTTAATTTTGTCAAAATTAAGTGTTATGTCCCCTGCATTTGTAACAATATACTGAGCGGGGTAGGTGTGATATTCTGTACCATCAAAAAGTACAACCTTTGCCTTAGTGTCAGTTGACATTCCTGATAAATCAATTTTGTCGCTTGTTTCAACAGTGCCAAATTCATCAGTTGTCGCAGCACTTACGCCGATTGCCAAAATGCAACAAGCTATAATAGTCAAAGCAAGCATTAATAATAGCTTTTTCTTCATAATAAAGCTCCTTTTTCAAGTATTATTTGACTTTCGTCCATTTTCATGATACACTATATCTATAATTATATATAAGGTACAATTTAACAAAACAGGGGTCTTATTTGACAAAATAGGGGGGTAATATGAAAAGCTTTGCACACTATCTTAAGGATTATGATTTAAGGACATTTAGCGGTACAACCTTTTATGGTAATGAAAGCTCAAGTGAGCTTCCACTTATAGCAAACTGCGCAGGCTTTACAGAGGCTGAAATAGACCACACCCACGCAAACGATAAGGGTAGGCTTGATTATTATCTTATTTACGTTTTGTCAGAGGGAATACAATTGTATAAAGGCAAGGAATGGGAAATTTTATCCTTAGGTAGCGTTGTAGTTATTCCACCTAACACACCATACAAATATAGGTGTATAACCATTGGGGCAAGCTTTTTATGGGTGCATTTTACAGGTAGCCTTGTAAATCAAATTCTTGAAAGATACAAAATAAGCATTTTCCCATCAATTAATAAAACTGCCACAATTAACAATGTTAACGCAAGATTTCAAAAGCTGTTTGAGGGCTTTGCAAGAAACGATGATTACAGGCAATACGATTTGTCCTCACTGCTTGACAGACTTCTTATTGAAATAGGCAGGTCGATTGGAAAAAATGAAAGGGAGAGGGTAAGTCTTTCAAAATCAATAAGATTTATTAACGAAAATTACACAGCTCAAATTAAAATTCCCGACCTTGCCAAAATGGAAAATATGTGTATGACTGCCTATAATATGGCATTTAAAGCGCAAATGGGAATGCCACCTACAAAGTACATAATTAAGTTGCGCACAGACAACGCAAGTGAGCTTTTGCGCACAACAAATATGACAATTAAGGAAATTGGCTCAATCTGTGGCTACGACGATGTAAATTTCTTTAGAAAAACCTTTAAAAGAGCCGTAGGAATTTCCCCTCTTGAATACAGACGAAAATTTTGTCTTTCTTGGTATTGATTTTATTTTACTTATGTGATATGATACATTTATCGTTTTGAACGGAGATGAGCATTTGAAAGTATATAAATATTCAAATAAAGCAATAGTGGCTTTATGCACGGTTGCTTATTTTGCAAGCTACTTTTCAAGAAAAACCTTTGCTGTTGTAATGGTTAATATGCTTGAGGGTGGCGTAATAGAAAGAGATGTAGCCGGCATAATAGGTACGGCTCTGTTCGTTTTTTATGGTGCAGGACAGCTTATAAGCGGCTATATGGGGGACAAGCTATCCCCTAAATATCTTATGTTTTCAGGACTTATGATATCGGCTGTATGTAACCTATTAATGCCAATTTTACCAAACCAATATTTAATGATACCAATCTGGGCAATAAATGGCTTTGCACAAGCACTTTTGTGGCCACCTATTGTACGCATTTTGTCTGACAATTTAAGTCACGAAAAGTATGTAAGCGCAAGTTTAATAGTAACCTGTGGAGCACACGTTTCCACAATTGTTTTATACGTTTTTGCGCCAATTTGCATTTCCCTTATGTCCTGGAAAAGCGTATTCTTTTTTTCAACCATATTTTGTGTTGTGGTGGGTATAATTTTCCTTGTGGCTATGTGCATAGTCCTTGGCAAAAAGGAAAAAGAGCAGGGCGAAATTGTAAAGGACCAAGCTTTTTGCAATACCTCAATTTGGAAAATCTTTAAGGACGCAGGTGTTATACCGCTGTTTATATGTATTATTGCAATGGGCTTTATGCGTGACGGTATTGAGGGTTGGCTGCCGACCCTTTACAGCGAAGCCTTTCACAGAGATAGCTCGGAGTCAATTTTAGTATCCGTTATTTTGCCGATTTTTGCAATAATCAGCGTATTTATTGTACGCATAATCCATAAGGGCAAGGCTTTTAATAATGAGGCACGTGGCTCGGGAATTTTATTTATAGCTTCCATTGTCTTGTGCGTGCCATTTGCAATTTTGATTAATATAGAGGCTACTTGGGCAAGAGTCATATGCTTAATTTTAGCATCTCTTATTTGCGCTTGCATGCACTCTATAAACTTCTTACTAATAGGCTGCTTACCCGGTCGCTTTGCCAAAACAGGCAGAGCATCAACAGCAGGTGGCTTTTGTAATGCATGTACATATATCGGTGCTTCAATTTCAATGTACGGTATAGCCTTAATTTCAGATTATTTCGGCTGGAGCGCAACAATTTTTTCTTGGGCTTGTATTCTTTTATTGGGTGCTGTCTTTGCAGTAGTAGCTATAAAGAAATACACACAATTTTTAAAATAAAAACAGGTGTACTGACAAATGTTAGTACACCTATATTTTTTGCAATAAAATTATTTTTCCTCGTATTCTGCTATGTATGGCAGGCTTCTGTAAAGCTCGCCACAGTCAAGACCATAGCCGATAACAAAAAGGTCGGGAATTGTAAATAAGGAGTAATCAGCCTTAAAATCAACAACATGTCTATCCGGCTTGTCAAGAAGAGTGAACACGTGTAAGGAGAGAGGATTTCTACCCTTTAAAAGCTTTACAATATCATTTAGAGTGCGACCTGTGTCGATAATATCCTCAATAATAACAACGTGATAGTTGCTAATGTCCTGCTCTAAATCCATAGTAATTTGAACAACACCGGAGGAAACAGTACCACTATAATAGCTCTTTGCACACATAAAGCCAATTTCACAAGGAACGCTAACGCTACGGCAAATGTCAGCCATAAATACAAAAGCACCCTTTAAAATGCTAACAAGCAAAATTGGTCTGCCATCATAAATTTTGTCAATTTCCTTGCCTGCCTTTTCAATAGCCTGCGCAATTTCCTCTTTTGTAATAATAACGCGCTTAATTTTCTTTTCAAAATCAGCAACAGATTTAATTTCGTTCATACTAAAAACTCCTTCGACAAGCGTATTTTTTATAAGTATATCACAAAAATTCCGTTTATTCAACAAAAATTGCATTCATTTTTCAAAAATAGCCTTCCCCGTTTGGAGAAGGCTAAAATTTTCAATTAGTATAGAGGGTCAGCATCAATAGCCTTCAAAATTTCCTTTGCAATAATCATTCCGCCCACCCAGTTAGGATGAACTCTGTCCCAAGAAATGTAAGCAGGATAGCGATATTTTAAATGATTATCAAATGCGCCTTGAACATCAATGTATGTAGCTCCATACTTTTCAGCCACTTCCTTGCAAATCTGCGCATACTCAAGCGTACGCTTTTTCATAGGGTCGTTGTCATTAGCTTCCATATAAAATGGGCTGATTAAAAACATTCCCTTAACCTTGGATTTGGTTCTTTGGCAAACAGCCTCAAGGTTTTGTCTGTACGCTTCAGGCATGCGTGTTGTATGGTCAAAGGCAGGCTCGTCAAATTGACGCCAAATATCATTTATACCAATCATAACAAATACCCAGTCAGGATTTAAGGCTTCAACATTTGTTTCCCAATCTCTTAGCATATCGGCACTTGTAGCACCGCCACAGCCAACGTTTGTAATATGTAAAAGCTTTTCGGGGTAGAGAACAGATAAAATTGAGTCAACGTTTCTTACATATCCGTTGCCAACGCCCTCCCAAAGTCCCTCACCAAAAGGACGCTTTCTGCCACAGTCAGTAACAGAGTCACCTGCAAAAACAATTCTTTCGCCATTTTCAAAAATCATAGTTTACCTCTTATTTTTTTGCTGATTTATCAGCTTTATTTTTTCTTTTATTTTTTACCGAAAAGCCAAATTTTCCAATTCGTTCCCCAAGCTTGTAATATTCTCCGTGTGCAAAGGCGCACAAATGAGCGCGATTTATACAAAGCTTGTCCCCCTCAAGCATACTCTTTTCCACATTTACAGCCACAATGTCGGCTAAAAACATATGATGTGAGCCAAGAGGAATAATGTCCGTTACCTTACACTCAATGGAAATTGGGCATTCCCCAATCATAGGCGCGTTTAATTTACTCGCCCTTTCCTTAGTAAAGCCGCACTTTTCAAACTTGTCCACCTTTTTGCCTGTGTACATTCCGCAAAAATCTGCTTTTTTTGCAAGAGTGGCAGGAGTTAGGTTAATAACAAACTCTCCGCTTTCCTTAATAATATCATAGGAATAGCGCGAAGGACGAACTGAAATATAGGTTTTTGGCGGTACAGTGTTTGTAATACCGCACCAAGCAACGGTAATAATATTTGATTTTTCCATATCCCCACAGGAAACCATAACACCGGGGACAGGGGCAACTAAGGCGCCACCCTGCCATGTAACCTTACTCATTCCTTACCTGCTATATTGTATATTGTTAAATGCTTGGATTTTGCATAGCGTACAGTTTGAGCAGTGCCTGATTGAGATGTGGTATTTAAGTAAGCAATACAATATGCAGAGCTATCAACCATTTTATAATTTCTGTCCTTCATACAACCAACATAATATGGAAAATCGGGCATATCAACAAAGTCAGCCTTTTTAAGAATTTCCTCATAAATTTTAATGTCTGACATTTTCCAACGCTCTGTTTGATTATTACAAGGAGCATATATGTGAAGCTGTATTTGAGGATATTTTTCCTTCATTAATAAAACCTGTTGTGCGCAAATAGTATCAAAGCCCAATGCGCCACCGGCTATAAAAATATAAACGCCCTTATTTACCAAATACTCAATGCCACGTCTTAAGGTGTCTATACTAAGGTCATTTCCAACAACTCTGTGTCCTGTAAAGCAACAAGTAAATTCTTTAGTCATAATTAACTCCGTTTCCGTGATTTACACAAGAAAATTATACCATTAATATTCATTAATTACAATAAATATGTTAAAAATTTTTCAACAAAAATTTCCCTGATTTTGTCTTGACAGACACTATGCAAGAAAAGAAAAGGAAAATTCCCTAAAAATAATTATTTTCACCATTCCCCAAGCGACAAAAACTGTATTTGAGTGCCTGTATAATTAAAATGAAAATATTTTGTGGCATTTGCGCCAACAAAGGAGGAAAAAATGGTTGAAACAAATTTCAAGGGAATTAAAAAAAGAATACAATTGTCAGAGGGAGCTAAGGAAATATTTTTTGAGGTTTTGCTTTTCGCTGCTTGCTTTGCCTTAACGCCTGTCAGATTTTTGTTTGGTACATACCCATTTGGAATAGCCTTAGTGGGTAGTACAAAAAAGAAGATGCCCTTTGCCTTAGCGGGAGCTGTTTTGTCCGTTGTATTTTTAATGGATGCAAGTATTCCGTATCTTGTGGCATTAGTGGCATTGACGGGACTTCGTATGTCCGCATCCTTTATTAAAAAAACAGATTATAAAAAAACGGAATTAGGAGCTACCAACGGAAAGAGAATAGCCGATATCTTATTTAATGAGGGAATTGAATTAAGAGTTGTGGTAACAGCCTTAGTTACTCTTGGCATTGGCATTTATACCGTTATTTACAATGGCTACCTTTACTATGATGTTTTTGTCCTTATATTCAATACGGTTTTTGTAAGCATTATGACCTACTGCCTGTGTGGACTGTTTGAAGACAAGGAAAAGAAAAGCTTTTTGTTTGGAGCCTGCGCACTTCTTTTTTGCATCATATATTTTTTAAGTGGCAAGGAATTA
Source organism: Clostridia bacterium (assembly GCA_017621085.1). Lineage (GTDB taxonomy): Bacteria > Bacillota > Clostridia > Oscillospirales > CAG-272 > RGIG2000. The sequence continues at coordinate 5,030 of JAGATW010000052.1, read as the reverse complement.
GGTGGAATTGATTTTACAATAGCTCTTTCCTATGGCACAGTTCTTTATATTTCCAAAAATTACGGTGGAGTTAAGGGAGCAGCCCTTGGCTTGCTTTTAGGCTGTGCTCAAGGTGGAGTGTTAAGCGCAGTTTTAGGTATATGTGGAATTGTGTCGGGCTTTTTGTGGTCCTTGTCCCCGTATCTTGCCATAATGAGCTCCTTTATTTTAAGCCTTGGCTACGCAATCAGTATCTTAGGCTACGAGGCGGTAATTTATTTAACACCTGAAATTCTTGCAGCATCCTTAATTATGTACCCCTTACTGAGATTTGAGGTGTTGCCAAAGCCCATTGTAATAAATAAAGAGCAGGACAAGGGAATGGTTGTTTACCACTTAGAAAACAGAAGCAACGAAATAAAGGAGAGAGTTTCTTCTCTTAGCCAAGCCTTTTCAAATGTTTCAAAATCATTAAAAAAGGTTTCCCAAAGAACAAAAAACCCTGATAAAAGAGGGTATCTTGATATGGCGCTTGAAATATGCGAGGGTCATTGCTGTGTATGTCCCAAAAACAATATTTGCTGGAGCAGAGATATAAACACAACAGAGAATAACATTAACAGAATGGGAGAAGCGCTGTTTATTCGCAAGCAGGTTAAAAAGGGTGACGTTGAGGAAAAGTTTTTACACCGTTGCCCCAATATTGATAAAATAATGGAGGAATTAAACGCAAAAAACAAGGAGGTCCTTGCCCAAAGCGTGAAAAACGATAAGCTTGACGTTTGCGCACAGGATTACGAGTCCGTTTCCAAAATGATGGACTCAATCTTTAAAAAAGATATGGAAATATCAGTTGACAGAGAGCTAACGGACAAGGCAATTCGAGCAAGCGCTAAATGCGGTCTTGTTTGCGAAAAGATTGAAGTAGTGGGACAGGGACTTAAAAGGGTGATAGCAACAGGAGTTGATATACAAAGGAGCAAATGCACAGCTCTTGAATTAAGACACGAAATGGAAAAATGCTTGTGCATGTCCCTAAAAGAGCCCGTAATAACCGAGGAGAATGGCTATGCCACTCTTAAAATAGAGGGAGAAAACAAATTTAAGGTAGATATTTCAGCTAAATCCTACACAAAGGATGACGGAGAAATAAACGGGGACAGCAGCCTATGCTTTGAAAACGGCTCAAAGCAATATATGATAATTTGTGACGGAATGGGCAGTGGCAGGCAAGCTCAATTAACATCACAGCTATGTATTGATTTGCTTAATAAAATGCTATCGGTAACAAGTGAAAAGGAGCTTGTTTTATCAATGCTTAATAACCTTATAAGAGCAAAGAATGTGGAATGCTCATCAACCGTTGATATATTCGAGCTTGACCTTATAAACGGAGAGGGAAGCTTTATTAAAAGCGGGGCTTGTCCGTCATTTGTAAAAAGAGGGGAAAACGTCTTTAAGCTACAATCAAAAACCGCGCCCATCGGTATTATGAAAAGCTTAGATGCAGAGGAGCTTTCCTGTACCTTTAACAAGGGAGATATTTGCGTAATGGTAAGCGACGGAGTAGTACCGTCTAAGCAGGACAGCAGATGGATTATGCAATACTTAACGGATTTTAAGGGGGACGACCCAAAGGAATTATCTCAAGGAATAATGCAAGAGGCAAGACGACGTGGCACAAGGGACGATATGACCGTTTTAGCTATGGTGATAAATTAATAATTGCTTTCATATATTTTAATACCAAGGAGAAATATATGAAGAAAATATTATTAACATTAACCCTGATTTTGGTAGCCTTAATTTGCAGCTGCACACGAAATTACGGCATACTTGATTATCAAAATAAAGACATTGTAGCCGAGTGCAAAATAAACGAAAAATACAAAACGGAAATTATAAAAACCGCCGACCTTTGTAAAATAAGGGTATTAGAGCCGATTGATGCACAGGGCATAGAATTTGAAATTACAAAAGACGGTGCCTATGTAGCCTACAATGACCTGAAAATTGAAATGAGCAAGGAAAGCCTGAAGGGCGTGTGCGCCATTGCCTCAATATTTTCTCAAAGCGAGGAATATCTAACAGGGGCTTGGGACGAAAAGGGAAAAAGCGTTTTAACCTTTGAGCAAAACGGCACCCACTTTCAAATAACCTTAGGAGAAAACTCCACTCCCAAAAGAGTAAAAATTTTGAATGAAGCTTTTGAATACGATATTGAAATTTGCACCATTAAGCTAACCTAACCACCATCCTTTATAGGTTCATTACTACCTAAAAAACGCACGGAGCTTCCGTGCGTTTTGCTTATTTAAAGTACTTTTTGTCAAGGGAGCGCAGTTGAATTGCCTCGGCAATGTGGCAAGGCTCAATTTCCTTGCAATCTGCAAGGTCGGCAATTGTACGGGCAAGACGCAAAATTCTGTCGTGTCCTCTTGCACTAAGCCCAAGAGCATTAAAGGCTTGCTCCATAAGAGAGGAGCAGTCGCTTGAAAGCTTACAATATTTTCTTATGTGCTTGGCTTCCATTTGAGCATTACAGGTTATTTGATTACCAACCTCCGTTTTTTCATCCTTAAATCGCTCTTGCATAATTTTACGCGCCTTGTTTACGCGCTCTCTTATAGCGGCGGAGCTTTCGCTTTCTTCCTTTTGGGACATTTCCTTATAGTTAAGAGAGGGCACCTCTATTTGAATATCAATTCTATCAAGCAAAGGACCGCTGATTTTGGAAATGTACTTTTTAATATCGGTAGGCTTACAGGTGCATTCCTTAGTTGGATGACCGAAGTATCCGCATTTACAAGGGTTCATTGCACATACAAGCATAAAGGAGCATGGGTAGGTTAGTCGTCCCATAGTCCTTGTAATAGTAATTTTTCCGTCCTCTAAGGGCTGACGCAGGGACTCCGTTACTTGTCTGTTAAATTCGGGTAGCTCATCAAGGAACAAAACTCCGTTGTTAGCCAAGGAAACTTCACCCGGCATAGGAATTTTACCACCGCCTGCAAGAGCAGGGGCAGACATTGTATGGTGAGGGGAACGGAAGGGACGTGTTCTTATCAAGGAAGCATCTGAGGGCAAAAGACCGGAGATTGAATGTACCTTAGTTGTTTCAATAGATTCCTCAAAGGTCATTTCAGGCAAAATAGAGGGAATACGCTTGGCAATCATTGATTTTCCCGTACCGGGTGGGCCGATTAACAAAAGGTTATGTCCACCGGCTGCCGCAATTTCAGCAGCACGCTTAGCACCCTTTTGCCCTAAAACATCCTTAAAGTCAGGGTATTTTAAGCTATCCTCATTTTCGTTTGGCTCATATGTAACAGGGGTAAGTGGGCGAAGTCCGTTAAAGTGGTCAACAATTTCAAGCACATTTTTAACTCCGTAAACCTCAATGCCCGAAACAACGCTTGCCTCTTGTGCGTTTTCGTAAGGCACAAATATCTTTTTTCTCCCTGCGTTTTTTGCGGCAATTGCCATACATAAAACACCGTTTACCCGTCTTATATCACCTGAAAGAGAAAGCTCACCGATAAAGCAAGCATCATTTGCCAAATGTGCATTTTCAAGCTGATCCGTATTAATCAAAATGCTAACAAGAATAGCAAGGTCAAAGGACGAGCCCTCTTTACGCATATCGGCAGGAGCAAGATTTACAATAATTTCTCTGTCCGGAAAGGGAAGACGCGAGTTTACAAAAGCAGCACGCACGCGCTCCTTTGCCTCTTTTACGGCATTGTCGGGCAAGCCGACAATTTCAAAAACGGAAAGCTTTACATCTGAATGGCACTCAACCGTTACCTCATAGCTGTCAATACCAAAAAGCCCCGCAGTATAGGCATAGCTTATCATAAATCCACCTCACATAATCGTTCTTACTGAAAATTTTATCATATTACCAAACACAAATCAAGAAAAATATGCTAAAATATAGAAAATAACACAAAATAGCCTTCTAAGGTGGGAGAAGGAAGACCGCTTGCGGTGGATGAGGTGTACAATAAAGAACTACACAAAAAACTATACTGCTAAAATTTAAGCAGAGCTTTGCCTCTGCCAAGAAAGGAAAAAATATGAAAAAGAACTACACCTTCAAATTAAAGCTGAACGAGGAAATGGCAAAAAAGCTATCCTCTGTATCAAAAAGCGAGGGCTTAAGCATTCAAAATATGCTGACACAGCTTGTAAGACAAAAGATACAATATTTTGAAAGAGTAAAGGGCAACATACAAAAAAGTGCCTTGAACGAATCAAGCCTTGATGATTTTGAGGTAGAAGAGATATAAAAAATCGTTAGTTTTCTAAGGTGATTTTAAAAACATATGAAAAATAGCATATTAACAGGCAATTTTTGGAGATTTTTTTAATTAAAATGACAAATTTGTTCAAATAATTGTAAAAAGTACATTTTAACTATTGAAAAAGCTTCTTAAAAGTGCTAAAATAACAGTGTGCGTGCAAAAACGGACAAGCTTTTTCGCGCATTCAAAAGATTAATTAAAACTTGGAGGTTTTTATGATAACAAGAAAAAAGCAGTCAATGGATGGTAATACCGCTGCCGCTACTGTCAGCTATGCGTTTACAGAGGTTGCAGCTATTTACCCAATCACACCATCAAGTGTTATGGCTGAGTTAACTGACTCTTGGTCAGCTACCGGCTTAAAGAACATTTTTGGTGAAACAGTAAAGGTTACAGAAATGCAGTCTGAGGCTGGTGCAGCCGGTACAGTTCACGGCTCCCTTGCAGCAGGTGCGCTTACAACAACCTACACAGCATCACAGGGTCTTCTTTTGATGATTCCTAACATGTATAAGATAGCAGGTGAATTGCTTCCAAACGTTATTCACGTATCAGCACGTTGCGTAGCTTCACACGCACTTAACATTTTTGGTGACCACTCCGACGTTTATGCTTGCCGTCAAACAGGTTATGCTATGATGGCTTGTACAAACCCACAGGAGGTTATGGACTTGGGCGCTGTTGCTCACCTTTCTACAATTAAGGGTAGAGTTCCTGTTCTTAACTTCTTTGACGGCTTCCGTA
>JAGATW010000051.1 GCA_017621085.1 Clostridia bacterium | reverse complement strand
ATATTGTACTGTGACTGGAGTTCAGACGTTTTCTCTTCCGATCTGTCGCCTTTGGCGACGGATTAGGTGTAATACCAATAAACAAAACAGAATTTCTTGTAGGGAAGAACATTGTTCTTTCGTGAAAAACTAACAACACCCACAAGCAAAACGGGTAACAAATTAAATTCCACATACATTGTAGGGGAGGATATCATCCTCCCGCAAAAGCATCCACAAACAAAATGGGAAACAAATTAATTTCACATTCTTATGTGGGTGTATTAAACTTTTAGAAATGGAGAGCTTTATGAGTGAAAAGGGCTTTTTGCCTATTAGTGCTAAGGAATGCTCTGAGCGAGGCTGGGACGAGGTTGACTTCGTTTATGTAAACGGAGATGCCTATGTTGACCATCCTTCCTTTGGTGCGTCAATTATAACAAGAGTGCTTGAAAACGAAGGCTTTAGAGTAGCTTTTTTGGCTCAGCCTGATTATAAAAGCTGTGACGAATTTAAAAAATTCGGCAAGCCACGTCTTGGCTTTTTAGTAAGTGCAGGTAATATCGACTCAATGGTTGCACACTACACAGCATCTAAAAAGAAGCGCTCCTATGACTACTATTCCCCGGGCGGAAAAATGGGACTTCGTCCCGATAGGGCAGTAATTGTTTACTGCAACAGAATAAGAGAGGCTTATGGAGATGTGCCTATTATTATAGGTGGCATTGAGGCGTCTTTACGCAGATTTGCCCATTATGACTATTGGGACAACAAAATAAGACGCTCCGTTTTAGTAGATAGCCGTGCCGATATTCTTACATACGGAATGGGCGAGAGCATTATTCTTAAAATAGCCAAGCTTCTTGACAAGGGTGTGCCTGTAAAAAAGATACGTGGGGAAAGAGGCTGCTGTTACCTTGCCAAAAGAGAGGACGAGGTATGCTTCCCCGTTGCCTGTGAGCTTGACTTTAATGTAATTAAGGAAAGCCCCGAGGAATACGCACGTGCCTTTGGCATACAATATAAAAATCAAGATGCCATAAACGGTAAGGCGATAATTGAATATTACGACAATAAAAAGCTTGTGCAAAACCCACCTGCATACCCTCTTGAAAGAGAGGAGCTTGACAAGGTTTATGCACTACCATATATGAGAAACTACCACCCTGTGTACGAAAAAGATGGTGGAGTGCCTGCAATTAGCGAGGTTAAATTCTCAATTACTCACAATCGTGGCTGCTTTGGTGGATGTAACTTTTGCGCCCTTGCCTTTCACCAAGGACGTAGTGTGCGCTCACGCAGTATAGAAAGCGTTGTTAAGGAAGCAGAAATTATAGCCTCTATGCCTGATTTTAAGGGCTACATACACGACGTAGGCGGACCGACAGCCAACTTCAGATACCCCGCCTGTAAAAAGCAGCTTGAAAAGGGTGTTTGCTCTGAAAGAAAGTGCTTAGTCCCAACCCCGTGTCCAAATTTAGAGGTTGACCATAGTGAATATATTGAGCTTTTAAACAAAATTCAAGCTATTCCTAAAATTAAAAAGGTATTTATAAGGTCAGGTATCAGATTTGACTATATGATGTATGACAAATCCGATGCTTTCTTTAAAAAGCTGGTAAGAGAGCATATAAGCGGTCAATTAAAGGTTGCCCCCGAGCATTGCTCATCAAATGTTCTTAAGCATATGGGCAAGCCCGATATTTCCGTTTACGATAAATTTAGAGAAAAATACTTTAAATTATGTAAGGAATGTGGCAAGGAGCAATATTTAGTCCCTTACCTTATGTCCTCGCACCCGGGTAGTGAAATGAAGGACGCAGTTGAATTAGCCCTTTACCTAAAGGATTTAGGCTTAAACCCCGAGCAGGTACAGGACTTTTACCCAACTCCTGGTACTGCCTCTACCGTTATGTACTACACAGGCATAAACCCTTTAACTATGAAAAGAGTTTACGCACCCGATGATTACAGGGAAAAGCTAATGCAAAGAGCGCTTTTACAGTATAAGCGACCAGAAAATCGCAATCTTGTAAGAGAGGCGTTAATAAAGGCGGGCAGAGAGGACCTAATCGGCTTTGAGGGTGGCTGTCTTGTACGTCCCGATATGCGTGTAGGCTCTGAGTATTATAATAAAAATGTAAAGAATACAAGCATCTCAAAGCAAAGGGCAACATCAAAAAACACACCTAAAAAGGACAAAAACACCAAAAACGGTGTAAATGATAATAAAAAATTTACACAAAAATCAAGTGGAAAACCCACAAAAAACGCACACAGGGTCGCCAAAAATGGCAAAAAGTCTAACTTGACGAGAAAAAAATAGACATTTGCAGAAAAAAAGACTTGACAAAACCTGTATTTTGTGTGTATAATATTATACGTCTTAAATTCGAGATATAAATCAACTTTCAGATTGCGTATTTTAT
>JAGATW010000050.1 GCA_017621085.1 Clostridia bacterium | reverse complement strand
GAAGTTGAAATCCAAACATATCACTATAGAACTTCAACGCACGGTTACAATCTTTAACAACAATAAGAGTTCCTTTGTATTTCATATACGTTTTCCTCGTCAAATTCTTATTTATCATTCCGGTTTATCGCCGGTTTCGCATTTGTTTTACAAATGCTTCGGGCAAAGCCCATACCCCTATGGTTGCACGCATCCAAAGGCTCCCTCCGGGAGGCTTTCTGTTAGCCCCATTATAACACAAATCGTCAGAGAAAACAATTCTCTGCCGAAATTTATGTGTCACGGACCGTCGAGGACGCCGGTCCCTACAAATTGTAATCTTTCTTATGAGAAGGCTCATAAACCGTTCCTTTTTTGATTTAATTACGGACAATTTCCTTAATTTCAAGCTTGTCCCACATTTCCTTTAAGGTAAATGTGCCCTTGCCTTTTATGTTAAATAGCTTTTCGCTTTCGTTAATGTTGCCATAAAAGGCGCATTCTTCATTTTTTGCAAGGGTAACTGTTATGATTTTGCCATCCTTAGTTATGGCATTTTCCAAGACAATGGAGCAATTTTTGTAATGTCCGTAGCCCTTTACTAAAAATGACATTTTCTTAATTTTGCCACTGTTTAATTCATTTATAAATTGCTCGTATTTAAGATTTTCAAAATTATCTATCGCTTCAGTTAGCTTTTTATTATTTTCCATAGCAATCTCCCTTTAAGTCTATCTTAAAATAATTATATCACTAAACAGCTCCTTTGTCAAACACCAAAAAAGGACCAAGTCCTTTGCTTGGAGCTTGGTTCTTTTTGTATAGGTAAAGGCTTTAACTATCAGTAGGCTAAGCCTTTTATCAAATTCTCTTTTAATCCTTCTTTTTATCTGCAATAAGGTTGCAAATGCACATCACTATTGGGAACAAAACACCACCTATGGCAAATATAATCCAAGATAAATTCCAACAATTCGTAAGAAAGCTTACAGTAAGAAAAATCGCAGTCAAAATTCCCCAATAGCAAAATCCAACAGCCTCTTTAAGTCCTGCTCTCTTCTTTTCTTTCTCTGTAAATTCTCCCTCCTTCAAAAGCTTTTGCATACTTGCATTCTGTGTTCCTGCCACAATAAACATTCCGACTCCTATGCCTACAATAACCATAAGCAAAGCAAGTGCCGCCGCAACAAGTATCTCATTTTCAGTAAAGGATAATAATATCAACGGAACAACGGAGAAAATACACATGCACGTTGCGATTATGTTATATGCAATATAGGTTGGTCTAAAGGCATTTTTCTTTTCTGTAACAAACCCCTTGACACCGTACTCAAGCTCAAAGGGGATATCTTTATCAAGGAACTCATAAGGCTGATTTTTAAAGCCGCAGTAAATATAAATAGGTACTGCGCAAATAATAAATCCGAAAAGAACGGTTAATCCAACAACTCCAGCTGTAATTTCTGATACGATAGGATTAGGTAGCTCCGATAGCATGCCCAATATAATAAGTGCTATAGGAGAAAGTATACATAGAAATGTGGCAAGGGCGATACGCAAGGATGCCTTTTTTCTTTGCTCAATATATGCGTTGGCTTCTTCTATGGAAATTCTTTTTACAGCTGTATCCGAGGAATCATCATTGATTAATTCTTCTTCCTCAATCTCGTCCTTCAAAAGATAATCGGTAGTTACTCCGAGCAACACAGAGAGCTGTAATATCTTTTCCAAGTCGGGAACGGTCTGTGCGCTCTCCCACTTTGAAACAGCTTGACGAGAAACGTTCATCTTTTCAGCAAGCTCCTCTTGCGACCAGCCGTTCTTTTTTCGTAGCTTAATAATTTTGTCAGCTAAAATCATAAAAACACCTCTTTTGTTTTTCAAAAGCTCTTGGCTCTTTTTGTACTTACATTATAGCACAAATCACGGTTACCCTCCATTAACCAAGAGCTTTCAATGTGTCAACCGACGGTTGCTTTTTTGCCAAAACCATGCTCTGTATTACCAAAGCCTTGCTTAGCCTTATTAAAGTGCTTTTAAAGAAACGCTTTTTACAGCGATTGTGCCGTTTTCACAAAATACGCCAAAGAATGTTCCTGTAAAGCTTCTGCCATTTGTTTCGGTAGAAAGCAAAGAGGTTGCGCCCTTGCCAAGCTCTTTAAATTCTCCGTTACTTTCGTAAAAGAAGGTGTACCATTCGTCGTTTGATACAATTTTAAATTTAATTGAGCCATTATACTCAACCCGGCAAGAATTAACGACAACATCAATATCGGCAACGCGCTTGCGTAGGCAAACTGTGTGAGCGTTTTTGTCCTTAGTTATAAAAATATCGTAGTGGTAGTCGTTATTGTAAAAGGCGCTAAGTCCTGCACGTTGACCCTCTTGTATTTCGCCCTCCTGGTGTGCGACTATTTCCATATCAAATTCCTCTTGGCGCAGAGCTATCATTGTTGGATGTCCACAATTTGTGGAAAGGTCGTCATTTCCACCCTTTAGAATAAGACGTCCCTTTTCTAAAATGTAGTTTTCTCTTATTGGGTTACGAACAAAGCTCCATTTTAAATTTAGTGTGTCCCCATCAAAGCTATCGCTAAAGTCACGACTTACACTCTGTGGTGTGGGTCCGGGGAGAGGTCCTTCCATTTCAAAATCAATTTTGCCATCATTTCCAACAACGGGCCAGCCATCCTTGTCCCAAACAAGTGGAGATAAAAAGCTTTCTCGTCCCAAATTATGAAGCTGTACATTTTTAATAGGTCTTATGGCAAGGCACACAAGCCACCAATTTCCGTTTTGGTCCTGTACTATATCAGCGTGTCCTGTTGCTTGAATAGGACCGGGGGTATCACGGTGAGTAAGTATTGGGTTATGAGGGCATTTTTCATATGGTCCATATATATTTTTAGAGCGTTGCATAGTTTCCATATGACCATACTCTGTGCCGCCCTCTGCAAGCATTAAATAATAGTAGCCGTCCTTTTTATATATGTGTGGGGCTTCGGGATATCTTCCACCACAGCCATAGGAAATAAGGGTTGTTGGTGTATGCTTTTTACCTATAAATGGGTCAAGCTGACAAAGGAAAATAGATACTCTGTCCTGTTCGTCTAAGCCATTTGACACAAAGTAGCATACTCCATCATCATCCCAAAACAGTGATGGGTCAATTCCCCCTTGGTCAACATATGCAGGCTCGCTCCACTTTCCGTAAATGTCCTTAGTATGTACAATAAAATTGCCACCGTTTGAAACATTTGTGGTAGTCATAAAAAAGACACCGTCATTATATCTAATAGTAGGCGCATAAATGCCACCCGATGCTTCTGCACCCTTTAACGGAAGCTGAGTATCGGTAACGAGGCAATAGTTAATTAGCTCCCAATTTACAAGGTTTTTACTATGATAAATAGGAACTCCCGGAAAATATTCAAATGTAGAGGTAACGAGGTAAAAGTCCTCGCCTACACGACATATACTCGGGTCAGGATTAAACCCCGGAATAATAGGATTTTTGTATTTCATATTTTACACCACCTTTTGTTATATTGTACCACATAATAACGTGCTTTTCAATGATGTTTTTTAATTACCGAATATAAAGAAAAGGGCAGAAATTCTGCCCTATGATTTTTACTCAAATTTATTCTTTTGCGAAATGAAAAATTCGTAATATGCTTTTACGGATTCAAGCTCAGTCCATTTTTTCTCCACGGGTGGAGTTTCGTCTATGTCATATATTTTTGCACCTCTTAGAGAAAGCAAAAATGGAGAGTGTGTAGAAATTACAAATTGACAACCGAAATTTTTCACCGAATCCTCAATGAAGTATTTTAACTGTAATTGGTTTTGTGGAGACAAGCTGTTTTCCGGTTCATCTAATAAATATACTGCGTTTTCTTGTATGGAGTCAACAAAATACGACAATGCACTCTCACCATTTGAACGTTCTTGAATATTTCGCATTAAATTTGCTTTCAAAAAACGAGATTGATTATTAGTTCGCATATCCTTGATTCGCTTCCACCTATCATAGTCATCTAAGCCCTGTAAATAATTAGACTTAGCATTCGGTCCATTTTCGTCAATATATTCGTCAATCAAATCGGCTCTTTTGCTATCAATACCATCATTAATGCGACGAATGTCAAGAACCCTTTCAAATACACCATCGCTGGTAATAATCTTGCTGCTTTTAGGGATTGGTCTGTCAAGCTGATATTCACATAGCTCTACATAGTCCTCAAAAAAATCAGAACGATTGAATGGGGTACTTCTCTCTAACTCTAATTTTTCAGCAATAATATTTAATATGCTACTTTTGCCACTTCCGTTGTTGCCACAAAAAATGGTTATATCTTCAAAATAAAACATAGGAAGCTCACGATATCTAAACAATCCAAAGGGATATCGTGTAGTGTAACAGGTTCTTCTCGCCTTTGCATTGCTGGGAGGGAAGAAATAGTTTTCCTCTGCTTCTCTTGTAGGTATTTGAAAGCTTTTTAAATAAATCATAGCCCTTTCCTTTCTGCTTTTACTTTCCATACAAATAACCTTGGTCCCCTTGGTTATTATAATTATATCATTGATTGATTTTTTTGTAAAGCTTGTACTGTACTAAAGCCACGACACCATAATGTTTTTCGTATTTCTTATAGAAAAAGGAACAAGCAAAGCCTGTTCCTTATATATTCAAATGCAAGTAAAAGTGGCAAATATACCTAACAGTGTTCTCTTCCAAGGAAGGCTTAACTGATGATACATTTGCCACTATTTATAGTATACTCATTTTATTAGAGCTTGTCAACCACGAAATAATGATACATAATTACAATTCCTAAGCTGAAAAGTGCGCCACCGATGATATCGGAAATCCAATGGACACCTGATATTAATCTACCAATTACCATAAATGCGACAAAAATAGAAATTGCAGAACAAATAATTTTTCTAAAAAGGTGGTTTTTAATGCGAATTTCAAATTGCATTATTGCAGTTGTCATTACGCTTATGACAAGCATTGTAGTTGATGACGGATATGAGGCTTCAAGATATCCGTTTATTAGTACGGGTCTATAATTAATGATGACAAGCTCAAATAAAATATAAACCCATATTACGATTATATAAAATACGCCAAGAGCAAGAATATTGTAATCTACCTTAAATAGACTTTTTCGTTTTATTAATTGCACAAGACCAAAAATGGCAAAGCCAAGGGCTGTTGCAATTGGCACAAGTCCTAACCAATCGGTTATTTCATAAAGGAGCATATTTGTGCCTGTAAGAGTGTGTACAAATTCATTTAATGTGCTAAATCCTACCCTTGAAAAACGTGGACCTATTGCTCTTACATCAGCAAAGCATACAAGCAAGGTCCATATAATAAACATTGTAAGCAAGCATAGTGCTATATAAAAATTTTTTCTTTTCATTTTCCTTTCCCCCTTTAAGCTCAGTTTAGCAAAGGTGGGGAAAAAGCACAAGAAACGTTATGTCACGTCCGTGATACAATTGGTTTCATTTGCGTTTTATTAATATAACTGTCTTAATAACAAGTAAAGAAAAAACAAGCACGGACGCATAGGGTTGCCTGCTAACAATGAAAAGAAGCGTTGTAGCTATACTAAATGCTAAAGATATTTTGGATTTAATTTTCACCCAAATAGCATTTTCCCATTTTTGCAAGGCAAGTGTTAAAAGTCCAAATGCTACCATAATTGTCACAGAGACAAAATATGATATTTTTATATATAGCTCCACTCCGTCAAGTGTTAAAAGCGAGGCTACTTTAATTATGCCCTCTCCTTTATTGGCAAGTAAGGGCAAAAACAAAAGCAAGGACATACAAATATCAAGCAGTCCAAAGAGCAAATCGCAAAAGGCCTTTTCGGTCCTTTTTTGATTTTCCTCTGCTATTATAAGTATCTCATCAGAGGACAAAAGCTCATCTACTGTTACGGAGAAAAAACGGGCTATTTCCTTAAGTGAGTCTATACTTGGGTAGCCTCTTTCGGACTCCCATTTTGAAACCGCTGTTCTTGTAACATAGATTTTTTCGGCAAGGTCCTCTTGGGTAATATTTTTACTTGCTCTTAATTTTTTAAGCTTTTCGCCAAAGGTCATATATCCCCCTCCTTTTTTAATTATTATAACAAATAATCATTAAAAAGTCACGACACTATTAGTCACATACATAAATCATAACCACCAGTGCAACCGGTGGTATGCACACCCATAGAAGGGGACATTACAGGCTTAACCTCGTGGGTAGGTACTGAAATTCTATCATAGCATTACACGCACAGCACTCCGTAAAACGGACTGATTTTAGGCTCCTTTGTGTAAAGGGAAGATTCCCCTGCTAGGGGAAATGTCCCAAGGGGACAAAATGGTCGTGCCCTGCTAAGGGGCGTCAGCTTTGCTGACTGTGGGATTGTTCCTCATAATCTTACAACCCTTCCGTCTTGCTTCGCAATCCACCTCCCCTTACACAGGGGAGGCTTGTTTTTTTATGGGCTTGCATAAAGCTCGCCCAAATTCATTGCAGTTTCTCGCGTCTTTTTCCCCTAGTAAAACTAGGGGTTTATTTCCACGCCTAAAAGACACCAAATAAACAGAGGCTGTTGTTTTTCAACAGCCTCTGTTATTAGAAAATATTGATTTTATTGTGCGTTATCTGCGTTTTTGATTTCTACAACATCGTTATAGGAAACGCCTATAACCTCTGTCTTTGTTTCTTCTGCGTCAAGATAATACAT